>DATBEM010000169.1:0-10438 GCA_036276115.1 Trebonia sp.
TCGAACTGAGCACAGTGTTCGTAGTGAACTTAGTGTTCGGGTTCACCGCAAAACCGGCGTTCCTGGCAAACACGCGTTCCCTGCACCGTCCTGGTCCTAAGCACCGTCCTGTCAGCACGGTACACGATCACAGGAGAGGCACGACCACTTCCAGCAAAATAAGTACCACGACGAACAGCACCATGAAGCTGAGGTCAAGGGCTACTGTACCTAGCCGGAGGGGAGGGATGTAGCGGCGCAGGAATTTCAGGAACGGGTCGGTCGCGGTCAGGACCGACTCGCAGATCACCAGCACGACGCCACGCGGCTCCCAGTCACGCGCGAAGGCCCGTATCCAGCTGATGATCATGGTGCCGATCAGCAGCACCAGGAACAGCTCCAGCACGTAACGGACGACTATCTGAAGGATCGCCACCGGGCCATCCTGCCTCTCACGACGACGCCACCCCCGAGCTAGCTCTGGTTGAAGAAGCCCCGCTCGGCGATACGAGCCTTGTCCTCCGCCGTCACCTCGACGTTCGCCGGCGAGAGCAGGAAGACCTTGTTCGTCACCTTGTCGATGGACCCCCGCAGGCCGAAGATCAGCCCGGCCGCGAAGTCGACGAGACGCCGGGCGTCGCTGTCGACCATCTCGGTCAGGTTCATGATCACCGGGGTGCCCTCACGGAAGTGCTCACCGATGGTGCGAGCTTCATTGTAAGTGCGCGGGTGGAGCGTTGTGATCCGAAGCAGGTCAACCTGCTGCGGAAGGTCCGGCTCGGCGGGCGGGTACCCGGCGTAGTCGGCGCGGACGGCGCCGGCCTCCCGGGGGGCCGCTGCCCCGCCGTAGACCCCGGGAGAGGACTCCGTCATGTCAGGCGCGTCATCGTCGTCGTACTCGCCGTAGTCCTCGTACGCGTCGTACTTGTCCTGATAGGGACGATCGTCATCCTCTACGAGGCCTAGGTAGACCGCCATCTTGCGCATCGCGCTGGCCATCCTTCAGCCCTCCGTCGTGCACTCGCCCTCGCGTCGCCGCGTACCTGAACCACTCCTGCTGCGACGGACATTACCGGACCGGAGGCTTTCTATCGCCGAGCAACGCCGTACCAATTCTCAGGTGTGTCGCGCCACCCGCGATCGCGTCTTCCATGTCGCCGCTCATCCCGCCGGAGATCACGCTCGCGCGTGGTCGCACAGCACGCACCGTATCCGAGCAGCGACGAAGGATGTCAAAGGCGGCGGAAGGGGGCATTCCGATCGGCGCGACCGCCATCACCCCGCCGAGCGCGAGGCCGCCCTCGGACTCGATCGCCTCGGCGACCTCGGCGACGCCAGCGGGCGGGACGCCGCCGCGCTCCGGGTCGCCGTCGATGCTCACCTGCACCAGGCAGGTGAGCTCGCGGCCGGCCGCGCGGGCGGCGGTGCCCAGGTGCCGGGCGAGCCGGGCCCGGTCCAGCGAGTGGACGACGTCGGCGTAGCGGGCCACGCTGGCGGCCTTGCGCGTCTGCACCTGCCCGACGAAGTGCCAGGTGATGCCGAGCCCGGCGCAGGCATCCGCCTTGGGGCCGGCCTCCTGGTCACGGTTCTCGCCGAATTCGCGCAAGCCCAGGTCGCGCAGCGCCCGCACGTCGCTGGCGGGATAGGTCTTGGTCACCGCGATAAGCGTCACGTCGCCGGGGTCGCGCCCGGCGGCGGCGCAGGCAGCCGCGATCCGCTCCCGCACGGCGGCCAGGCCTGCCGCCAGGGCGGCCTGGCGCTCCTGGCCGGCCTCCCCGGCCGGCCCGGGGCCTACCGGCACCGGGTCACCCCCGGGGCCGGCCGGGATGGGCTCACTTGAGGAAGTCGGGCACGTCCAGGTCGTCGTCCTCCTCGAAGACGACCGGCCGCCGGCGCGGCGCGGACACGTCGAACGACTTGTCCGGCGCGGCCCGGACGGTCTCCTGCCAGCCGGACGGGGCGATGTCGCCCGCCTGGCCGTCGTCGGCCTGGTAGTCGTCGTGGTCGAGGGACGCGTACTCGTCCTCGTCTTCCTCGCCGGTGACGAACGCGACCGGGGCTGGCATGTAGGCGGCGGCCGGCACTTGCGACCCGGCCTGGACCGGGATCTCCGCGACCGGCCCGGCCGCCGGGATGCCGGCCGGGGGCGTGTGGGCGGGCAGGCCCGCCCCGCGCGTTCCCGGCGCCGGCGCCGTCAGCCGCGAGGCGGAACCGCCGCCGGCATCGGCGCTCGCGCCGCCAGCGGACGGGCCCGGGCTCGACGGGCGGGCCTGGCCCCAGCTCGACGGGCCGGACGAGCGCGCCGGGGCACCGCCCGCGGCGGAGCTTCCGAAGGCAGGGCCGCCGGAGGCGGCCGGCCCGGCGGGCGCGGCCGATCCGCTCGCGGCCGGGCTGCCCGCCGCGGCCGTCGCGGGCGAGGCGCCGTAGCCGACGGCCGGGGTGGCCCGGCGCACCGGCTGCTGCTCGTCGAAGCCGGCGGCGATGACGGTCACCCGCACCTCGTCGCCGAGCGCGTCGTCAATGACGGCGCCGAAGATGATGTTGGCGTCCACCGCGGCCGAGTTGGAGACGAGCTGCGCCGCCTCGTTGATCTCGAACAGGCCGAGGTCCGATCCGCCCTGGATGGACAGCAGGACGCCGTGGGCGCCGTCGATGGAGGCCTCCAGCAGCGGGGAGGAGATCGCCATCTCGGCCGCCGCGACGGCGCGGTCGTCGCCGCGCGAGGACCCGATGCCCATCAGCGCCGACCCGGCCCCGGACATGACCGACTTGACGTCGGCGAAGTCGAGGTTGATAAGGCCGGGGGTGGTGATCAGGTCGGTGATGCCCTGAACACCGGAAAGCAGGACCTGGTCAGCCGCCTTGAACGCGTCGAGCACGCTGACGTGCTGGTCGGAGATGGAAAGGAGCCGGTCGTTCGGGATGACGATGAGCGTGTCGACCTCGGCCCGCAGCCGCTCGATGCCGACCTCGGCCTGGACCGCGCGCCGCTTGCCCTCGAAGCCGAACGGGCGGGTGACCACGCCGATGGTCAGCGCGCCGAGGGAGCGGGCGACGCTGGCGACGACGGGCGCGCCGCCGGTGCCGGTCCCGCCGCCCTCGCCGGCGGTGACGAAGACCATGTCGGCGCCCTTGAGCACCTCCTCGATCTCCTCGCGGTGGTCCTCGGCCGCGCGGGCGCCGACGTCGGGGTTGGCCCCGGCCCCGAGGCCGCGGGTGAGCTCACGGCCCACGTCGAGCTTGACGTCGGCATCGCTCATCAGCAAGGCCTGCGCATCGGTGTTAATCGCGATGAACTCGACGCCCTTGAGTCCCTCTTCGATCATGCGATTGACGGCGTTCACGCCGCCCCCGCCGATTCCGACGACCTTGATGACCGCCAGATAGTTCTGCGGTGCTGCCACGAGGAGGGTACCTTTCCGCTCGTCCAACTGCCCCGGACCTGGCGACTTGCGATCCCCGCCCCGCCCGGCCCCGGCCCTGAAGCGCGCCGGCGGAATTCACCGCCAGCGGGTATCACCTTCAGGTTGAGATTTAGAGTTATGCTGTCCTACGATTGATAGGGACAGTAGGGTGGCTCGGCACCAGGGTCAACTAACCACGCGGCCAACCTCTTATCGTGTCGTGAGCCAAGCCCATGCGAGGCACCCTCCGCCATCAGCCCGTCACTTCGTGACGACGGTGCCCGGTGCGCTCACGTCAAGGTAACGCGCCCGGCCGCCCATCAGGATAGCAAGCTCGCGCGCCTTGACTTGGGTCCTGTCGGTCCCGCCCCACACCACCGTCTGGCCGCCGGACAGGTAGAAGGTCACCGCGATGTCCGGCTCGCGCACCGCGACCCGCGCGACCTGCGGCGCCAGCCAGGACGGGAGCCCGGCCAGGACTTGCGACGCGGCCGCGACGCCGGGGTCGCCCCGCAGCTCGCCGCCCGGGCGGCTGGCGAGCAGCAGCGGCAGCCTCGCCGGCTTGGCGCTGGACCAGGTGACGATGACGCCGTCGTGGTCCAGCAGGTCATACCCGCCGCCGGCCATCGCGACGGCCATGACCGGGACCCGCTCGGAGACCGTGATGGACAGCCCGTCGGGCCAGTTCTTGGTCACCGTGGCCGATGCCACCTGGCGGATGCCCTCCACCTGGCGGGCGACCTTAACCGGGTCGACGCGGATGAGCGGGGTGCCCCCGGGCACGTCCGCCGCCGCCAGCACCTGGCTGTCGCTGACGAGGTGGTTGCCGCTGACGGCGACGACGCGGACGACGAGCAGTTGCGACCCGAGCAGCGCCCAGCCGACGGCGCCCAGGATGCCGACGCCCGCCAGCACGAAGAAGGCAGCCCGCCACTTGCGGCGCGGGCTCATCGGCCGCCGCCCGGGCCGGGCACTCCCGGCCGGCCCGGGCGCGCTGGCAGCCGGGGCGCTCGCGGCCGGAGCGCTCACCACCGGGGCGGCCGGGGCACGCTCCTGCGGCGCGTCGGGCGTGGTGGTCACTGGCCGGCGGCGATCTCGGCCAGGATCAGCGGGCCGACGCGCGTGATGTCGCCCGCGCCCATGGTCAGGACCACGTCACCGGCCTTGGCGAGGGCGGCGACCGCCCGGGGGACGTCGGCCGCGAGCGGGACGTAGCGGGCGCCGCCGGGCACCGCGTCGACGACGACCTGCCCGGTGATGCCGGGCTCGGGGTCCTCCCGGGCCGCGTACACGTCCAGCACGATGGCCTCGTCGGCCCGGGCCAGGGCCGCGCCGAGGTCGGCCGCGAAGATCCGGGTGCGACTGAACAGGTGCGGCTGGAACACCGCGATCACCCGGCCGCCGACGGCGATGTCCTTCGCCGCGGCCAGGTCGGCCGCGATCTCGGTCGGGTGATGGGCGTAGGTGTCCAGGACCCGCACGCCGCGGGCCTCCCCCTTGGGCTCCATCCGGCGGCCGGCGCCCTGGTACCCGGCCAGGGCCGCCGCGGCGGCCTGCGGGTCGGTCCCGGTCTCGGCCGCGATCGCCAGGGCGGCGGTCCCGTTCAGCGCGTAGTGGCGGCCGGGGACGCCCACCTGGATGTCGAGCTCACCGGCCGGGCCCTGCACGCGGAACCGGGTGGTCATGCCGTCCACGGTCGCGCGGGCGAGCCGGTAGTCGGCCGCGGCTGACTCCCCGTAGGTGCGCACCCGCAGGCCCCGCGCCGCCCCGTGGGCCGCCACCTGCGCCGCCCCGGGGTCATCGGCGCAGGCCAGCAGGATCCCGCCGGGGACGATGCGCTCGCAGAAGGCCGTGAAGGAGGCCTGGTAGGCCGCCACCGTGCCATAGTTGTCCAGGTGGTCGGCATCGACGTTGGTGATGACGGCGGCGTCGGGCGCGAGCATGAGGAACGAGCCGTCGCTCTCGTCGGCCTCGATGACGAAGTCCCGGCCGGGCCCGTCGGCCGCGTTGACCCCGGTCGACGCGAGGGTCCCGCCGATGGCGTAGCCCGGCTCGGCGCCCGCCCCGAGCAAGATCGTGGCGATCATCGACGTGGTCGTGGTCTTGCCGTGCGTCCCGGTGACGGCGATGACCCGGCGGCCGTCCGCCAGCGACGCGAGCGCCCCGGCCCGGTGCAGGACCCGCAGGCCGCGCTGCCGCGCCGCCACCAGCTCGGGGTTCTGCTCGCGGATGGCGCTGGACACCACGAGGGTGCCGGCGTCGCCGAGGTTGGCGGCGTCATGGCCGACGTGTACCCGCGCGCCGAGCGCCGCCAGCTCCTTGAGCGTGACCGACTCGGCCGCGTCGCTCCCGGAGACGGCGACCCCGCGGGCGAGCATGATCCGCGCGATCGCGGACATGCCGGCCCCGCCGATGCCGACGAGGTGCACCCGCCCGAGGTCGCGCAGCGGAACCACGTCGGCTGGCTTGACGAGCGCCATCAGGTACGCATCTCCTTCTGGGGGCTGCTGGCGTTTCCCGGGACTACGAGCGGCCTTTCCCGCACGGCAAGGCGGGGCTCGCTACCGGGCCTGGCGGTGCCGGCCGGGGGCGGGCGGCTGCGGCCGCGGGTGCCCCAGCGGCGGGATCCGCCCCGCCGGCGCCTGCGGCCCGGGCGACGACTGCCCGAACGACTGGTCGGGGGCAGGCGGTGCTCCGGGGCCGGGCCGGGGAACCTGGCGCTGGGGAACCTGGCGCTGGGGCAGGCCCGGGGGCTGGCCGGGGGCGCGCCCGGGACCGCCGGGCTTCAAGCCGGACGCCCGCTGGCTCTGCGCCCGCTCCCCGGTGGGCCGGAAGAAGCCGCCCTCCGGGGTGGGGGTGGGCTGGTAGCGGGACGCGTCCGGCGGCGCGGGCGGGGCGGGGGGCAGCGCGGCCGGGAGGGCCGGCGGCAGGGCGGGCGGCAGGGCGGGCGGCAGGGCGGCGGCGGCCGGCCTCGGCGCGGCGGCGGCGGCGACCTCGATGACCGCCGCCGCCAGCGCCCGGTCGGCGTCCTTGCGGCCGAGGCTCGCGGCGGCCTCGGACATGCTGACGACCCGGTCGATGTTCGTGAGGACCGGCAGCAGCGTCGTCTTGATCCAGTCCGGGGTGAGCTCGGCGTCGTCGACGATCATGCCGCCGCCCTGCTGCACGATGGGCAGGGCGTTGAGGCGCTGCTCCCCGTTGCCGTGCGGGAGCGGCACGTACGCGGCCGGCAGGCCCACGGCGGTGAGCTCGGCGCAGGTCATCGCGCCGGCCCGGCACAAGGCGAAGTCGGCCGCGGCGTAGGCGAGGTCCATCCGGTCCACGTAGGGGACGGCCACGTAGGGCACGTTGCCCGCCGGCGCGGAGACCTCAGCGGAGTTCTTGGGGCCGGTCACGTGCAGGACCTGCACTCCGGCGGCGCGGATGGCCGCGACCGCGCCCGCCAGGGCGCGGTTCAGCGAGCGGGCGCCCTGCGAGCCGCCGGTGACCAGCAGGACCGGCATGTCGGTGCGCAGCCCGAAGTGCGCCCGGGCCTTGTCGCCGAGGGCGAGCCGGTCCAGCTCGGCGATCTGCCGCCGGATCGGCAGCCCGATGTACTCGCCGCGCAGCTTCGCGGTCTCGGGCTGGCTGGTGTAGACGTGCGTGGTGAGCATCGCCCCGAGCCGGTTGGCGAACCCGGCCGACGGGTTGGCCTCGTGCACGACGATCGGCACGTTGTGCCGCTTGGCGGCGAGGTAGGCGGGCGCGGAGACGTAGCCGCCGAAGCCGACCAGCACGTCCGCGTGCACCTTGTCCAGCACCTGCCCGGCCCGGTGGACCGCCCCGGCCAGCCGCCCGGGCACCGTGAGCAGCCTGGGGCTGACCGACCGCGGCACCGGCACCGCCGGGATGAGCTCCAGCTCATAGCCGCGGGCCGGCACTAGCCGGGTCTCCAGGCCCCGCTCGGTCCCCAGGCACGTCACGGCAATGCTCTCGTCGGCCAGCCGTAGCGCGTCCGCGAGAGCGAGTGCAGGCTCGACGTGCCCGGCTGTCCCCCCGCCGGCCAGAACAACCCTCATACCACGCTCCTCGTCATCATCTACTGACGTTCCTGCCTCACCCGCGGGTAAACGTCAGCGGTGCCTACCTCGGCCCAGCCAGCTTAGAGCGTGCTCGCCCAGACTGGGGCCACGTGCCGCCAATGCCTCCCGGGCACCGGGCGCCCGGCGGGCGAAGGACATGAGGACGCCGAGCGCCACCATCGTCACCAGAACGGAGGACAATCCCTCGGAGACCAGCGGCAACGGGATCCCGGTGATGGGCAGGACCCCGATCACGGCCCCCATGTTAACGATCGCCTGCATTGCTACCCAGATCGTGATGGCGGCGGCGGCCAGGCGGCTGAACGTGTCCTCCGCGCGCCGGGCCACCCGCAGCCCGGCGTAGGCGAGGGCGCCGTACAGCGCGGTGACGCACAGCGTGCCGACGAGCCCGAGCTCCTCGCCGATGATCGCGAAGATGTAGTCGCTCCAGTCCTCGGGCACGTAGCCCCACTTGGCGCCCGAGGCCCCGAGGCCGACGCCGAAGAAGCCGCCCGAGCCGAGCGCGACCAGGCCGTTATTGCCCTGGTAGTTCACCCCGCCGAGGTCGGACCGGGGGTTGAGGAAGCTGGTGAGCCGCTCGGCCCGGTAGGGCGAGGTGACCATCAGCAGGACCAGGACCAGCCCCATGAGGATGAGCATCAGGGTGAACACGCGCCCGGGGGCGCCCGCCACCCACAGCAGGGCCAGCAAGATGATGACCAAGATGATCGTGGTGCCGAGGTCATCGCCCGCGATGACGAGCATGGCGAGCAGCCCGGCGCCCGGCATCAGCGGGACCAGCATGTGACGCCAGTCGCGCAGCAGGCCGAGCTTCTCCTTGCGGGCCAGCAGGTCGGCCCCCCACACGACGAGGGCGAGCTTGGCCAGCTCGGACGGCTGGAACTGGACCGGCCCGATCATGATCCAGCGGGACGCCCCGTTGACGGGCGGGCTGACGGCGGGGATGAACGTCAGCGCGAGGCCGATGATCGACACCGCCAGCAGCGGGTAGCCGGCCGCGCGGAACACCCGGGGCGAGCTGCGGGCGACCACCCAGGTCACCGGGATGGCCACCAGCACGCCGACGAGCTGCTTGATGAAGTCCGAGTAGGGCGAGTAGCCGGCCGTGAGGTCGCGGATGGACCCGGTCGACAGCACCATGACCAGGCCGAGCAGCAGCAACAGGGCGGTGATGCCGAGGATCAGGTAATAAGGCGTCAGCGGCCGGTCGAGCAGTTCCCGCAGCGCCCGGGCCCGGCCGCGCACGCCGGCCAGCGACCCGGCCAGGGCCGGCCCGCCCGCAGCGGCGCCGCCCGGAGCAGCGCTACCGCCACCAGCACCACCGCCAGCGGTGCCACCGCCAGCAGGGCCGCCCGGAGCGGCCACGGGCGGCGGGGAGCCGGGCGCGAGCGCGCCCGGGCCGGCCTTGGCGTCGGCGAGGTCGGAACCGGTCAGCGCGCGGGCATGCATGGGTCCAATACTGCTCGGGCGACCCGGCCATACCTGGCACATCCGGCGCGTGTCGCGCTGTTTCGCGCCCCCGGCGGGGGGCGGATTACCCCATTCAGGCTCCATCAGCAGGGAACCGGGCGCTCGCCGAGCCGCCGCCGCGCGGCCCGGGCCTCGTCCGGCCCTGTCCCCAGCCCGGCCCTGTCCCCAGTCCGGCCCTGTCCCCAGTCCGGCCCTGTCCCTCGTCCGGCCCTGTCCCCAGTCCGGCACTGCCCTCGTCGTGGCGAGCCACCCCGGTGAGCCAGAGTGCCAGCGCGCTTCGTGGGGCGGGAGCCTGCTGATGACGTGCCTGCTGGTGAAGTTGCCTGCTTGCGACAATAGGGTCATGGACTTCTCGGTTGAGGCACGCATCGTGCACGCGGGGAGCGAGCGCGCCGCCGGCGCGCCGCTCGCCCCTCCCCTGCTGGCGACCAGCACGTACGTGTCGCAAGGAGAGCCCGACCCGGCCCGCGGCTACGGCCGGATGGCGAACCCGGGCTGGGCGGCGGTCGAGGACGCGCTCGGCGCGATCGAGGACGCCCGGGCGGTGACCTTCCCCTCCGGCCAGGCGGCGTCGATGGCGCTGATGCTGGCGCTGGCCGACGGGGGGCAGGGCCGGGCGCCGGAGCGGATCGTGTTCCCCGGCGACGGGTACTACAACACGCTGGCGATGGCGGCCCGGCTGCGGCCGCACGGGGCCGAGGCGGTCGCGGTGGACCTGCTGGACCTGGCGGCGGTGGAGCGGGCGGTGCGGGAGCGGCCCGCCGTCTTGTGGGCCGAGACGCCGACCAACCCGCTGCTGCGGGTCGCGGACCTGCGGCGCCTGGCGGCGATCGCCGCCGGGGCCGGCGCTGCCCTGGTGGTGGACAACACGGTCGCGACCGGGCTGCTGCAAAAGCCGCTCGACCTCGGCGCCGTCGCGTCGGTGTACTCGCTGACCAAGTCGATCTCGGGCCATTCGGACGTGCTCGGCGGGGCCGTGGTCACCCGCGACGAGGGGCTGGCGGCCCGGGTGCGGGACTGGCGGACGGCCGGCGGCGCCATCCCCGGGCCGTTCGAGAGCTGGCTGGTGCTGCGCGGCCTGAAGACGCTGCCGCTACGGCTCGAGCGCCAGTGCGCCAACGCCGCCGCGATCGCCCGCTACCTGGCGGGCCACCGGCGGGTGGCGGCGGTGCACTACCCGGGGATGACGCCGGCGACGGCGGACGTGGCCCGCGCGCAGATGCCGGCCGGGTCCGGCCCGCTGCTGTCGTTCGAGCTGGCCGGGGCGGGCGGCGGGGCCGGGACGGCCAGTGCTCCGGGGACAGCGGCGGAGGCGGACGCAGTCATCGCCGCGGCCCGCCTCATCGTGCCCGCGACGAGCTTCGGCGGCGTCGAGTCGACCTGGGAGCGGCGCGCCCGGTGGGCGGCCGAGACCGCCCCCCCGGCGCTGATCCGGCTGTCGGCCGGGATCGAGCCGGCCGGCGACCTCCTGGCCGACCTTGACCACAGCCTCGCGTCCGGCTG
>DATBEM010000170.1:0-12482 GCA_036276115.1 Trebonia sp.
TCGGCGCTACCGCCAACCGGGGCGCCGCCCCCGGCCAGCCCGGCCGCCAGCCCGTCGGCCACCGCCCCCGGGACGACGGTTACGCCGCCGGCCCCGGACGGGGCGATCCCGGTCGCCGTGACCGCACGGGCGCGGGCGGACGGGGCCGAGCCCGCGGTCCTCGCCTTCGTGCGGTCGTACTTCGGCGCGATCAACGCCCACGACTACCAGGCGTACGCCCGCCTGCTGGACCCCGGCCAGGCGGCCACCGAAACCCGCGCGCGCTTCGATGACGGGTACTCCTCGACCATCGACTCGGCCGCCACGCTGGCCGGGATCTCCGCCTTCGGCGACCGCGGCGAGGCGGCGGCGATCACGTTCACGAGCCAGCAAGATCCCGCCCAAAGCGTCACCGGGACTGACTCCTGCGACCACTGGGCGATCACGCTCTACCTGGAGCCGGGCGGCAGCGGCGACGTCCTCGGAACCGCCCCGGCCGGGTACCGCGCCCGCCACCAGGCGTGCTGACCCGAGGTCGGCGTGACCCGGCCGCCGCGGGCCGCGATCTGCTACTGCCCGGCCTGGCCCGGGCCATTGCCCGAGGCGCCGCCGTCCCCGGAGCCATCGCCGGAACCCGGGCTGCCCGGGTTACCGCCGGGCGCGGGGGACATCCCCCGGGCCGGGGCCGCCAACCCCGGTGAGCTGCCGCCCCGGGCGGCGCCCGGGGCGGCGTCGTCGCCCGGGCCGGGCCCGCCAGCCTGCCCGTTGCCGCCGCCCGGGCCAGGGCCGGCCCCGGGGACCGGGGCGCTCGGGCCCGGGATGCCGCCGGGCCCGCCGAACGGGAACGGGAACGGCTTGCCCTTCCCGTCGCGGAAGAACGGCAGGCAGTACGCCCACACCTTCAGCGGCCCGCCGGCGATGGCGGCGAGCTTCCGGAAGTCGCTCGCGTCGTGCAGCGGGTCCGCGAGGTAGGCCTGGCACATCTGGGCCGCAGTGCGCGGCGTGGCGGTGGCGGACGGCGTCGGCCCGGCCGAGGCATGAGCTCGCGGGGCCTGCGTCGGCGCGACCGGGGCGGTCGCGGAGGACCCGGCCAGGCCGCCTCCGCCCCCGGTCGCCCGCGGGGCGGGGTGCGCGGGGGGCGTCGTCCGCTGGACCGACGGAGCGCCGATCGCGACGTGGGCGGCCCGCTGGAATGGCCCAGGCAGGACCCCGGTGTAGGCGATAATCCCCATGACCAGGACGAACGCGGCCGCGGAGGCGGTCGCGAGCGCTAGCCGCCGGCGCGCGGGCGGCCGGCCGGGGGGCCGTTCGCGCCGGCGCGGGGGGCGCCCGGGCCGTCCTTGCCCCCACTGGCCGTCCAGCCAGGGGGCGTCGGGCCACGGGCCGTCAATCCGGGTGTCATCGAGGCTGCCGTCGCCCGGCCCGGCCCCGTTCGCGCCGGCCGCGCGCGGCCCTGCCCCGGGCCGTCCGGACAGGGCCCGGAAGGCAGCCAGGACCCGTTCCTCGCCGCGCGGGAAGGCCCCGTAGGCGGGAGCCCGCAACGCGGCGACCATGTCCTCCAGCGGCCGCAGTTCCGGCGGCGGCGGGACGCGCGGCGCCCGCCCGTCGAGCAGGGCCTCGGCCGCGTCGGGCGAGAGCAGCGCGTCGAACAGCGGGGCGATGGGCAGCGTGGCGTCGAGGTCAGGGTCGCCGGGCGACCCGTGCCCCCGCCATCCTCGCGAGAATCCGTCACGCATGTCATCACCTGGAACGCCATACCTGCTCAAAGCGTTACACCTGCCCCTGACAGCAGCGTCGCCAGCTTCTTCAGCCCGCGGTGGGCGGCCACCCTGATGGCCCCGGGCGAGCGCCCCAGCATCTTGGCGACGACCTCGGTCTCCAGGCCCGCCACGACGCGCAGCATGATGACCTCGGCCTGCTGCGCGGGCAGCCGGGAGACCAGCGCGATTGCCCGCTCGGTGGCGATGTTGTCCAGCGCGACCTGCTCGGCGTCGGGGCTCCGGGGCAGGTCGGCCGCGTGCAGGTCGTCCAGCGGCTCGGCCGGGTGCCGGCTGCGGTGCCGGACCTGGTCCAGGACCCGGCGCCGGGCGATCGTGAACAGCCAGGCCCGCCAGGCGCGCTCATCGCCCGTGAACTGGCGGAGCCCGCGCAGGACCTGGACCCAGGTCTCGGCCGCGACGTCCTCGGCATGCTCGGGCGTGACCACCCGCAGGTAGCGCAGGAGGGCCGGGTTGGCATCCCGCCATAGGGCTGAGAACGCGGCTTCGTTACCCCCCTTGGCGGCCGCCAGCCAGGCCGCGAACTCCTCGCCCACCACACCCTGAGTATCGGTAGTTAGCAGCCTTCTCCGCAGCTAAATCACCATGATGTGATGAGCCTACGCAGGTGTCACCACGAACTGCCGCAGCACCAGGTCACGGAAGGTGACGGGGCCGCGGGGACCGGGCAGCGCGTCGATGTTGATCCCCGTCTCCGGCACGCCGAGCAGCCTGAAGCCATCGAGCAGGCGGGTCGTCGCGTTCCAGAAGGCCCCGGTCCCGGCGTACCGGTCGAGGAACTCCCCGGCGGCGGCGGCGTCGGCGGCGGCGATGCCGGCCGCGAGGCCGGACGTCTCGTCGTTGGCGATCGCGGCGGCCTGCGCTGGCCCGCCGGCGGGCGCGATCGTCACGGTCGCCTCCCGGCCCGCGTCCAGCGCCCACTCATAACCCAGCCGGTGCTCGTGCGGGGGCAGCGAGGCGGCGATGCCCAGCTCCGCCAGCTGGGCGCGCACCTCGGGCAGCCAGGCGTCCCACACCTGCTGGTCGATGAGCAGCAGGTTGAGGCGATTGCAGACCCCGAGGCGGTCCACGCTGGCGGCGATGAGGCGCGCGGCCACGTCCCGGTCGGCCGACGGGTGCAGGTACAGGACGCCGCCACCGTCGGCGTGGGCCAGGGTCCGCACCCCGTGCGCGGCGCCCTCGGCGGCCAGCGCGCGGGTGCTGTCGCCGCTGCCGCGCAAGATGACCAGCGGCACCAGGCCGGGCTCGCGGACCAGCGCGTAGGCGGCCGCCTGGCCGGGCGCGCGGACGAGCTGGATCGCCTCCGGGCGCAGGCCGGCCCGGGCGAGCGCGGGCGCGATCACCTCGTCGGCCAGCGCGCTGGCCGACCGCAGGGCAGCGCTGCCGGTGCGCAGGACGCCCGCGTTGCGCGACTTGACCAGCTGGGAGGCGACGTCGATGGTGACGTTCGGCCGGGCCTCGAAGTTGGCGCCGATGACGCCGACCGGGCGGCGGCGCTCCCGCACGACCAGGCCGTCAGGCAGGTCGCGGACCTTCCGCGCCAGCGGCTCGTGGGGTACCCCGGCCAGGATCTCCAGCTGGCTGGCCATGGCCCGCAGCCGCGCCTCGTCCAGCTTGAGCCGGTCCTGCATCGCGGCCGGCAGGCCGCCCTCGGCCGCCCGCCGCATGTCGTCGCCGTTGGCGGCCAGGACGGCGGGGGCCGCCGCCGTCAGGGCGGCCGCCATCGCGCGCAGCGCCTCGTCGATGACGGCGTCCGGGGCGCTGGCGAGGCTCGCCGTGGCCGACTTCGCGGCCCGGGCGGCGTCGCGCACGGCCTGCGTGGCCGCCGGGTCGGTGGTCACCGGGCGGGCGGCCACCGGGCGGGCGGCGGCGTCCGGGGCGGCGTTGGCATTCATGTCCTGGGCTCCTGACCTGCGTCCGGGCTGGTGGCCGCGGCCGGCCCCCCGTCGAGTGTAGGTCCTGCGACGGCGGCCGCCACCCCGGGCCGCAAGGGCGGCCCGTCCACCGCGCAGTACCGAGGATGCGCCGGGCCGGACGGAGCGCGGTTCCGTGCCGGGGATGGCTTGACCTTCTCCCTGCCCGGGTTGCGGATGCTGGCGAAGGCCAGCACCCCGCCCGCCGCGCACCACGCCGCCGCGATCAAGACGGCCACGTGGAAGGCGCGGGCGAGCTCGCCCGGGTGCAGGTACACGTCCCCGGTGATGCCGGCCACGACCGGCAGCACCGCGACCGCGATCAGGCTCGCGGCCCGGGCCACGGCGTTGTTGACGGCCGAGGCGACGCCCGCGTGCTCAGCGGGCGCGGCCGCCAGGGCGGTCGCGGTCAGCGGGGCGACGTTCAGCGACGTCCCGAGGCCGAAGACCAGCGCCGCGGGCAGCACCTCGGTCAGGTAGTTGCCGCTGGCGTCCACCCGGACGAACAGCACCATCCCGGCCGCGATCAGCAGCGGGCCGACCGTCATCGGCAGCCGCGGCCCGATCCGCGCGGCCAGCGCGGAGGCCCGCGCCGACAGCACCAGCATGAGGGCGGTGACCGGGAGCAGCGCCGCCCCGGCCTCGAGCGGGCTGTAGCCGCACACCTCCTGCAGCACGACCGGCATGAGGAAGAAGATCGCCCCCATGGCCCCGTAGACCACGAAGGTCACCGCGTTGGCGGCGGAGAACTGCCGGGAGCGGAAGATGCCCAGCGGCAGCATGGGCGCCGGGTTGCGGTTCTCGGCGTACAGGAACACCCCGAGCAGGACGACCCCGGCGAGGATGGAGCCCAGGACGACCGCCGAGCCCCAGCCGCGCGACGAGGCCGCGATCAGGCCGTAGGTGAGGCCGGCGAGCGACAGGCTGATCGTGGCGGCCCCGGTCACGTCCACCTTCTGCTTCTCGCCGCGGGACTCCGGGACGTGCCGGGCGGCGATGGCCATGACGATGATGGCCAGCGGCAGGTTGATGAAGAACACCAGCCGCCACGAGACGGCGCTGATCAGCCAGCCGCCCAGGAACGGCCCGATCGCGGTGGCGACGCCGCCGAGGCCGGACCAGGCGCCGATGGCCCGGGGCCGGTCCGACGGGGCGAACGACGCCTGCAAGATCGCCAGGCTGCCCGGGGTCAGCAGGGCCGCGCCCACGCCCTGCAGCGCCCGGGCGGCGATGAGGAACCCGACATCGGGCGCGAAGCCGCAGGCCAGGCTGGCGACCGTGAACCAGGCGCAGCCGATGAGGAACAGCCGGCGGCGGCCCAGCGAGTCGCCCAGCGCGCCGCCGAGCAGCAGCAGGCCCGCGAGCGTCAGCGTGTAGCCGTCCACCGCCCATTGCATGCTGTCGACCTGGGCGTGGAAGTCGTGGGCGATCGCGGGCAGGGCGATGCCGACGACGGTCGCGTCCAGGGACGCCATCCCCGAGCCGAGCACGGTCGCCGCGAGCACCCACCGGCCCCGGGGGGTGCCGTAGTGCAGGCTGGAGTCCTCGTCCGGGGGTACCTGCGGGCCGCTGGCAGGCTGCTGCTGAGGGTCCCCCGGCGTCCGGGGAGCCTTCCGTTGTCCGAGTAGCCTCGGCGACCTAATCCGTGATGACCGCACTCTTGATAGTCTCGCGCTGATGACGGCGAAGGTCGCGCAGGACCTCATGTCCGAGCCGGCGAGTTTCCCGGCGGTTGAGGATGGCCCCGGCCACCGCCCCGGTCAGCAGCGGGGCGAGCGAGAACGCGCTGCGGGTGACGCGGGCCGCGAGCCGCCGGCGCAGTAGCCGCGCCAGCGGCGAGCCGGCCGCCAGCACGAAGCCGCCGTGAATGGCGAAGATCCCGCGCCGGTTCGCCCACGCGGCGATGTAGGCGCGCGCCTTCTCGGCGACGTTGCCCTGCGCGGGCAGGCCCAGCACCTCGTGCAGCTCGGCCACCAGCTTGATCTCGATCCCCACCACGGCGAGGGTCTCGGCCGCGATCTCGGCCGGGAACGCGGGCAGCACCGGCAGCGCCGCCCAGGCACCGGTCGCCCCGCCCACGGCCGCCGCCGCCCGGCCCGCCCGCTCCACCAGCAGGTCGGCGATCTCGTCGTCGCTGCGGCCAGGGAACTTCAGGCGCAGGGCATCGCGATCCCTGACCTTAAGCCGCGGCCCCATCGCCACTACCTGGCTGGTCATCCAGGTAAGGCCGGACGACATGCCCCGCCGGGCGGCTCGGGTGCCTCGCCCGGCGGTGTCGGCCGCCCCCTGGGTCCGGCGGCCGGCCGTCTGGGCCACGATCGCGGTGCGCTCGCTGGCCCGGCGGGCGACCCGCGACGACTGGCGGGCCATCCCGGCCCGGGCCGCCTCGATCGCCCCGGTCACCTGGCGCGAGCCCCGCTCCTGGCGGACGGCTCCCGCCAGGTCGGCCCGGACGTCAGCGGCGGCCTCGGCCGCCGCTTGCGCCAGGCCCTCGGCCTCGGGCAAGTCCTCGGCCTCGGACAGCTCGGTGGCGACCCGGGCCGCCTCGGCGGCGGTCGCGTCCGTGATGTCCTCGTTCGCGCCCGGCGGGCGCTCCCTGCGGCGCTTCAGCATTCCTGGCACCCCCTTCCGGCCTTGTCAGGTTAGACGCCTCCCCGGGGACCGGAGTTCCAAACGCGGCGGGCTCGGGAGAGCCAGTGATCATGGCCCAGCGCCGGCGCCGGGCCGCCCGGCATCCGCGCGATGAGCTCCGGCGAGACGCCCGCCGACCGTGCTGGCGGGGGCGCCCCGGGCCGTGGCGGCGATGACCAGCCGGGATCCGGTTTACCCTACGAGGGTGGTTCAAGCGCAGGAAACGGCCGACCAGGCCCTCGCCCGCCCGGCCCGCCCGGCCGCCCCGCTGCGGACGCGGTGGGCGCTGCTGGCCGCCCTCGCGGGCGGCCTGCTCCTGGCGGCGGCGTTCCCGCCCGTCGGGGCGTGGCCGCTCGCCGTGGCCGGCCCGGCGCTGCTCGTCCTCGCGCTGTCCGGCCGCAGCCTGCGTGCCTCGTGCTGCGTGGGGCTGGTGTTCGGGACGGCCTTCTACTTCCCGCTGCTGTCGTGGGTCACCAACGTGGCCTGGTACGCGTGGCTGGCCCTGGCCCTCGCCTCGACCGTCATCATGGGCGTGCTCGCGATCGGGCAGCGGCTGCTGCTGCGGCTGCCGGGCTGGCCGCTGGCGGTGGCGGGCTGGTGGGTGGCGGCCGAGGCCATCCGGGACCGCTGGCCCTGGGGCGGCTTCCCGTGGGGCCGCCTGGCGATGAGCCAGGCGGGCACGCCCGCCCAGGGGTGGGCCGCGATCGGCGGGGCGCCGCTGCTGTCGTTCGTCGTCGCCCTCGTCGGCGCGGCACTGGCCTGGCTGGTCCTGGCGGCCTGGCCCGTCCGGGCGCCCCTCGGCCCGGGCTCGCGGCGACGCCGGGTCACGCGGGCGGCCACGGCCCTGGCGGGCAGCATCGTCCTCGCGGTGCTCCCGGTCGCGATCACCCTCGACCCGGTCCCGGCCGGCGCGCATACCACCGAGGTCGCCGCGATCCAGGGGAACGTGCCGCGGGCGCGAACGCTGGCCGCCCAGCTGAACGCCCTGACCGTCACCAAGAACCACGCGGACGCCACCGCGACCTTGGCCCGCGATGTCGCGGCTGGCCGCAAGCCCGCTCCCGACCTGGTCATCTGGCCGGAGAACTCCACCGACATCGACCCGACCCGGTACCCGCCGGTCTATCAGGAGATCGCCAGCGCGGCGGCCGCGATCAACCGCCCGATCCTGGTCGGGGCAGTCCTGCAGGACCCGGTGCGCAACGCCAGCCTGCTCTGGCTGCCGGGCCAGGGCCCGACCGCCGCCTACGTCAAGCAGAAGCTCGTGCCGTTCGGCGAGTACATCCCGCTGCGCTCGCTGCTCTCGAAGGTCACCTCGCTGACCGCCCTGCAGCCGCAGGACTTCACCCCCGGCACCAGGAACGTGGTCTTCAGCGTCGGCCAGATCCGGCTCGGCTCGATGATCTGCTGGGAGATCGGCTTCGACGACCTGGCCCGGTCGGAGGTCGCCGCGGGCGCCAACCTGCTGGCGATGCCGAGCAACGACGCCACCTACGAGCGCGACGGCGAGACCGGCGAGACCGGCCAGCAACTGGCCATGGCGCGGATCCGCGCGGTCGAGCATGACCGCGCCGTGGTGGTCGCCAGCACCACCGGCTATAGCGCTATCATCGCCCCGGACGGGCGGCTGATCACGACCAGCGGCACCTGGCAGCAGGCCGAGCTTGAGGCGCGCGTCCCGCTGGTCACCTACACGACGCTCGCCGACCGGGTCGGGGCGTGGCCTGAGTACGCGATCGTGGCCCTGACCGCCGCCGCGCTCGTGGTGGCGGCGGCCGGTGCCGCGGCTGGCTGGTCCCGCCGGCGCCGGGCGGTTTTCCCCCTGGCCGCCACGGCCGACGACAAACCCGAATAAACTGATGAGCCGCCCTGGGAACCGGCCGGCCGGGGAAGGCAACCGGGGCCGAGAGAGGATCACCGTGCCCGCGAGCAATCCAGCGCCGTCGAGCCGCTCCCGCCGCCGTGCCGGGCGCTACGCCGCCGGCGCCGTCCTCGTCGCCAGCGCCCTGCTCGCGGCGGGCTGCTCGTCCGGCTCCCCGTCGGCGGTGCAGCTCAACCCGAGCGCGGTCTCCAGCGGCGCGTCCGGCCAGGGCACGCCGGCCTCCCCGGCTAAGCCCCCCGCCCCGACGTACTTCCAGATCACCCCGGCCTCGGGCACTTCGCAGGCCAGCACCTCCGGGGGCATCTCGGTCAGCGCGGTCCGCGGCTCCAAGCTCACGAGCGTCACTGTCCACACCGCCGGCGACACCGTCACCGGGACGCTGGCCACCGGGGACGCGAGCTGGCACAGTACCTGGGCGCTGAACACCGGGCAGTCCTACACGGTGACCGCCGCCGGGACCGATTCCGCGGGCCACCCGGTGACGGCGACCAGCAGCTTCCGGACCGGGACGCCATCGAGCACGTTCACCACCGAGATCTTCGAGGGGTCGGGCGCCACGTACGGGGTGGGCATGCCGATCATGCTCACGTTCGACCACCCCATCACCAACAAGGCGGCGGTGGAGAAGGCCCTGGTGGTGACGGCGTCCAAGCCGGTCATCGGCGCCTGGTACTGGGACGGCGACGAGGCGGTGGACTTCCGCCCCCGCGACTACTGGCCGGCCAACACCGCCGTCACCCTCACCGCCCACCTGAACGGCGTCGATGGCGGTGGCGGGCGGTACGGGACGCACACCCTGACCCAGACGTTCAGCATCGGCCAGTCGGTCGTCGCGGTGGCGAGCACCGCCACGCACAGGACGACGGTCTACATCGGCGGCAAGCTGGCCTACACCTGGCCGATCAGCACCGGCCGGGAGAACATGCCCACCCCCGACGGGACGTACCTGACGGTCGAGAAGGGCAACCCGGTGCGGATGATCGGCGGCACCAAGGGCAAGCCCGGCTACTACAACGAGCTGGTCAACTACGCCGTCCGGTTCACCTACAGCGGTGACTACTACCACTCGGCCCCCTGGTCCGTCGTCAACCAGGGCATCTCGAACGTGAGCCACGGCTGCGTGAACCTGGCCCCCGAGGACGCGAAGACCTACTACGACATGGCCATCCCGGGGGACCCGGTGACGATCACCGGCAGCCCGAAGGGCGGCAACTGGGACAACGGCTGGACCGAGTGGTTCCTGTCCTGGACGCAGTTCCTGAAGGGCAGCGCGACCGGCCTGGCCGTCGAGGCCGGCCCGCAGGGCAGCACCTTCGTCAGCCCGTCATCGCTGGCGGCCGACCCGGGGTCCTCCCCGCTGACCAGCTCGACCGGCGGCAACTACCTGGCCGGCTAGCGGCCCGGCCCGGCGCCCGGGGCCCCCGGGACAGTGTCATGGCCGGCCTCGCCGGGAGCACCGTGATGGCCGGCCTCGCCCGGAATGACGGAGGTCACGACCGAGGGATCATGAGCGTGCGGCGCCACCGACGCGGCCGGGGCGGCGGACGTGCTCGGGATGCCCGCGTTTCCCCGGCTGACGTGCGCGGGGGCGGCACCGGAGGTGACCGCCAGGATGACGCCCAGGGTCACGCCGAGGGCGACCGGGACCGCCAGCGGCGCGGCCGCGCGGGCGGTTGACCGCCGCCGGGACATCGGGCGCGGGTAGGCCGCCCGGGAGCCGGGCCCTCCCACGATCAGCGCCTCGCCCGGCCGCCGGCCGTAGGCCGGGTGGCAGGCGCGATATCGGTATCCCCTGTCCTGAATCCGGTTCCCGCTGTCGCTTACGGCGCGCACCCGCCACCTCCGCTCCGTTGAGGTCCTTGAGGTCGTTGTGGTCTCCCAACCTGGCCAGACTAACGCCGTTACCCAGCCGTTACCCGCCGGATCACGAAAATGGACAGATGAGTCACTGAGCGCTGAACGCCCCCGAGGACGCCCCGCGAGGCCCGATACAGAGCAAACGCTCAGGAACCATCGGCAACCTTAGCCGCCGTAGGTGCGTCATATATCGATGAGGGAGCTGTGACCGGAAGTTTCCGATTTGGGGCTACTTTCGCCCTAGAATTGGGCTGCCAGTTGGCCCGCAGCTCAGCAGCTCACCGCTGCAGCATGCTCTGAAGGCTCAACGCACATACCCGCTAGGAGAGCGCACTGTGTCGTTCCGGCAGTTGATCCGGTACAAGGGGATCATGGGGACCGCGAGTGCCGCGGTCGCCGTCGTGATCGCGGGCAGCACGTTCGCCGCGGTCTCACAGGGGCCTGGCCACGAGGCGATGGCCAGCACAGCGAACAGCCACGCGGTCGCTGGCCAGCCCAGCGGCCAGGCCAGCGCCAGCAGCGGGACCACCGATGGCAGCAGCAGCGGGACGAGCGGCACCGCCCAGGGCAAGGGGGGCGGCAGCGGCAGCCAGGCCCAGCCCTCGGCGCCGCTGCAGGTCGTGTCGGTCACGCCGTCAGACGGCACGTCCGGCGCTAACGGGGCCGGGCCGATCACGGTCACGTTCAACGAGCCGCTCGCGCCCAGCAGCCCCCAGCCGACGCTCTCCCCCCAGGTCGAGGGCAGCTGGAGCATCTCCGGGAAGACCGCCACCTTCCAGCCCCAGGTCGGCTTCACCCCGAGTACCTCCGTGACGCTGACCATCCCCGGCGGGAAGGACGGCGTCCAGGCGGCCGGCCTGGACGCCACCGGCACCACCACGACGGCCGCCACCGACGTGGGCCTGCTGGCGAAGACCGACACGGTGCACTTCACCACCGGCTCGTACTCGGTGCTGCGGCTCCAGGAGCTGCTCACCCAGCTCGGCTACCTGCCGCTGACCTGGGCGCCGACCGACCCGTCGGCGGGGAACGTCTCCGCCACCGATGCTAACGCGCAGCTCTCCGCCGCCTACGACCCGCCCGGCGGCACCTTCACCTTCAAGTCGGGCTACCCGTCGCAGCTGACCAGCCAGTGGAAGTCGGGCAAGGCCAATGAGCTGGACACCGGCGCGATCATGGCGTTCCAGAACGACAACGGCATCGGCATGGACGGCGTGGCCGGCCCGGACATGTGGGCCCACCTGCTGACCGCGGTCGCGCAGGACAAGCAGAACCCCAACGGCTACACCTACTCCCTCGCCGACCAGCACGAGCCCCAGCGGCTGCGCGTCTGGCACAACGGCCAGCAGATCCTCAGCACGCTGGTCAACACGGGCGCCCCCGGGGCCGGCACGCAGGACGGCACCTTCCCGGTCTTCGAGCGCTTCAAGGTCACCCAGATGAAGGGCACCAACCCGGACGGGTCGAAGTACGACGACACGGTCTACTGGGTGTCCTACTTCAACGGCGGCGACGCGCTGCACTACTTCCCGCGCCCCGGCTACGGCTATTACCAGAGCAATGGCTGCGTGGAAATGCAGCTTCAGCCGGCCAAGGACATCTGGAAGTACACCACCTACGGCAGCCTGGTCACCGTCCAGGGCCCGGAGGCATAAGGCTGGTCAAGTACCGCGATACCTGCCCGGTCCCGCTTCCCCTGGCCCCCTCGGACACCGTGTCCGGGGGGGCTCATCCGTCCGCTAGCGGACGGCGCGCAGGGCGCCGCTGGCCCGGCTGGGGGCGGGCCGGGAGACGGCCGGGGCGCCGTTGCGGGCCAGCGGGAGCCGGATGGTGAACTCGCACCCCGGGCCGGCGTTGCGCACGGTGATCTGGCCCTGGTGCGCGTCGACGATGCCGCGGGCGATGGACAGCCCGAGGCCGGCCCCGCCGCCCTGGGGGTCAGGCGTGCGGGCGCTCTCGCCCCGGAACGCCACGTCGAACACGCGCGGCAGGTCGCCGTCGGGGATGCCGCCACACTCGTCCAGGACGCTCACGCAGGCCAGGCCCGACTCGATCTCCCCGATGATCTCGATCGTCCCGTGGGGCGGGGTGTGCCGGATCGCGTTGGTGACGAGGTTGCGGACGGCCCGCCCCATCTCGGCGGTGTCGATGAGGACGGCCATCCCGCGCACGGCCGAGCCGGTCAGCCGGATCCCCTTGGCCCGGGCCACTGGCTCGGTCGACGCGGCGACCTCGGCGACCAGGTCGCCCAGCCCGACCAGCCGCCGGGACAGGCGCAGCGTCCCGGCATGGATCCGGGACAGCTCGAAGAGGTCATCGATCATGGCCGACAGCCGGTCGGTCTCCTGGCGGATCTGCGAGTGGTAGCGGCCGACCTCGCGCGGGTCGGTGACGACCTGGTCCTCCAGCGCCTCGGCCATCGCCCGCAGCCCGGCCAGCGGG
>DATBEM010000171.1:0-45632 GCA_036276115.1 Trebonia sp.
GGCGAGGTGGACCTCGGCCCCGCGGGCGTCCTCACGCGCATGGCGTCGCTGCTGGCGGCGTCGGGAGTGACCGCGGAGCTCGTCGCTGGCGCGGCGGCGGCGCAGCGGTGGCCCGGCATCGACTTCGGCGGCGAGCCGGCCCTGTTCCACCCGGAGGCGGGGGCGCTGGACCCCGAGTCGGCCATGGCGGCGATGCTCCGCCTCGCCGCCGCCCGGGGCGCCCGGGTCATGCACGGCACCCCGGCCGAGCGCATCACGGTCGCGGCCGGCGGCTCGGCTGCCCTCGTCCACACGCCCGGCGGCACCCTGGCCGCCCCGGTCGTGGTCGTCGCGGCCGGCCCGTGGGCCGGCCCGCTGCTCGACGGCCTGGTCACGCTGCCGCCGCTGACGGTGACCCAGCAGTCCGTCTTCCACTTCGCCCCGCGCGAGCGCGCGGGCCAGCCCTGGCCGGCCCTCATCCACCACGGCCCGCAGCGCGGCCAGGTCGATTACTACGGCCTGCCCGGCGGGCGCGACGGCGGGGCGGCGGGGGCGGTCAAGGTCGGCGAGCACCGGCCCGGCCCGGTGACGACGGCCGGCGGCCGGGACTTCGCGGTGGACCCGGGCGCCCGCCAGCGAGTGACGTCATTCGTGGCCCGCCGCCTGCCCGGCCTGGAGCCGCGCGCCCTGAACGAGGCGACCTGCCTCTACACGTGGGCCCCGAACGAGGACTTCATCCTCGACCGCCCCGGCGGGGGCCCGCTGGTGGTGGCCTCGCCCTGCTCCGGCCACGGGGCCAAGTTCGCGCCGCTGACCGGCGAGCTCATCGCCGACCTGGCCACCGGCGCCCCGCCGGCCGACCCCCGGTTCTCCCTGGCCGCCCACCTGGCCCGGTAGCCGCCGCCGGGACGGCCCCGGCGGGGTCTCAGCCTGAGAAGTTCGGCCCGTAGCGCCGCCGCTACGCTCGGGACGCGTGAGTGCCGTAGACGTGGAGGCCGCCCGGCGGTCGTACCTGACGGCGGGCGGCGGCCGCCGCCCGGACGGGGCGGTCCGCCCGCCGGTCCTGCGGTCCTGGGACCGGTGCCTGCGCCACGGCCTCGACCCCGACCGCCTCGCCCCGCGCCTGGCCGGCCTGGCCGGCGGCGACCTGGCCGACGAGTGCGCGCAGGACGCGTTCGCCGCCTTCCTGGCCGGGAACGCGCAGGCCGGCTGCTGCCTGGCGCTCGCCGACGGGGCGGGCGTGATCCGGGTGCGGCGCGACGGCGACGAGCCGCTGGGCCGGCTGCTGGACGCGGTCGGGTTCGTGCCCGGCTACTCCTGGGCGGAGCGGGACGCGGGCACCACCGCGATCGCGCTCGCGCTGCACGAGCGCACCGGCGGCCGGGTTGACGGGGCCGAGCACTACCACGCGCCGCTGTCGGGCCTCAGCGCGGCGGCCGCCGTCATCGCCGACCCGCTCGACGGGCGCGTCACCGGCGTCGTCGTGGTGACCTGCCACGTGTCGGCCGCGACGCCGCTGCAGGGGCCACTCGCCCGGCTGCTGGCCGACGCGGTCGCGAGCAGGGTCGCCGCCGAGCCGGGCCGGGCGGCGCGGGCGGTGCTCGCCCGCTTCCTGGAGCGGGCCCGCGACGACGAGTGGGTCCTGGCCACCGACGGCGAGTACGTGCTGACCAGCGCCAAGGTGCGCCAGCTGGACGGCCACGACGCCCGCGCCCTGAGCGACCTGGCGCTCGCCACCCTGGTCATCGGCGACGGCGGCCGCCACCCGGTTCAGCTCCCGTCGGGCGCGGGCGGCGAGGTCGCCGCCGAGGCCGTCACCGTGGCGGGCCAGGTCGCGGGCTGCGTGCTCACGGGCGGCCCGGCGGACCGGCCGGAGGCGGCCGCCGTGCCCGAGGCGGTCCGCCGCCAGGGCTCCCATGTCGCGCCGGTCACCCGCCGCGACTACGCCGCGGGCCTGCGCGCGGGCGACGATGACCGCAGATGGTGGTGGTGTCGACCCGGACGACGACGTCGGTCGGGTCCTGTATCGTCGCGTCCGGCACCTCTTCCCAGGCCTTGGCGCCGGGGCCGTGATAGACCAGTGCCTTCATCCGATCCTCCGCTGTGCCCGGGGACGGCTGCGCGTCCCGGTCCGGTTGCTCACGTACCGACGCTAACGACCGGGCGCGCGGGCGGCTGTCCCAGAATCGGACGATTGCCGTGCCCGCCGCCCGCCGCCGCCGCCCGGCCGACCCGGATCCGGGACAGTTGCCCGCGGGCCGCGCGGTCACGCGGTCACGCGGCGTTTTGGGCCTTGTGCGCCCCGGGCGGGCCAGCTAGCGTCACTGTGGACCACTCCTGCGGCAATCCACAAGCGCGGCAATCGGGGACCGGGCGGGGCGCTCCTTGCTTATTCACGTGCGCTTATTCACGTGCCCGGGCGCTCGCCCGCGCGAATTCCCCGGCTCGCCTCGCCTGGCGAGCCCAGGGTTTCACCCGCGTGGAAGAATTTACAGTGATCGTCAGTAAGCCCGCATTCCGCCTTCGCCATCACGACGTGCGTGACTCCCGCCCCCAGTGAAAACCATTATGGCGCGGAGGCCGGCAACGAGCCCACCTACAAGTTCACGCCCCACGTCACCTGTACTGCCCTGGAGGCCCCGGCCGCCAAGGCGTGCAAGACCGTCAATTATGACCTGAGCGGCGGCGACGGGTACAAGGCCGTCGAGTGCACCGACATCTACGTCAACACCAACCACGCTGCCAGCTCAATTCAGGTATACACGGTCGGAAGCTTCTCCTGCCAGACGCCGACCAGCCAGTACGAGAATTGCGGCACGATGATCGTGTCGTCGGAGGTTGCCTACAAGTTCCAGGGCAATGGCAGCGCCAGCGGGTCGGGGAGCAACCCCACCTGCACGTGCAGCGACGCCGGGCCGCCCCGGCGGCCCGGCCCGCTCGCTAGCAGTTCTTGACCGACCAGACCGGGTCCCAGTCGCCGGAGTAAGTCTTGATGGTGTCGCCGGTTGGCGTGAAGTGGGTAAGGGTATTCCCGCTCTGGCCATAGAAGTATGACGTAACGCCACCGGTCTGGTTGTCCTCGTAAGTGGCTGAGCCATGCCAGTAGGAAACCGAGTACGTATGGCAGGCGTCGAGATCGAAGACGTCATATGCCCCCCGCCCGTTCGTGGCGTTGGGGTCGTAGACCCACAGGCACAGGTTGCCGGACGGGCATTTATATCCGTAAATGTTGGTGAGGGGGACGACGACCTTGGTCGTCGCCGGGGATATTGAGGGCGACGGGGTAGCGGTACTCGCCCTCGCGGTCCCCGGGGCGACGGTAGCGGCCAGCACGGCGGCGGCGGCCAGGCTAAGCGTGGCGATGACACGATACTTCGCGATCATTCAGCTCTCCTTTCGCTACGAGGACTTTAACGCCCCGGGTGCGACTTGTCACGGGGGTCTCGCGCGATAAAAGTCAGCAGCCTGAATGCGGAGTAATTTCATGGCCGTCGCCGTTCCGCGCCGGGGCCGGGTTTAGTTACCCGTGGTAAGCACCATGCGGAAGCGCGCGTCGCCCGCCAGCATCTTGGCGAGGGCGGCCGGGGCCCGCGCCAGCGGACCTGCTCGCTGATCGGCCGCACCCCCGACAGGGCGGCGAAGCGCATGGTCTCCTCCACCTCGCGGGCGGTGCCCGAGGCGTGGCCCCGCAGCGTCTTCTGGCCCGAGATGAGCTGGTAGGCACTTACCTGGATCTTGTCCGGGGACGCGCCGGCGACCACCAGCTCGCCCCGGGCGCGCAGACCGTCGATGGCGGCCGTCATCGCGCTCGGCTCGGTGACGGTGGCCAGCACCACCGTGGCCCCGCCGAGCGCCTGCGGCGCCTCGACGGCGACGCGGTCACGCGATGGGCCCCGGTACGCTTGGCGGAGCAGACTGGCGGCTCGGCGAAGTGAGCGGATAGCCATCATGGGCGCGGATACCGGCTCGCGGGGGCCCGCCGGCCGCGGCAGGCCGACGATGAACGACGTCGCCGCGCACGCGGGCGTGGCCCTCAAGACCGTCTCCCGCGTGGTCAACAACGAGCCCGGGGTGGCGGCGGAGATGGCCGACCGGGTGCGCAGCTCGATCGCCGAGCTGGGGTTCCGCCGCAACGACAGCGCCCGCCTGCTGCGGACCGGGCAGACATCCTCCATCGGGCTGGTCATGGAGGACATCGGGGACCCCTTTTACTCAGCGCTGTCGCGGGCGGCTGAGAAGGTGGCCCGCCGCCACGGGGCGCTGCTGCTCATCGGCTCCAGCGGCGAGGAGCCGGCCCGGGAGCGCGAGCTGTCGCTGGCCTTCTGCGCCCGGCGGGTGGACGGGCTGATCATCGTGCCCGCGGGCACCGACCACCGCTACCTGCTGCCCGACATCAAGGCGGGCACCGCGGCCGTGTTCGTGGACCGGCCGGCCGGCCTCATCGACGCGGACGTGGTCCTCAGCGACAGCGAGGGCGGCGCCCGCACCGGGATCAGCCACCTGATCAGCCAGGGGCACCGGGCGATCGGCTTCATCGGGGACTCGGCCGAC
The DNA here is from genome assembly GCA_036276115.1 of Trebonia sp. GTDB lineage: Bacteria > Actinomycetota > Actinomycetes > Streptosporangiales > Streptosporangiaceae > Trebonia. The sequence continues at coordinate 4,531 of DATBEM010000171.1, forward strand.
ATCTACACCGCGCGGCTGCGGCACCGCGGCTACCGCGAGGCCATGGCGTCGGCCGGGCTCAGGGTCGATGAGTCATGGGTCGTGCTCGCCTCGCCCCAGGCGCCCGCGCTGGCCCTGGCGCTCGCCCGGATGCTGACCGGGCCCGCCCCGGTCACCGCGCTGTTCTGCGGGAACAACCGGTCCACGGTCCGGGTGCTGCGCGAGCTGGCCGCGCTCGGCTACCGGCCGGGCGGCCACGCCGGAGCGACTGGAGCGGCCGGCCCGGCGGGGCGGGGCCTGGCGCTGGCGGGATTCGACGACTTCGAGCTGGCCGACATGATCAGCCCGCCCATCACCGTCGTCGCCCAGGACCCGGCCGAGATGGGCCGCCTGGCGGCCGAGCTCCTCTTCCGGCGGCTGGCCGGCGAGCAGGGCCCCGCCCAGCGGATCACGCTCAGCACCCGCCTCATAGTGCGCGGCTCCGGCGAGGTGCCCCTGCCGGAGCCGCGCGGGCTGAGCTAACTGGGCCAGCTGAGCTAGCCCGGCTGACGCGAGCCGGCCCGGCTGGCTTCCCGGAGCATGCCTAGGCGGGCAGGCTCCACTTCTGGTTGGCGCCGCCGTCGCAGTCCCAGATGTCGAGCTGGGTCCCGCTGGCGGTGCTGGAGTTCGGGTCATCGAGGCAGCGGCCGGACTCGGGGTTGATGACCTGGCCGGAGGTGGTGACGCGCCATTGCTGGGCGCCGGTGCCGTTGCAGCTCCACCATTGGGCCACGGTGCCGTTGGCGGTGCCGCTGTTGCTGACGTCCAGGCAGCCGCCGAGGACGCGCAGGGTGCCGTCGGGCTCCACCGTCCAGCTCTGGGCGGCGCTGCCGTTGCAGGTATAGACCTGGATGTGGGCGCCGTTGGCGGTGCCGGCGCCGTTGTCGTCGGCGCACAGCCCGGCCACGCCCGAGGTCATGGCGCCGACCCGGGCGGCCGGAGCGGCGGGCAGCGTCCAGTCCTGGGCGGCGCTGGCGTTGCAGGTGTAGAGCTGGAGCCGGGTGCCGTTGGTGGTGCTGGCGCCCGGGTCATCCAGGCACAGCCCGTCGGGGACGTTGACCAGGGCGCCGCTGGCCCCGGTGGTCCACTGCTGGCTGACGGCGCCGTTGCACTGGTAGAGGTCGATCTGGGTGCCGCTGGTCGTGCCGCCGCCGGTGTCCAGGCACTTGCCGAGGGTGCGGATGGTGCCGTCGGTGGCGATGGTCCAGTACTGGGCGTCGGTGTTGTCGCAGCTCCAGATCTGGATCGGGTTGTTGTCGGCGGTGGATGAGCTGGCGTCGTCAATGCACTCGCTGGCGCCCACGGCGGAGGTGACGGGGCCGACCCGCGGGCTGGGCGGGGCCACGGTGTTGCCCGGGTAGGAGGGCGGCGCGGCGGCCGCCCCGGCCGCCCAGGAAGTGCTGGCGCTGGTGCCGAGGGTGTAGGTGAGGGTGCCGCCGCTGGTGATGGCCGAGGTCGGCGCGTAGGCGTTGTTCCACGACGCCCCGTTCCAGCTGGCGGACTGGACGTAGGGCGCGTTGTCGGCCGCCCCGGTGCCGTTGATCGTCAGGGTGTTGCCCGAGGGCAGCGAGATGACCGCCTGGGTGAACAGGGGGGAGCCGAGGGCCAGGTCGGACGTGCCGGGGGTCATCGGGTACATGCCGAGCGCGGCCCAGACGTACCAGGCGCTCATCGCGCCCAGGTCGTCGTTGCCGTCGGCCAGGCCGCCGGGGGCGTCGGACCAGATCTGGTCCTGGATCGACCGGATGGTGCCCTGGGCCTGCCAGGGCTCGCCGGTGTAGTCGTACTCCCAGGGCAGCTCGATGCTGGGCTCGTTGCCGACCCAGGCGTACCCGTTGGCGCCGGTGTAGGAGCGCAGCGTGGTGTCGAGGTAGGCGTTCATCGCGGCGTCGCCGCCCTTGGCCGCCGTCAGCCCGGCCAGGTCGAAGGGGACCATGCCGGTGTAGATCCACGAGTCGGCCTCGACCATGTCGGTGCCGCTGGTCGGGTCGAAGCCGCCCAGCCAGGTGCCGTTGGCGTTCCGGGGCTGGACGAACCCGCTGCTGGGGTCGAGCACGGTCCGCCAGTCCTGCGACCGGTTCCGGAACGTCGCCTGGGCGCTGGCGTTGCCCAGGTCCCCGGCGAGGGCCGAGATGGCGAAGTCGGCGGTGCCGTACTCCAGGGTGGTGGACACCGGGCCGTAGAAGTTGCAGCACCCGTAGCTGCCGTCATGGGGCAGGTAGCCGGGAGTGCTCAGGTAGTTCAGCCCCGGGCGGATGTTATTGGCGCTCGTGCCCTCGGCGATCATGTCGCTCAGCGCGGTCGACGTGGCGAAGTTCCGCGCGCCGAACGCGTAGTAGTCGGCGATGATCGAGTCGGCCGGGTCGCCCACCATCACGTAGGTTTCCCCGTCGTTCAGGTCCCACTTGGGGAGCATGCCGCTCTGGGCGTAGTCGTCCACCATGGACTGGGCGGTGTCGCTGGCTACCGACGGGTCGACCAGGGCCTCTAGTTGCGCCTGGGACCGGTAGATGTCCCAGCCGGAGAAGGTGGTGTAGAAGGCGCCGTGCCCGGAGTCCACCGTGTGCACCTTGTTGTCGGTGCCGGTGTACTGCCCGTTGTCGTCGGAGAACACGTTGGGGTGGAGCAGGGAGTGGTAGAGGGCGGTGTAGAACTGGGCCTGCTGGGCGGCGGTGCCGCCGGCGACGGAGACCTTGCCGAGCAGGCTGTTCCACGCCGCCTGGGTGGCGGCCTGCGTGCTGGCGAAGTTCCAGCCGGAGTTCTCGGTCGTCAGGTTGGCCGCGGCATTGGCGGCGGAGACGAAGGAGAGCCCGACCTTGGCCAGGACGGTCTGGTTGCTGGTGGTGTTGAAGGTCAGGTAAGCGCCGTTCGGGCCGCTGATGGCGGGGGCCGCGGTGGCGCCGCCGGCCGGCTGCGCCCCGTGGTAGACCGGGTGGTTGGGCTGCTCGGGCGTGGCCGGGGACACCCCCTCGGGGGCGGCGGCGGCCTTCGCCGCCGGCACCGTCAGCTGCCGGGCGCCGGCCTGGAGGCCGGTCGCGGTGAAGGTGCCGTTGGTGGCGAACGGCACGCTGAAGCGCATGTCGAAGTGCACCGTGTAGACCGGGCTGGCGCCGCAGAAGTTGCCCGACGTCACCGACCCCTGGACCTCGGTGCTGCTGACGACGGTGAAGCTGCTGGCGGAGTCGCCGTTCTGGCTGCCGCCCAGCTTGAAGATCAGGTTCGCGGCGGTGGTCGAGGGGAACGTGAACTGCGCCATCCCGGTGCGGGGAGTCGCCGTCAGCGTGGTCGTGACCCCGTTGCTCAGGCCCACCTTGTAGACCCCGGCGCTGGCCGACTCGCTGGCGTGCGAGAACGCGTCGGTGGCGGAGGTGCTCACGGAGCCGACCGTCGGCAGGACCGGGATGTCGCCGCCGGCCCCGCAGCCGGGACCGGACACGTGGGTGAGGCTGAACCCGGTGACCGAGGAGTCGTTGTACTCATAGCCGCCGCCATCGGGGCGGGACGGGGTATCGGGGCTCCACTGGACCATCCCGAACGGCGCGTCGGCCCCCGGGAAGTCATCGGCCTGGTTGCTGGTCCCGAGGAACGGGTTGACCAGCGACGCTGGATTGGAGGCCAGGGGCGCGGCGGCGGGGGAGGCCGGGGCGGCGACGGCGGTGCTAGCGGTCAGGGCGGTGCCGGCGAGGAGGACCAGCGATCCGCCCGCCGCGGCGAGGGCGAGGGCAGTCGGGGAGCGCCGCCCGGACGGGCGGCGAACGTGCCGGAAGGCACGCCAGAAGGGGGAGGAGTGCATGCGGGACCTTTCGCTCGTGCGCGGCCGGGGCCGCCCGCGACAGCACTGCCAGCCCGGCTGACAACGCTGTCATACCGGGATGATGAGGGACGAATGCCGCGCTGGCAAGAGCGAATTCAGAGCCACCGGTCCGCGCGGCGAGGGGCGAGGGCCTCTTCGGCCCGTTTGGCCAGGCCACGCCGCTGGCAACGGGGCGTGGCAGTCAGCCCAGTCAACGAAAAAAGACAGAAACCCGCAGGCTAGCCTGCGCAAGGCTGGCGATCTGCGGGCGTTCGTGAGCCGACAACGTTATCGGCCGCAGCCCGGCGGCTGGCCAGTGCCTGGTCGGCCGCCGGGCCGGTGCGCCGGGTCGCCCGTTCATCTGAGAACTATCGGGGTGCAGCCTATTGCCATTTATTGCCAGTATCGATATACAATGGCAATATCAGGCAACCCCGACGTGCAGTCCGCGGACTCACTGACCAGGACGGAGCTGCTTAGTGTCCGTGCCGGCCCTCTCCACCTCCCGCCGGGCGCCCCGGCTGGAGAACGAGCAGATCAAGCAATTCGAGCAAGCGGGCTTCCTCATCCTGCCCGGCTTCCTCCCTGACGACCTCGTGGCGCGGTTGAAGCCGGAGGTCGACCGCTGGGTCGACGCCGGCCTGCGCGCCCAGTCCATCGCCTGCGCGGTGAACCCCGGCACGCACGGGGTGCCAGCGATCATGGAGGTTGACTTGCCCGCGCACGGCGAGCTCCTCACCTACCCGCCCCTGCTGCGCTCGATCGAGCGGCTGGCGGGCATGCGCCTGGTCTTTCACCACCTGCACAGCGACCGGCACGCGCCCGACCTGCCCGGCAAGGCCTGGCACCACGACTACGAGCAGGGCGTCCAGTCCCGCCGGGCCTACGCGATGGTCCACGCGCTGCACTACCTCGACGGCCTGGACGCCGGCATGGCCGGGCTCGCGGTGCTGCCCGGCTCGCACCGGGTGGTCGCCGAGAAGGACGCGCACGCCCAGTGGGGGACCGAGCCGCTGGCGGGCGAGGCCTGCATCGAGGACCTGCCGCCCGGCTCCACCGTCTTGGTGCACGCGGCGCTCTTCCATGCCCGGCGGCCCCGGCCGCAGCACTTGGAGCAACAGCCCCAGGGGAGGCCGCGCTACTGCATTGACGCCTCCTACTGCCAGGCCGGGACCCGCTGGCCGCCGGTCAGGCCGTACTGGCGGGAGATGCTCGCCCGCGCCCGCCGCAACGGGCTGGCCAGCCCCGAGTGGCCCGAACTGTTCAGCGACCGGCACTTCAGCGAGTACGCGAAGCCCGAGTAAAGGAGAAGGCAGATGCTGTACGCGGGAATCTCGTGGCACCAGGACTACTACCAGCTGGCCGTGATCGGGCCGGACGGCCAGCGCGTCATCGCGCCCGGCGGCTACTACGCCTCGCATAACGTCCACCGGCTGGTCGCCCGGCTGCGGGAGCTGGAGCTCACCGAGCCGGTCACCATCGCGGTGGAGAGCACCAACGGCACCCTCGACGGCCGCCTCATGGCCGCCGGCCTGCGCGTGCACCGGGCTGACCCGGGACTGCTGCCCGAGCGGCCGGCGTTCGGCGCGGTGCAGGCCGAGGACATCGCCCGGGCGTGCCTGCGCTACGAGCGGGAGATCGTGCCCCTCCAGCGCCACCGGGGCACCCAGACCGGCCGGGAGGGCGAGCTGGCGGGGTGGATCGCGGGGGCGGCCGACGCGGACCGCGCGCAGGCCGCGTCGGGCCGGCTCTTCCACCGCGGCGCCGGCGACCGGCGGGAGGTCGCCCTGACCTTCGACGACGGCCCGCTGCCGCCGTACACCGAGATGGTCCTGGACATCCTCGCCCGCTACGAGCTGCGGGCGACGTTCTTCTGCTGCGGGATCCACGTGCGCGGCAACGCGGCCGAGCTGGTGCGCATGCGCGAGGAGGGCCACGCGATCGGCAACCACACCTGGTCGCACCCGTTCCTGCCCGAGCTGACCCGGGCGCAGGTGGCCGAGCAGGTCATCCGCACCGGGGACGCCATCGCCGAGGCGGCCGGGACCGGGCGGCCGACGCTGTTCCGTCCCCCCTACGCCGGGCGGACGCCGCAGGTGCTGGAGCAGCTCGCCGGGCTCGGCGTCACGACCATCCTGGGGGACGTCGCGCCCGACGACTGGGCGCCGCGCGAGCCCGACGCGGTCGCGCGGGACGTGCTCGCGGGCGTCCGGCCCGGCTCGGTGGTGCTGCTCAACGACGGCGGCGGCGAGCGCTCGGCCACGCTGGCGGCGCTCCCGCGGATCATCGAGGGCCTGCTGGACGACGGCTACGCGTTCGCGCGGGTCGATGACATGGCGCTGCGGGCCGAGCAGGCCCGGCTGGTGCACACGGTCTGAGGCATTGTCATCAATGAACAAAGTCATGAATGAACAAAAATCTGCATTCGCGCCTTGCGGGAGGGTCGATCTTCGTTCACTCTCGTGGTGACAACGTTATCAGCCGACGATGTATCGCCCGGCGATGCGGAGGAGCCCATGCAGACCAGCCACCGGCGTATCCCGGCCGCGCTCGCCGTCACCGTGCTCGCCCTGGTGGTGCTCGCCTCGGCGGCGCTGGCCGGCGTGCTGGCGCCGCTCCCGGCCCGGGCGGCCGGCCCGGCCGTGGCCGCCAGCACTGCCGTGGCCGCCGTCCCGGCCGCGAGCGCCAGCACCACGATCGCGGCGAACGGGGCCAGCGCGGGCCGGACCTTCGACGGGATCGGGGCGATCAGCGGCGGTGGCGGTAACTCGCGCCTGCTGGCCGACTACCCCGCCGCCCAGCAGGGGCAGATCCTGGACTACCTGTTCAAGCCTGGCTACGGGGCGGACCTGCAGATCCTGAAAGTCGAGATCGGCGGGGACACGAACTCCACCGACGGGTCCGAGCCGTCGGTGGAGCACTCGGCCGGGGCGGTCGCCTGCAACGTCGGCTACGAGTTCTGGCTCATGGAGCAGGCCAAGGCGCGCAACCCGGCCGTCAAGCTGTACGGGCTGGCGTGGGGCGCGCCGGGGTGGATCGGGGGCGGGAACTTCTGGTCCACCGACATGATCAACTACCTGGTCTCCTGGCTGAACTGCGCCAAGGCGGACGGGCTGACGATCAACTACCTCGGCGGCTGGAACGAGCGCGGGTACAACGTCGGCTGGTACGAGCAGCTGCGCTCGACCCTGAACGCCGACGGGTACGCGGGGGTGCAGGTCGTGGCGGCCGACAGCGACTGGAGCGTCGCGGGCGACGTCGCCGCCAACTCCGCCTTCGCCAGCTCGGTCGCGATCATCGGCACCCACTACCCCTGCGCGGGCGGCGACGGCGGCAACGCCGACACCTGCCCGGCCAACGCCACCGCCGAGTCGACCGGCAAGCCACTGTGGGCGAGCGAGAACGGCTCGCAGGACATGAACGCCGGCGCGCCCGCGCTGATCCGGTCGATCACCCGCGGCTACGTCGACGCCGACATGACCGCGTACATCAACTGGCCGCTGGTCGCCGCCATCTACCCGAACCTGCCCTACGCGACGGTCGGGCTGATCACCGCCGCCCAGCCCTGGTCGGGCAGCTACACCGTCGGCGAGAACACCTGGGCCACCGCCCAGGTCACCCAGTTCACCGCGCCCGGCTGGCAGTTCCTCGACTCCGGCTCGGGCTACCTGGGCGGGGCCGAGTCCAACGGCAGCTACGTGACCCTCAAGTCACCGGACAACAGCGACTACTCCACGATCATCGAGACCACGACCGCGACGGCGCCCCAGACCGTCACCGTCAACGTCTCCGGCGGCCTGCCGGCCGGCGCGGTGCACGTGTGGGCGACCGACGTCAACGCGCCCGGGTCCGGCCCGCAGTTCGCCCGGCAGGCCGACCTCACCCCGGCCGGCGGCTCCTACTCGCTGACCGTGCAGCCGGGCTACATCTACACCCTGACCACCACCGCCGGCCAGGGCAAGGGCACCGCCACCAGCCCCGCCCCCGCCCACCTGGCCCTGCCCTACAGCGACAACTTCGACGCCGACGCGACCGACAGCGAGGCCCGGTACCTGTCCGACATGCAGGGCAGCTATGAGGTCCAGCCGTGCGCCGACGGGCACGCGGGCCAGTGCGTGCAGCAGATGGCGCCAGTCAAGCCGATCGAATGGCAGGGCGACTCTGACGCCTACGCCCTGCTCGGCGACCTCGACTGGGCCAACTACACCATCACCGCCGACGCCGACCTGCGGCAGGCCGGCACTGCCGAGCTGTGGGGCCGGGCGAACGCGCAGAGCCGCCCGCAATCGGACCAGGCCGGCTACCTGCTGCGCGCGTCCAGTACCGGGGCCTGGTCGATCGACCGCGGCAGTACCAGCGGCACCATCACCACGCTGGCCAGCGGCACCGTCAGCGCGCTCGGCACCAGCCGCTGGCACACCCTGTCCCTGACCATGCAGGGCGCCACGATCAGCGCCGCCATTGACGGCGCGACCGTCGGCTCGGTCACCGACGCGACCTACCAGGCGGGCATGGCCGGCCTGGGCGTGGCCGGCTACCAGGCCGACCAGTTCGACAACCTCAAGATCACCCCCGGCACCGGCAGCATCACCCTCCCGGCCGGCCCGGTGACCTCGGGGATCGCGGGCAAGTGCCTCGACGACTACGGCGGCTCGCCGGTCAACGGGACCAAGGCCGACCTGTATGACTGCAACGGGACCGCCGCCCAGCAGTGGACGGTCGTCAACGGGACCCTGCAGGCCGGCGGCAAGTGCCTCGACATCACCGGCGCGGGCTCCACCGCCAGCGGGACCCTGGTCGAGATCTGGGACTGCAACGGCGGCGCCAACCAGCAGTGGGCGCCGGGGGCCAGCGGCTCGCTCGTCAACCCGGCCAGCGGCCTGTGCCTGGACGACCCTGGCTTCGCCACCGCCAACGGCACCCAGCTGGAGATCTGGGCCTGCAACGGCGGCGGCAACCAGCGCTGGACGCTCCCCGCCTAGAACGCCGCCTAGAACGCCGCCTAGAACATGCAGGCGCCGAGCCGGGGGACGGGCGCGTCGTCGGCCGCGATGAGCACGGTCCGGGACTCGGCGTAGAAGCCGATGGCGCCCGCCCCGCCCGCGGCCACGGGCCGGGCCGCGGTCGGGTGGACCAGGTCCGCCTGGTTGCAGGAGTTCACCCACGTGCTGGCCGCCGCGAACGCGATGGCCAGGCGGCGCGCCCGCGCCTGGTCAGCGGTCCACAGGTAGGCCGTCGCCGGGTGGGCGGTGGCGTTGGCGAGCGCGACGGCCTCGGCCTCGGAGCCGAACGGGGTGACCCGCAGCACCGGGCCGCCGGCCGGCCCGGCGAAGCCCGGCATGTCCGGCGTCACGCCGGCGAGCACCGTCGGGGCGAGGTAGTTCCCTTCGGGAAGGCCCGCCGGCCGGCGTCCGCCGGCTGCCAGGAGCGCCCCTTCCCTGATGCTGAGCCGTATGAACGAGGTGAGCTGGCCAAGCTGGTCAGCGTGCGGCAGCGGCCCGACCTGGGTCGCCGGGTCGGCCGGATCGCCGGCGCGGATGCGCCCGGCCCGCTCGGCCAGGCGGCTGACGACGCGCTCGTAGACGGGCTGGTGCACGAGGACGGTGGAGGTGGCGGTGCGCCGCTGGCCGCCCGCCGCGAACGCGCCGAACAGCACGGCGTCGATGGCCTGGTCCAGGTCGGCGTCGGCGAAGATGACGACGGGGCAGTTGCCGGCCACCTCGGCCGACAGGGGCTTGCCGCGGGCGGTGGCGGCGGTGGCGACCTGCTGCCAGGCGGCCGCCTCGCCCGCGAACGACAGCCGGGCCACGGCCGGGTGGGCGACCAGCTCGTCCCGGGACTGGGCACCGGGGGCCTTGCGGTGCAGCGAGCCGTGGACGATGTTGAGCACGCCCCCCGGCAGGCCGGCCGCGATGGCGATCTCGGCCAGCAGCGCGGCCGGCCGCGGCGCCCGCTCATCGGGCCGGAGCACGACCGTGGCCCCGGCCGCCAGGGCGGGCGCGACCGCGCGGGCCTGGGCCAGGAACGGCGTCCGCCAGGAGGTGACCAGGCCGGCCACGCCCGCCGGGCGCGACAGCCGCAGCCCGGCCTCGCCCGCGATCAGCCCGGCCTCGCCCGCGATCAGCCTGGCGGCGGCGCGGAACGCCGCGCTCGCCCGCGCGGCCTGCTCCCCGGACGCCGTGACGGGCAGGCCGGGGCCCTGCGCCTCGGCGGCGGCGATGTCGCCCGCCCGCGCGTCGATCGCGTCGGCCATGGCGAGCAGGGCCCCGGCCCGCTCCGGGGCCCGGGTCGCGGGCCACGGGCCGGACTCCAGCGCGGTCCCGGCCGCCAGCACCGCCTGGTTGACGTCGGCGCCGAGGCCGACCTCGACCTGCGCGTACTCCTTGCCGGTGGCCGGGTCGGTCACGCCGTAGCTCTTGCGCAGCGAGCTGTACGCGTACTTCCCGCCGATGAAGTGACGGATGGTCTCCGGTCCCACGATGCCTCCAGGTCGGCTGTAAGTCTCTGAAACCCCAGGGGGGCCGGAGGGAGGAGCCCTCCCCCCGGCCCTGGACGGGTGGCCCTTAGGCGCCGAAGGCGACGGAGAAGAAGTGCATGGCGGCGCCGTTGTCGGTGCTGTTGACGTTGGGCAGCACGATGAACTCGACCGTCTTGGCCGGGTCGACCGCGACCGTGGTGGCGAGCATGTACATCGTGATGTCCTGCGCGCCGGTGCCGCTGTTGCGGTAGGCCATCGTCGCCACCACGGTGTCGGTGGCTCCGGGGGTGCTCGCCCAGTCGCTGTACGAGACGGTCCCGGTGCCGGTGGTGCCGTCGGTGTAGAAGATGGTGACGGTGCCCGACGAGGTGCCGTTGCTGGAGGAACCGAGGAAGCCGAGCTTGGACATCCCCGTCGTCCCGTTCACCAGCATCGTCTGCCCGGCCGCGAGGACGTTGTCGGGGGCGCCGGCGGCGACGTTGGGCCAGGCGTAGGTGACCCCGCCGGCGGCGACGGCCGCGCCCGGGGTCAGCCCGGCGTTCGCCAGCAGCGTCGCCGAGTAGCTGAACCCGCCGCCGTCGTAGTTGGCGAGCCCGGTGTTGGCGTCGGGGGAGATGCCGGTGTTGTCGAAGTAGTCGGCGATGTTGGCCGTCGGGGCCGGGACGGCCGTCTGGTCGAGCGTGACGGCCTTCTTGGCGTTAGCGGAGTCGGTGTAGGTGGCCGTGACCGACAGCGTCGCGACCTGCGGGCCCTTGCCCGCGGGGGCGGTCACGTTCCACGAGGCGGTCAGCCCCGAGTCGGCGGGCAGGGCGGCGGCGCTCGTCGCCCCGGTGGCCGTCGCCGTCCAGCCGGACGGCACGCCGCCGAGGGCGAGGCTGACGTTGCGATACGAGCCCGGGCCGTTGTTGCTGAGCGTCGCCGCCACCGGCACCGAGGCGCCCGGCGCGAGGGTCAGGCCAGCGGCCGGGCTGAACGTGAACGAGGCCTGCTGGTCCGCGCCCGGGCGGGCCGGGAGCGGGAGCCGGGCCGACGCGGTCTGCGCGGCGAGGTTGGCGGCGGTGGCGGCCGCGGTGAACTGCGGCTCGGACGGCGCGGGCTTGGCCGCCGCCCCCTGGCGGATGGCGCCGGTGAAGTCGCTGAACGTCTTGCGGCGCCACTTGCTGACGTTCGGGAAGGTCACCGGGCCCTTGCCGGACAGGCCGCCAGCGGCCGCCACCGACTCGATGAGCCGCAGGCAGGAGGTGTGGTCGGAGACCTCGGAGAAGACCTGGCCGCCCACCGTCCACGGGGAGATGACGAAGGCCGGGACCCGGAAGCCAGCGCCGTTGGGCAGGCCCCCGCCGGGGGTGCCGGCCGGCGAGGCCAGGGTGATGAACTCCTCGGGGTACTTGCCCGGGTCGGGGGTCGGCGGGACGACGTGGTCGAAGAACCCGTCGTTCTCGTCGTAGTTGATGATGAACAGGGTCGTGTTCCACAGTTCCTCGCTGGCGGCCAGGGCCTCCAGCTTGGTCGCCAGGAACTGGGCGCCGGCCGCCGGGAGGGCCGCCGGGTGCTCGTCGAAGCCGGACTTGGACCCGATGAAGGACACGTCGGGGAGCACGCCGTTGGCGCAGTCCTCCTCGAAGCCCATCTCATGGTCGATGGCCGCGGTCGGGTTCAGCGGGTCGCCGATCCCGCCCGGGGTGCCGTCCCCGAACAGGGTGCCGGTCCCGGTCACCGCGTTGAACAGGGCGTCGGGCACCAGGCCGCGGGCCTGGAACGCCTTGAAGTACAAGGTGATGGTGTCCTGCGGCCAGCCGATCCCCTGGTAGAACTTGTAGCTGATCCCGGCCTTGTAGAGGGTCTCGGGGCCGCTCTCGTAGGTCAGGTCGCGCACGCCGCCGGTCTCCAGGACCGGGCCGCCCGCCTTGCCCTGGGGGTCGTTGCCGCCCTCTTCCCAGAAGATCCGGTTCACGTCGGTCGGGCCCATGACCGAGCAGTGGTAGTTGTCGGCCAGGGTGAAGGCCTTGGCCAGCGCCCAGTGGAAGGGGATGTCTTCCTCGGTGTAGTACCCCATGGTGAAGGAGCCGTTGGCCGCGCCGTCGGAGGCGACGTGGGTGAGGAGCCACCCGTCCATGGCGCCCTGGTTCCAGGAGGCGTGCTGGTCGCGCCAGTCGTGGGACAGGCTCGGGACGGCCGCGGCACCGGTGGTGATGGTGGACATGTGCCAGGGCTCGAGGTAGCCGTCGGGGTTGGACGGGTCGGGCTGCCTGAAGACCGGGCTCCCGTTCGGGAGCTTGACCGCGGTCTTGTCGCTGAACCCGCGGGCACCGGGGAAGGTGCCGAAGTAGTGGTCGAAGCTGCGGTTCTCCTGCATCTGGAAGACCAGGTGCTTGACCTGCGACAGGTCGAACGGGCGGGGGCTGCGGGCGGCGGCCTGGGCCAGCTTCGCGGGCAGCACGCCGGACAGGCCGGCCGCGCCGGCGACGGCGGCCGCGCCGCCGACGAAGGTCCGGCGGTTCAGGGCGGGGATGGAGGGGCGCTTGGCGTTGTCAGTCATGAGCGTCTCTTCGTCTCTAGCAGGCGGTCAGGAGCGGGCGGGGGCGACCGGGCCGGCCGCGTCGCCGGACTGGGCCAGGCCAGTGACCTCGGCGATCTTGCTGTTGTTGGTGTCGGCGATGTAGATGTCGCTCGTGCTGGCGTCGATCGCGATGCCGTAGGGGGTGTTGAGCTTGGAGGCGGTGGCGGCGGCGTTGCTGCTCTCGCCGCCGGGCTTGGCCGAGGAGTTGACGACGGTGACGATGCTCCCGTCCGGGGTGACCTCGCGGACCGCGTTGTTGAAGGTGTCGGCGATGAACAGGTCGCCCGCGCCGTCGACGGCCACGCCCTGCGGGTCGTTCAGCCGGGCGCTGGTGGCGGGGCCGCCGTCGCCGCTGAAGCCGCCGAGGCCATCGCTCGCCTGGTCGGCCGCGTAGTCGCCCGCCACGGTGGTGATGACACCGGTCTTGGCGTCGACCCGGCGGATGACGTTGTTGCCGGCGTCGGCGATGTAGAGGTTGCCCTTGGCGTCGAAGGCGAGGCCGGTCGGCTGGTCCACCTTCGCGTTGTAGGCCTTGGCGCCGTCGCCGGAGTAGCCCGCCTTGCCGGTGCCGATCGCCCGCTCGACGGTGCCGTTCTTCTCGATCTCGACGACCTGGTTGTCGGCGGTGTCGGCGATGTACAGGTTGCCGTGGGCGTCGGCCGCGACCCCTTCGGGGTACTCCAGGTAGCCCTTGGTCTGGCTGATCAGGTGGATGACGCCGTCGGCGGTGACCTCCCGCACGACGTTGTCGCCGCTGTCGGCGATGTAGAGGTCGCCCTGGGCGTCGACGGCGCTGCCGCCGGGGTGGTACAGGGACGCGGCCGTGGCCGGCCCGCCGTCGCCGTGCTCGCCGAAGGCGGTCAGGGAGCCGGCGAACGCGGTGGTCGTGCCGCCCGCGATCGTGGCGACCATGTTGGCGCCGGAGTTCGACACGTACACCGCGCCGCCGGCGGCCGAGACGCCCGCCGGGTGGTAAAGGCCGCCGCCGGGTCCGGTGGCGGTGTAGGACAAGGTCAGCAGGTCCGGGATGGTCGCGGCGCCCGCGCTCGCGCCGCCGGAGCTGGCGACGGCGGCGCCGGCCAGCCCGGCCGCCGCCATCGCGGCGGCCGCCACGGTCGCGGCGATCAGCCGGCGGTGGGTGAGCTTCTGGTAATTCAAGGTCTGTCTCTCCCGCAGGACGGAGCTTTGCCTAGCCGGACGAGGTCCAGGCCACCCGGCGGCCAGGCATTGACAGATGTGGAGCATCCCGGTCCACAATGAACAGCCGGCAACGGGAGGAAGAATGGCACGAGAGGCCCGGCGCGATTAATGCCCGGCCATTAGCGGGCCGAAGTGCCTGCGCCCAGTAGCCATCGGGCGAACGGCGGCCACTGCCGCTGCCATCAAGATTTAACGTAATGCCCGGCTCTTAACCCGCCCGGGCGCGGCGCCGCCGCCGCCCGGCGCTACTAGCCCAGCGCCGGACCGCTACGGCAGGTTACCGCCTCCCGCGACCCATCGGCTACGCCGATTAATTCAGGCGCGCTTTTTCAGATGGCATCCAGCGGCAGCGGGGGGAAGCGGTGCCCGGCCGCGCTCCGCCTGACTTGCCGCCGCCCGGCCCGCGCGTCAGCTCGCCGGCTGCGGCTCCCGCTCGCCGGCCGCCCGCGCCCGCTCCTCGGCCCGGTGGTGGGCCGCCTTCACCGCGACCACCAGCGCGACCGCCGCCAGCGGCGCGAGCAGGGCGTAGTCGCGGGCATGGACGACCAGGACGGCGGTGAGCGCCGCCCCCGCGACCAGGCAGGCCAGTCCGACGGCGGCCGCGAGCTCGGCCGCCTGCCGCCGGCCGGTCGCCAGCCCCTCGATCAGCGCGGTCAGCGCGCCGGTCATGTAGGTGGTGGACGGGTTCCCGGCGATGGTGCGGGTGGCCGCGCCCTGCATGCCCAGCGCGAGGGCGGCGCCCGCCAGCATGACGTAGGTGGCGCCCGCGGGCGGGCGGGCCCGGTAGCCGAGCCAGGCCACGTTCACCGCGAGCAGGATGACCCACTCGATCGCGAGCACCATCGTCGCCCGGGCCGGCCACGGGGCGGCGGCCCGGGACCGGCCCAGCACGTGGGCGAGCCTGCTCCCGGCCGCCACCCCGGCCATGTACCCGGCGATGGCCGTGACGGCGTCCAGGGCCGGGGTCAGCGACGTGGTCCCGATCGCCCGGCCCACGAAGATCACGTTGCCGGTGATCACGCTGGTGAACGCGCTGCCGAGCGCCATCAAGGTGACCGTGTCAACGCAGCCGCTGGCGAACGCGAGCAGCCCGATCAGCTGCACCTGCGAACGCTTCACAGCACCTCGAGGCCGGTCAGCCGCTCGATGAGGGCGGCCCGCAGCGGCTCCTCCAGCGGGAGGCGGGGCGGGACCAGCCACGGCTCGCCGATGCCGAGGGCCGCGATCGCCGCCTTGTACGCGGCCGGGGACGTCCCGGTCCGCAGCGCCGCCTGCACCGCCCGCAGCCGCCGCTCGTGGGCGACCGCCTCGTCGGCCTTGCCCGCCCGGACCGCCTCGTAGACGGCCAGGACGAGCTCGGGGACGACGTTGGCGTTGGCGCAGATGGTGCCCTGGGCGCCCGCCAGCATGTACTCGACCAGCATCGAGTCGGTCCCGGTGACCAGGGAGAAGTCGCCGGCCCCGGCCGCCGCGACCGCGTCGAGCACGTCGGTCCCGTAGCCGAGGTCCCGGCTGGAGTCCTTGATCCCGCTGACCTGCGGGTGGGCGGCCAGCGCGGCGACTACCGGGGGCGCGATCACGACCTTGGTGAAGACCGGGATGTTGTACAGCACGACCGGCAGCGCGCTGGCGTCGGCGACCCGGGCGAAGTACCCCTGCTGCTCGGCCGCGCTCAGCGGGTAGTACGCCGGCGGCGCCACCAGCACCGCCGTGGCCCCGTGGGCCGCGTAGGCGCTGATCTCGGCCACCGCCAGCCCGGGGTTGTGCGCGAACACCCCCGGGATGACGGGCATCCCGGCCGGGACCAGCCCGGCCACGGTGCCGGTCACGGCGAGCCGCTGCTCCAGGCTGAGGCTGTACCCCTCGCCGGTGGAGCCGAGCGGGCTGAGCCCGGTCACGCCCCGCTCGACCAGCCGCCGGACCAGCTGCCCGAGGGCAGCGTGGTCGACCTGGCCGGCCGGGCCGACCGGGGTCAGCAGCGCGGGGATAACGCCGTGGGGGGCTGTCACGACTGGGACCTCCTGCTTTCCGCCGTAGTGCTCACTCGAATACCACCGTAACCGCAGTGCGGCCGCCGAACGACGCGGTCCAGCTGGACGGCCCGTCCACCGGCGGGAACTTCACGATCGCGCCGGTGATCACCCGCTGGCCCGGCTCCAGCCCCAGCCCGAACGGGGCGAGCTGGGCGCAGATCCGCGCCAGCGACACGTAGGGATCGTCCAGCACCTGCGGGCCGGCGGTGCCCCGGTCGACCAGCTCGCCGTCCCGGTGCAGGCTCACCTCCAGCGTCGGCCATCCCGGCGCAGGCGTCCCTCACGCCCCGGCAGTCGCCCCTTTTTCCGGTAAGAAATTACGGTTGGGAAATCCTTCACGGTAACCCGGGACGCAGGCCGCCCCATGACTGCCCGGACAGGCCCTAGTCCGGGACGAGGTCCGGCGGGCGACCGAAGGACCCCGCCCAGCCTGACGCGGCTGGCCGATGGCGTGACCTGGCGATCAGGGCTATCGCCCGCCGCCGGGGCCCGCCCCCATGGCGTGTCCCGCAATCTTCATCCGCGCTACGGACTTCCCGCCCTGGCTGCCCCACCCGGCTGCCCCACCCGCCACGCCACCAGCGACCTCACCAGCGACATGCCACAGGCGGTCACGCCGGGCGCTCATCCTGGTCACCGGACTGCCGGTCCTCGCAGCCCTGCGCGTCGTCGCCGCGTCGCCCGCGCCCGTGTCACAGGCAGTCGGCGGCACCCCGCAGAGGCAGCGGAGAGGCAATCCTCAGCCCGCGATGCGGTCAAATAGTTAACACCGGTATCTATTGACGCAATTGCGCATCAAGAGAATTATCGTTAGCGGCGGGAATTGGCCTGCCGTGCTCACCATTCTTACCGGCCGGCCTCGGGAGGGCGCGCCGAGAGAGGATTCTTCCTGGTGAAACGTGCTTTCGCGGTACTCGGGGCAGTTGGCTCCCTGATCTTGATACCGGCGGCCGTCGCAGGCGCCGCCACGGCCGGCCCGCCGGCCGCGCCGCAGGCGGCCTCGGCCGTCCCCTCGTACACCGTGACCAGCGGGCATGCGACCCGGCTGGCCCAGGCCCCGGCCGGCGTCTCCGGCCTTCCGGCCGTGACCCCGGCCAACTCGCCCCTGCTGGCCTCGCTGCGCGGCGAGCCGGGCGGCGACGGCGGCGATCCCGGCGATGTCCCCGCCCGCGCGGTGGCGCAGCGGCAGGCACGGCTCGCTTCGCCTCAGGGCGGCCACGCGGCCAGCGCCCCCGTGGTGACCGCCACCCCGGCGGCGCCGTCGGCGGCCAACGGGTCCGCCTCCCGTGTCGTGCACCAGTTCAACGGCGTGAGCGACCTTGAGTCCGATGCCCTCGCCGACAGCCCGGTAACCCCGCCTGACCAGGGCCTGTGCGTCGGCAAGGACACCACGCTGAAAGGCGACCCCGACGCCGTCTGGGAGCCGGTCAACCTCGCGGCCCAGGAGACGAACAAGGCCGGCGCCGTGCTGCGCCCGGCGGTGGACCTCGGCACGCTCTACCAGGACCCCTTCTTCGGCGGCGACCCCCGCTGCCTGTACGACCCGGCGTCGAAGACGTTCTACTTCACTGACATCGGCTTCCCGGTGGCGACCGGCCCGGCCGACGACGCGAACAACACCACCGTCGACGTGGCGGTGATGAACGTCCACGGCGTGGCCGAGTACCAGTTTGACACGTCCCTCGGCGGCCAGTGCTTCGGTGACCAGCCGAAGGTCGGCTTCGACAACGACGCCCTCGTCGTGGCGACCGACCAGTACTGCGGCTCGGACGAGGCCGACTACGAGGGCGCGGCCATCGTCGCGATCTCCAAGTCGCAGCTCGCCGCCGAGGCCACCACTGTTAACGATGACGTCCTCGGGCCGGTCTCCATCGCCGGGAACCCGATCACCGGCCTGGACCCGGCGATCAGCACCGGCAGCGGCACTGAGTACTTCGTGGACTCCACCTCGTTCATCGGCGCGGCCGACACCCCGGCGCCGCCGGCGCGCGACCTTGGCTTCTCCACGCTGACCGACACGGCCTCGGTGACCACCGGCCATGGCCAGCCGCGCCTGGCGAGCAAGGTCGTGCCGAGCGAGGAGTACGCCGCCCCGGTGCCGGCCACGAGCACCGGCGACAGCTCGACCTCGACGCTGCCGGACGGGACGGTGGTGACCGCCGAGACTGCGCTTGCGCAAGACGACCAGCGCACGTCCGGCCCGGTGAACGTCACCCGGGACCCAGCCGGGGGCCTCGACCTGTGGACGAACGTCGACACCGCGCTGACCCCGAGGGGCGACAACGCGACGCGCGACGGCTCGGCCTGGTTCGAGATCTCGACCGCCCGGCAGCGGGTGATCGCCCAGGGCTACACGGCGGTGAAGGGCGCTTACCTGATATACCCGGCCATCGAGGCGCTCCCGCACGGCCCGGTGGTCCAGGTGTTCACGATCACCAGCTCCAAGCTCAACCCCAGCATCGCCTATAACGAGCTCGGGTCGGGCGCGGTCACGACCCTCGTGACCGGCGCGGGCCCGCACGTCAGCTTCTCCGACGACGCGTTCGACGAGTCGCGCTGGGGTGACTACTCGATGGCCGTGCCCGACCCGGACGGCTCCGGCATCTGGCTCGCGACCGAGTACATCCCGCCCGCGGCCGACCAGGACCCCCAGGACAACTGGGGCACCTACGTCTTCGAGCTTCCCGCTGACCACCGGTAAGCCCAGCTAGTAAGTGCCGGGCAACCACACGGCGAGGGACCGCGCGAGGAGGCCTGGGCCTGGATTGAGGGATGGCTGTCTGGATTGCCGGGGGATCGCCTGACCGGGCTACGCCGGGTACGCCCCGTGACCTGTGGTTGCCTCACCCCGGCGAGCGCGGCTCAGCGGCTCCTGGGCGAGCAAGCCCGGATGCCGGTGGCCGGGATGCGTCTTTGACATGACGGGGAGGACAACCGCAGGTTCCGTTCAGCCGACCACGGGAGGCTAAGCCCGGCAACCGGAAGGAATGGACACGATGCAACCAGACCAGATCCCGGCCCCCGGCGCCGGCGCGGGGGCCGGGACCGACCTCCAGGACGGGCCCCTCCCCGGGGCCGGCCGGCTGGCGGGCGCCGAGCGGCACCAGGAAGTGCAGCGGGCGCTGGCGGACGCCCTGGCGCTGACCCGCCTGCAGGCCGAGCTGCTGGTCCGCCTGCAAGCGGCCGACCGCGACGGTGATGACGATACCGTGCTGCGCTGCCATGCGGAACTGGATCACGTCATGGCGCGGATGTCCGAGGCGGACCAGGCCCGCAACGGAGCGCTGGCCGCCGCCGAGGCCAGCAACGACCTGGCCTGCGCGGGCTGCGGCGCGGCGGCCGAGCCGGTCTACGAGAAGCCGGACCTTCTCGGCTACCGGTGCACGGGTTGCGGCTGGCAAGGGGACGACCCCGCCGCGCAAGCCGGGCGCAAGCACGCCGAGGCCCTGGCGGCCGCCGCCCAGGCGGCGCAGCGGGCAGTCCCGCTCGCCGACGAGGCGCTGGCCAGCCTCGCCCGGCGGGGAAAGCAGGCCCACGCCGACGGCATCGCCACCCTGCGCAAGCTGCACGCGGACCTGTCCGCGGCCGACCGTCGACTGCGCAACAACTGACGCTACTGCCCCTCGTGGCGGCTGCCCAGGCTCTCGCTGCCGTCAACCAGCCGCCGTCAACCAGTAGGTGCGCCCCGGTGGCGGACCGCATCCGATGGCGAGCGTGACGGTGGCGAGCAGGACGGTGGCGAGCGCGACCTTGTCCGGGTAGCCCGGCAGGGTCCGCGCGGATAGCCGGGTCCTGGGCCTGCGCGACGGTGGCCTCGCCGAGTTCCGTCGGCCGGACGACCCGGAAGGGCACCCGCTGAACCTCGCGACCGGCTTTGACATCTCCGGGCGCAGCCCGGAACTGTCGCCGGGCGACCCGCGGCGCCGCGTGCTCGAGCGCCACCCCGCGGCGACCGCGCCGAGGAGCTCGCCCGCGCGTTCGAGGCCCAGGCCAGCCGCGAGCCGTCCAGTGCCGCCGCGCAGCGGGGAATGGCAGCACCTGGCGGCCAACCCGCCGGAGGGCTAAGCGCGGGGAGGGCTCACGCGTACTGGCGCGTGGCGGCGGCCAGGCGGTCCAGGACCAGGGCGGCCCCGGCCGGGCCGCTCGCGGCCACCGCCAGGTACCCGTGCATCCGCCACAGCTCCGCCCGCTCGGCGAAGCCCGCGTCGATCGGGCCGATCTCCCGGTAAGCGGCGAACAGGTCCTCGGGCACCGGGTGGAAGAATCCCGTTAGCGCGAGGTCGATTTCCGGATGGCCAAAGTACGGGCAGGCATCAATCAGGTAGGCCCCGCCCGGCGTGCTCACGAAGTTGTTCTGCTGCGCGTCGCCGTGCAGCAGCGCCGGCATCGGCTCGGGCCCGCAGAGCTGGTGCAAGCGCCCGGCGACGTGCTCGACGGCGGCCGCCAGGTCCGGGGGAACGTGCCCGGCGTCCCGGGCCGCCCGCAAGATGGGCAGCAGCCGCCGCTCGGCGTAGAAGTCGGCCCAGCGGCCCGTCACGACCGGCCGGCTGTCCAGCCGCAGCGGCCCGAAGAAGCCGTCGAGGGCGGGCATTCCCGAGACGCCGCCCTGTACCTGGTGCAGCCGCGCCAGCGCGCGCCCGATGTCGGCGTAGTCGGCGGGCGTCCGCGAGTCGCTGGGCAGCCCGTGCCCCGCGCCCCGCTCCGGCAGCGCCTCTGACAGCACCATCGACCCGGCCGCGATGGCGATGACCCCGTCGCCGATCGGCACCGGCGTCCCGACATTGGCCACGTGCCCGATGAACCGCAGCCCGGCCACCTCGGCGGCGGCCTGCTCGAGCCCGTTCAGGTCCGTGTAGATCTTCACGAACACCGGGAGCTGCTCTCCGGCGAAGATGCCGCACGGATGCGAGGCCCGCTCCTTCAGGTCAGTGAAGCCCTGGTGCCGCCATTGACGTCCCAGGTGCGCCGAGACCGCCTGCTCGACTTCCCGCACCACTTCAGCATCCAGCAGCGGATGAGGCATTCCTCCAGGTTACGCTCCTTACCACGCGGCCACCCGTCTCAAATACCGGCACTGTCGTCACATGGTGGCCCGCTCGCTCGCGGCTGATCCTGGAGGGAACCATGGCAAGCGTCTACGACAGCGAGCGCCTGGCGGCGGCGTACGCGTTCGACCGGCCCTCGGTCCACGGGCAGTTCGTCCGGTCGGCGGGGCTGAGCCCCATAGCCGGCCGGGCGCTGGACATCGGCTGCGGCGCGGGCCTCTCTACCGCCGCCCTGGCGCCGCTGGCCCGGCTGGTCGTGGGGCTGGAGCCGGTTCCGGCCATGCTCGCGCACCGGCGCACGGTCGCGCCGCGAGCCCGGTTCGTCATCGCCGGCGCCGAACGGCTGCCCTTCGGCGACGCGTCGTTCGGCCTGGTCGCGGCGGCGGGCTCGCTGAACTACGCCGGCATCCCGGCGGCGCTCAGCGAAGTGGCGCGCGTGCTCACCCAGGACGGGACGTTCCTGCTGTACGACTTCTCCCCGCCCCGCCGCTCGGCTAGCGGCGGCGACCTGGAGCGCTGGTTCACCTCCTTCGAGCAGCGCTTCCCCTGGCCGCCCGGCTGGGAGCCGCTGGAGGTCCGCGAGCTGCCGCTGACCGGCCATGGCCTGCGCCTGCACACGTACGCCGAGGTCGAGGCCCGGCTGACCATGACCTTTGATGCCTACCTGCGCTACATGCTCAGCGAGACCAACGCCGAGCATGCCATCGCCAGCGGGGCCGCCACCGCCGGGCAGGTCCGCGACTGGTGCGAGCAGACCCTGCGGGCCGTCTTCACCCGCGACGAGGTGACCGTGCTGATCCCCGGCTACGTGGCGACGCTCGGCCGCGCGGGCGGCCAGCGATGACGCCCGGCTCCCGGCACTTGCCGGGAGCGGCCCGGTGCCGCAGACTGGAGTCCCCCTAGCCCCTCTGGCCCCGCTGGCCGGCTGGCCCGAAGGAGCAGAACGCGCATGACCGGAAGCTTTCTCGGCGAGCCCGCCGCGTCCGCCGAGGCGCAGGCGCTCTATGACGAGGACCTGGCGGACGACGGCTACGTGTGGAACGTGACCCGCCTGTGGGCGCACCAGCCGGGCACCCTGAAGCAGCTGTTCGGGCTGATGTCCGAGGCGTTCAGGCCGAGCGGCCTGACCTTCCGCCAGCGGGGGATCCTGGTGACGGCGGCCGCCT
Organism: Trebonia sp.; assembly: GCA_036276115.1. Lineage (GTDB taxonomy): Bacteria > Actinomycetota > Actinomycetes > Streptosporangiales > Streptosporangiaceae > Trebonia. The sequence continues at coordinate 26,824 of DATBEM010000171.1, forward strand.
CGGCCCTGGGGGACTCGTACTGCTCGCTGGCCTGGGGCGGAAAGCTGGGCGGGGCCGCCGGCGCCGCGACCGCGGCCGGGGTCCTGGACGGCAGTGACACCGGGCTGGCGGACCAGGAAAAGGCCATGGCCGCGTGGGCGCGAAAGGTCGCCCGGGACCCGAACGCGACCACCCCGGCCGATGTCCAGGCGCTACGGGACGCCGGTCTCGATGACGGCCAGGTCTTCGCCGTCACCGCCTTCGTCGCCCTGCGCCTGGCGTTCTCCACCGTCAACGACGCCCTCGGCGCCCAGCCCGACGCGCAGCTGGCCGAGTCCCTGCCGCCGCAGGTCCGCCAGGCCGTCACCTACGGCCGGCCCGTCGCCTGAGCGCCAGCCGCTAGCCACTAACCACAGCGCTAGCCACGGTGCCAGCCGCTAGCCGGGCAGGCGGCGGCGGCCGGGCGGTCAGTCTGGCGCGGCTGCCTGCCACGCGCCGGTGATGCAGCCTTCGTCGTACTCCCACCAGCTGCCGCGCTCCCCGTCGCGCAGCAGCCGCCGCACGGCGGGCAGGTCGGCCTCGGGCGGGACGTCCAGGGCCACCAGGCCGAACTGCTCGGCGCCCTCGCAGGTCACGCCCAGCGGCGCGAACGCATCCAGGACCCGCTGGCGCGAGCTGCCCAGTGGCCCGTCCGGGAACGGGATGACCCGGATCGTGCAATGCCCGGACGGCTGGAGCACATCACCGGCCCACAGCTGCCCATCCGCGGCGGGGTGGATCCGGACCAGGTCGCCGAAGGCGACGCGCAACGCGAAGAACGGCGTGTTGTCCAGCCGGGCCACATCCGGGCCGACCTGGACCGCCCACAATCCCTCGCTGGCGACCGGTGGCCACCCGTCGCCGTCGCGCGGGAGCTCGAACACCACCTTCACGTAGCCGTGTTCGGCCGGAGGCCCCGTACCAACCGGGTTCTTGCGCGGTATCGTCAAAATTTACCAGCCTCTCGTTTCACTATTGCAGCAATATGTAGCCGGAGCTACTCTCATGGTGCGATACCGCCGATCCGGTTCACGCCGCTTCCGGGCGTCCCGACTCCGACGAAGGGCATACTCCCCGTGCGACCCAGAACAGCCGTCTTCGCCGCCGCTAGCGCGCTAGCGTTCGCCGCGCTGCCGGCCACGGCCAGCGCCGCCATGGCCCAGCCGCTCGCCACCTGCTCGTACAACATGGTCACGGTGCAAGACAACAGCGCCGCGATCAAGGTCGACATCGTCCCGCAGTGCGCGGGCGAGGCCCCCGCGCCGTACGCCACCATGTGGGAATGGGTCCCGATCTCCAGCGGCGCCCAGGGCATCTCGTACACCCGGACCGCGCAGCCGGGCAACGTCGTCCGCCTGACCTACACCTGCCCCGGCAGCGCGCCCAACACCTACCAGGTCATCGCGAACGAGGTCGGCACCACCCCGAACGAGGAGTTCATCTCCGACGACTGCGGTACCTTCACCGAGCCCTAGTCGGGCCAGGCCAGGCGAAGCCGGGCGGAGCCGGGCCGGGGGACGCCACCGGCCCGGCCGTCCCAGCCGGCGCGGGACGCGGCGGGCGGGCTAGCTCTTGGTGGCGATGAAGTAGGCGTTGGTCATGTCGCCGTCCAGGTGGGCGGTCTCGACGGTGCCGAAGCCCGCCTCGGCCAGCATCGCCCGGGCGGTCTGCTCGCCCCACATGGTGCCCAGGCCCATGCCGCCGCCGGCCAGGGAGACGGTCATGCAGTGCATGCACGAGACGGTGTAGAGGAACGGGCCGAGCGGATGATCGAGGTTGCCGGCGAGGTTGCTGGCGGCGGCGGTGTCCACGCAGAGGTAGGCCCCGCCCGGCCGCAGCGCGGCCGCGATCGCGGCGAGGACCAGGTCGGGCCGGGCCTGGTCGTGGACCGCGTCGAAGGTCGTGATGAAGTCGAACTGGCTAGCCTCGCCCAGGCGGGCCACGTCGCGCTCCTCGAACCGCGCGTTGGCCAGGCCCAGGTGCCGGGCCTCCTCGCGGCCAGCGGCGATCCCGCCCCCGGAGAAGTCGAAGCCCGTGAACCGCGAGCGGGGGAACGCCGCCGCCATCAGGCAGACGGCGTGGCCGGACCCGCACCCGACGTCAGCGACGTCAATGCCTGCCCTGAGCCGCTCGGCCAGCCCCGGCACCAGCGGCAGCGTCTGGCCGATCAAGGTAGCGTCCCGGACGGCGCCGCTGTCTTCGGCCATCACCGCCTGGAAGCGCGGGAACGCCGAGTAAGGCACCCCGCCGCCGTGGCGGAAGCACTCCACGACCTGGTCCTCCACCAGTGCCAGGAGCCCGATGTACTGCATGCCGGCGGCGAGGTTGCCCATCCCGGCCGCCCGGGTGAGCGCGGCGGCATGCGCGGCAGGCAGCGAGAACGTCCCCGTAGCGCCATCATGCTCAACGATCCGCGCGGTGGCCATCACCGCCAGCCACTCCCGGACGTACCGCTCGTGCAGCCCAGCCCGAGCCGCGATCTCGGCACTGGTCGCCGGGGGCATCTCCGCCAGCACGTCGAACAGCCCAGTCCGGTGCCCCACGCTGACCATCAGGGCCACCGAGGCCTCGTTCTGCATGCGGAGCATCCGCCCGGCGAATTCCGCCGCGCCGCCATCCCGTGCCTCGCTCATCCCAGCCTGCCTTCCCGCCCTCAGGACCAGCGCAATCGTAGCCTGCGGGCACGGCGCCGGGCGCCGCCGCAGTCGCCGGCCGGCGCGAGTGCAGGCAGGGCGGCCTTAAGCGTCCGGCGAATGATGAGCTTCCCCCGCAATCAGTGGACCACGGAGGCTACTAGGGTAATCAGCCCGAGCAGGGCCAGGGTCACGAGTGCGCCGAGGAAAACGGTCAGGGCCGCTCGCCAGAAGCGCACCGTGATAAAAGCGAAGATGAAGATGAAGACGATTTCGATTTGCATTCCGCCTACCGGCCTTTCTCTGGTGCTCGTACATGGAGTCTCGCCGCATCGGCCGGGCTTGAGGGGGTGACATCTGGGGCGCGGCTGGGGAGTGTCATGGAGTCGTTTTGGCTGTGAGATGGAGGTATAGCCCCCTCTTGATTGACTTGGCTTCACATGCTTACCTTGGGGAAGGGAGGCGAAAGCATGAGTGCAACTTCGGTGGAAGTGGCTCGCGAGTTGAGGGAGTTCGCGAAGGCGGGCCTGCGGGACAGCGGGTCCCGGCACCGGCTGCGGCTGCTCGAACGCGCGCCAATCCTCCGCAGCCTTACCCCGGTCCAGGTGGCAGGAAGTGATTCAAAGGCGCAATACGAGTACTTGGTGCAGGCCATTATCGACGCGATAGACATCACCGGGCAAGTCGCTCCATCGACGTCTTCGATCCCGCCCTTGCCCGCGTCTTCGGCTAACGCCCGTGAATCCCAGGCGTTGCGGGTTCTCTTCGGTCTCGCCAGCCACGTCCGCTGGCGAACGTGGCGTGCTCGCCAGGAGGAGTCGGCGGCGCTGCTGAACGTCAGCTGGGATTACTTTCGTCACGATATCCAGGAGAACCTGCTCCAGGGAGTAGCCGAGCAGATTATGTCCGTAGCGCACGACGGCCATCAACCTTCGATGTTCGATAGGAATCCCGGAATCTGGGCCTTTGCTAACCAGAATGACGTTGAGCAGGCCACGATTGAATATATCCGCAGAGAGAAGCCGCAGCGTGCGACGATGCTAGAATTCAGCACTGCGACGACTGGATCGATACTCCGCGCGCTGCGCGATGTGGACGCGAGCATCTACCTGCTGGCCGCCAATCCCGAGAGGGTGGCCGGCTGGCATGAGTCCAGGATGCGGCGCGCGCTGCATGACCTTGTCGCCATCGACTTCGCGGCGTACGATAAACTGAGGATCCGATTGTATAGCGTGCCGCCAGCATTGCGCGGGCGCCGGATCGGCGAGCTAGTTATACTGGGATGGTATACCCATCGGGATAACAAGCTGCTCGAACCATTCGATCCTGCCAGCGTCGAAGTATGGGGGCACGATAACGCGATAGTTGCGGGGCGATACGGGGAGGAGGACGGAGGGGTGCTGGGAACTTGGTTCTCGCGGGAATTTGAGCGCCTCTGGCGGCACAGGTCAACGCTCGACGACGACATTTCGGCGGGGATAATCCGCAAGGCCGAGTAAGCAATACTCCTGGGGCCCGTCCGGGGTCCGCGCTCACAGCCGGAACAGGGCCATCTGCCAGCCCCAGCCCATGCTGGTCACGGTGTCGCGCAGCGGCTCGTGATGTCCTGTGAGCTGAAGTCGTAGCCGAGCCCGGCCGCGGCCGGGCTCGACCCGGGGTCACCGTCCCGGGTCCCCGTCAGCTTGTCGAACAGCCCCACGTTCACCTCCAGCCGACTAGCGCACCATGCCCCCCGTACTAGCCGCGCCCGCCCCGGCAGGCCGCCGAATTTGCATTAGCCTCATTTGCCTCTGAGTTTAACTCATTTTTGTTGCTGGCCAGCTTGTATATCGTGAGGTAGCTTGAAGAGGCCTGGTTGCGCTTCCCCGGCGCTTCGGCTGGAGGGTCCGCTGGATGCCCATCGATATGTCGTTTCTGGTCGCCGATCAGGATTACTACGAGCCATGGGATTCCGCTGATCCGGGTCGGCGCTACAGTGCCGGACCGATGCCGGATAACTGGGTGCGACGGTATTCGGGGGCGTGGGTGCACTGGGCTCCGGCCGGCCTCACCCTGCCCGGTCAAGGCTGGAAAGTGCACGTCTCCAGCTCGCTTGCCAATTCCCAGCCCGTCCTCGCGGTGGTGTCGTCCGCCTGCGCCGATCTTGGCCTTCCCTTTAAGCACCTCGCTGGCCGGCGCGCGTTCCTGCTCGTCCACGACAAGCACGGGATGCGGGTGCAAAGCGGGAAGTTCTGCGCGCTGTACCCCGAGACTGAGGAACGCGCGTGGCTGGCCTTGCGCCGGCTGGCGGCGGACCTGGCCGGGATCGGGGGGCCTTTCGTGCTCACCGATCGCCGTTTCGGCGCGAGCGAGTGCGTTTCCTACCGCTACGGAGCGTTCCGTGACCGGACGCGCGTGGACGCGGATGGCACTCTCGTGCACACCATGGCCGGGCCGGACGGGGAAATTGACGACCAGCGCAAGCCGGAATTCTACCTGCCGCCCGGCGTGAATGACCCCTTCCGGGCAGTGCCCCCTGAGGCAGTGCCCCCTGAGGCGGAGCCCCCTGAGGCAGTTCTCCCCAAAGCAGAGTCCCCTAATGCGGAATCCCCTCAAGGAGAGGCCCCTAAGGGAGCGGCCATTAAGGCAGCGGATGCCGCGCCCGGGCCGATCGCATTTCACGGTTATACCCTGACGGAGGTGGTGCGGCACAGCAATGCCGGCGGCGCTTACCGGTTCCGGTCCGCCCGGGATGAGCCGGTGTTCATCAAGGAGGCGCGGGCGCATAACGGCTACACCAGCGACGGCCTGGACGCGAAGGCCCGGCTGGCAGCCGAGTACCTGGTCCTGCGGGCGATTCATGCCCGCGCGCCCGGCCTGTGCCCGCGACCGGTCGAGCTGTTCCAGCACTGGGAGCACAGCTTCCTCGTCACCGAGCAGGTAGCCGGCATGTCGCTCTACCGGTGGATGGTGACCAACCATCCCGCGCTGATCATCGGGGCGGACGCCGCCGACTACGCCGGGTACTACCGCCGGAGCCTGGCGCTGCTCGACCAGCTCGACGCGCAGGTAAGCCGGCTGCACGACCTGGGCTACGTCTTCGTCGACCTCAGCCCGGGCAACGTGCTCGTCGATGACGATGACCAGGTCCGGCTGATCGATTTCGAGGCGGTCCAGCCCATTGGCGACGTGCGGCGGTTCATGGGCACGCCCGGCTACTGGCACCCGGACCCGAGAGCGGCGGCCGAGCGTGATTCCCGCGAGCTCGACCAGTTCGGGCTGGCCGCCCTCGGGCTGACGCTGGTGTTCCCGCTGCACGACGTGGCCGGCCGGCACGCCCCGGCCCTAGCCCAGCTGCACGCCGACCTGAGCGAGGTCGCCCCGGTCGAGCCGCGGCTCTGGGAGCGGGCGAGCCGCTTCCGCGACTGGACCGGGGACTCGCCGTTGCCGGCGCCGGCGGGCATCCGCGCGGACCCGGTTGCCGCGCTGCGCTGGCTCGCGGACAAGACCGCCGACGCGCTGGAGGCGATGGCCCAGCCCGGCCACCCGGTCCGGGTCTACCCGACGAGCCCGCTCGGGCACCAGACCAGCACCCGCGCCGTGGCCGCGGGCACCGCGGGCGTGCTGCTCGCGCTGCATCGCGCTGGCCGCCCGGGCGACCCGGCCGTGCTCCGCCGGCTCCGGGACGAGGCGCTGTCTTCGGCCGAGGCCGCCGCCCCGGGCCTGCTGTTCGGCAGCGCCGGCATCGCCTGCGTCCTGGCCGAGCTGGGGGAAGGGGACGCGGCCGGCACCCTGCTCGACGCGGCGGCCAAGCATCCCCTCAACAGCACCTGCGCCACCCTCGGGGCCGGGGCGGCGGGGACCGCGATCGGGCTGCTGAGCCACCACCGGCGCACGGGCGAGCAACGCTGGGCCGACCTGGCCCAGCAGCTGCTCGAACGCGTCCCCGACGGTGACGAGCTGACTGCCCAGCTGAGCCAGACCCGGAAGTCCGGGCTGGCCGGCGGGCGGCCCGGCCTGGCGCTCGCCCTGTACTGCCTGCATCGCCGCACCGGCGAATCGCCTCTGTTCACCCGGGGGATGCGGCTGCTGGGGGAGGAACTGGCCTTCGCCGAGCCGATGGCCGAGGGCGGCCTCGGCTTCAAGACCGCCCATGATGACACCCGCGTCTACCCGTACCTGTTCGCCGGCAGCGCGGGCTACGCCGCCGTGCTCGGCCGTTACCTCGCCCTTCGCCCGGACGCGGAGTTCGGCCTGCCCGCCGGCGCCGGGCCCGGCGCCGGACTCGGACTCGGACTCGGCCCGGCTGATGCGCTGGAGAGCTGCCTGCGCGCCTGCTCGCTGCGCTTCACCGTGTTCCCCGGATTGCTTTCGGGGCTGGCCGGGCTGGCCGTGACCATGGCCGACGCCGGCCGGCGGCTGGGGCGGCCGGAGCTCCTCGACGCCGCGCTGGCCAGCGCGCGGGGCCTCTTCCGGTACGCGATCCCGCACAAGGACGGGGTGGCCTGGCTCGGCGAGCCCGGCCAGCGGATCTCGGCTGACCTGTGGTCCGGCTCCGCGGGAATCCTGCTCGCCCTGCGGTACCTGACGGCCGCCGCCGCCCGCGCTGGCTTATCGCGCGCACTGACCTTTCGCCGGGCGTTGTCTTTCCGCGAATCCCCGTCCCCGACATCCACGGAAAGGAGGAACCTTATGGAGGAGATCCTGCGCTTGCAGGCCGAAGCGGCCAAGGACGAAGTCCTGAACTGCACCACCAACCACGGCACGATGAGCAGCGTGGGCAGCATGTGCGAATGAGCGCATCGCCTGCCAGGCGCGAGCACTCGCGCCTGGCAGGCGCCCGGTCGAGAAGCTGATCGCGGTGCGGTTCCGGCAGGCCCTTCCCGGCTGAGGCGCCCGCCGCCGGTCAGGCGCGGATGTGGAGCTCGGCCGGCTCGCGGCTGGCATGCAGGTCCCAGTACAGGCGGGCGATGTCGTCGGGCTCCCTGGCCGCGATCCCCTCGGGGGCGCCGGGCGTGCCGGCGATCCAGGTGCCGATCGCGACGTGGCCGGCGTAGACGCCCCGGCCGGCCAGGGCGCCGCCCAGGGTGAGGGCCCACTTGCGCAGGGCCGCGCCGGCCATGCCGGCACTGACGAACACGGGCGCGGGGGTGACCGCGGAGCCGCCGGTCGTGTACAGCAGGGTTCCGGTGCCGTCGGCCAGCATGGCCGGCAGCACCGCCCGCGTCGCGGTGATCGCCCCGTGGCAGGTGCTGTCGACCTGCGGCTGGAGGTTGTCGATGGTGACGTCCAGCGGTCCGGTGTCGCGCAGCGCTCGCGTGGTTCCCGCGCCCGGGCTGGCGTAGTGCAGCACCTGGATTCCGCCGAACCTCGCGGCGGCGCGGCCGAGGGCGGCGGACAGGGCCGGGTAGTCGGTGACGTCGGCCGGGAAGCCGGCCGCCGTGATGCCGTCGCCCGCGAGCTTCCCGGTGAGCTCGCTGAGCCGCTCGGGGGAGCGGGCGATCAGCGCGACGTCGAATCCGTGGCGACGACCTGGTCACCGTCCCGATGACGGACCTTCCGCCCGTCGCCCTGCTGCTCGCCTGGCCCCCCCACAGCACGTCCCGGTCGGTCGCGGCCCTGGCCCGCGCGGCCACGGCCGCCATCGGCGCCAGCGCGGCCGCCCCATCGCCGGCCGCCCCATCCGCGAGCGCCTAGCGCGCGTCCGGGGACGGCTGTGCTTGCCATCGGCCCGCGCGGCGGGCATGCTAGCCCCTGTGATCGACCCGGACTCGGCGGTGCCGCCGTATGAGCAGGTAGCCAAGATGCTGCGCGATGAGATCGCCCAGGGAACCCTGGCCGGCCGCGTGCCCTCGGTGCACACCATCGCCGAGCACCACCAGGTCTCCCACCGGGTCGCGGCCCGGGCGCTGGAAATCCTGGAAGGCGAGGGCATGCTCCAGAACGTCCCCGGCGAGGGGCACGTCGTCCGCCACCCCCGGGCCTAGCCGGCCCCGGCGGCCGGTCGGTGCTGTCCGCCGGCCGCGCTAATAGCCTGCTCGCCATCCGGGCCGGCGGGTGGTTCAGCGTACCGGCCGCAGGCCGTCCAGCAGGATGTTCAGCAGGCGGCTGGCCCTGGCCGGGTGCTCCGGCGGGCGGGCCACGGTGAAGATGCCGATGAGGCTGGCGGCGATGTCCTCGGCGGTGACGTCGGCCCGGAGCTCGCCCGTCGCGCGGCCGGCGTCGAGGAGGACGTCAATGGCCGCGAGCAGCTCGGCCTGGGTCTGGGCGTGGGCGATCTCGCCCGACTCGATCATCGCCAGCAGCGTGCCGAGCATGCCGTTCTTGGCCGCGATCCAGTCCCCGAACAGCTCCATCCAGCGTCGCAGCGCCGCGGGCGGGGGAAGCTGGGTCAGTAGCTCGCGGGCGCCGTCGGTGAGCCGCGCGACCTGGTCGCGGTAGACCGCGTCCACGAGCGACTCGCGGGTGGGGAAGTGCCGGTAGAGCGTGGCGATGCCGACCCCGGCCTCGCGGGCGATCGCGCGCATGGACGGCTCGGCCCCGGCCGACGCGAACACGCGGGTCGCGACGTCCAGGAGCTGGCCGCGGTTGCGAGTCGCATCCGCGCGCCGCCCGCGCGCTGCTGGCCCGGCCAAAACGGATCACGCTCCGGTTGTGGTACGGTGGCTGGTGTAAACGGAGCATAGTCCGTTTCTTGGTGCCCTCGTTCACCGCCAAGGGAGACAAGTGAGCATGCAGCAACCGGGCGACGGCACGCGGCCGGCCACGAGCCGGGCGGTCCTGCTCGAGTCATTCGGCGGCCCCGAGGTCCTGCGCCTCCGGCCGGTGCCCGCCCCGCAGGCCGGCCCGGGGCAGGTCCGGGTGCGAGTCACCGCGGCCGGGCTGAACCCGATGGACTGGTTCATGACCCGCGACCCGCAGGCCGCCGCGCGGTTCGGCCTGAGCCTGCCCTGCGGGTTCGGGACCGACTACGCCGGGGTCGTGGACCAGGCCGGCGACGGCGTGACCGGGCTCGCGGCCGGGGACCGGGTGTTCGGCGGTGCCCTGTCCCGCGCGGTCGCCGACTACGTCGTCATCGACGCGGCCGGGACCATCGCGGCCGGCGGCGACGCGCACCATACCCCCGATGGCGTCGATGACCGCACGGCCGCCACCTTGGCCATCGCCGGGTGCACGGCCGCCGCCGCGCTCGCCGTCGTCAGCCCCGGCCCGGGTGACACGCTGCTCATCGGCGGCGCGGGCGGCGGGGTCGGCGTGTTCGCCGTCCAGCTGGCCCGCCTCGCGGGCGCGCGGGTGATCGGCACGGGATCGGCGGCGTCGGCCGATGCCCTGCGCGCCCTCGGGGCCGAGCCGGTCACTTACGGCGACGGCCTGGCCGGCCGGGTCCGCGCCCTGGCTCCCGCCGGCGTCACCGCGGCCGTCGACCTGCACGGGACGGAGGCGGCGGAGGCGGCCCGGGAACTCGGCGTTCCGGATGAGCGCATCACCACCATCGCCGCGCAGGTCGCCGGGATCGCCCCGGCCAACGGCGCCAACGCCGCCCCCGGCGCCGTCGAGGAGATTGCCCGCCTGGTCGCGGCGGGACAGCTCCGGGTGCCCATCGCGGCCAGCTTCCCGGTCGAGCAGGTCCGCGCCGCGGTCGAGCTGCAGGCCGGGCGGCACGTGCACGGCAAGGTCGTCATCGACCTGTAGCCCTTGCGGGCGCGGGAGGGCGGGTCGCCGTCCTGAGCACGAGCGGCGTCGGCCGCGAGCTTCAGAAGGTCCTTGAGGCACCCGGATCCAGTGGGCAGAAGCAGCGCCTCGGGCATGCTTTTCACTGTGCGCAAAGAAGTGGGCGCAGGTTTCCCGTCGCGGCAACCGTGCACTATGCTCGAAGCCTCGCAGAGGAGTGATCATGTCTGAAGACGCGCGGCGCGGGCCCATTCTCGACTCCCACTTTCACTGGTACCCGCAAGTAGTGGAGCGGGCGATCAACGAGTCGCGCGGCGCGAGCCGCCTGCACTCCGCGGACTGGTCCGATCTCGACGCCCAGCTGCGGCGCATGGACGACCTCGGCCGCCGGGTCGACGTCATCTCCTCGACCGGGCCGTTCGCGGGCCTGTTCACCGACACCGACCCGGCTACCTCCCGGCGGCTGACCCGGCTCTATAACGAGACGATGGCCGGGGGGCAGCGCCAGCACCCGGGCCGGGTCTGGGGCACCTGCGTGATCCCGCTGCTGGACACCGACGACGCGCTGGCCGAGCTGGAGTACGCGACCGGCCCGCTCGGCCTGATCGGCGTCAACGTTCCCGGGCGCATCGGGGCCACGGACAACCTGGACGAGCCGCGGCTCGAGGCCTTCTACGACCGGATCGAGGAGCTCGGCGTGCCGATCCTGGTCCACCCGAACGACGAGGCATTCCAGCCGGTCCTCCAGGGCTACGACGGCGCGCTGCACCTGAGCCTCGGCCGGGTCATCGACGTCAGCGTCTCGGCCTACCGCCTGGTGCTCAGCGGCATCATGGAGCGCCACCCCGACCTGAAGGTGATCGTGACGCACACCGGCGGCGCGCTGCCCTACCAGGCCGGCCGGATGGACAAGAACTCCGGCGCGGCCGGGCTGCCCCAGCCGCCGAGCACGTACCTCAGGCGGATGTACACCGACACCGTCTCGCCCCACACGCCCGGGGTGGCCTTCGCGGTCGAGTTCTACGGCCCGGAGCGGGTGATCTACGGCAGCGACTACCCGTGCTGGGACCCCGATGCCGCGCTGCGGATCATGGGCGAGCTCGACCTGGACGACGACTCGTATCGCAAGATCACCAACGACAATGCCCGGCGGCTGTACGGCATCCGGGACCTGGCCGGCGCGACGGCCTGAGCGCGACGGCCTGACCCCGGCGCCGCTCAGATCTTGGCCTCCAGTTCCCGGGCCACCGCGTGCAGCGCGCCGACGAGCTCGTCCACCCGCTCCTGCCGGAACCGGATCGTCGGCACCGAGATCGACAAGGCGCCGACCGGCTGGCCGGAGCGGTGCCGGAGGGTGACGCCGACGGCCGCGATGCCCTGCTCGCTCTCCTCGATGTTGATGGCGAAGCGCTGCCGCTGCACCTTGCGCAGTTCCAGGCTGAGCGCGTCGAGCGAGACAATGTGCCCGCCGAGCGACTCAAGCATCCCCTCGGGGTAGAGCTCACCCAGCTCGGCCGCCGGCAGCTCGGCCAGCAGCGCCTTGCCGCCCGACGTCCGGTGCGCGGGAAGCAGCGCGCCCTCGCGCGAGGCGACCTTCAGCGCGCCCGGGCCCTCCGCGCTGACCAGGAACCGGACCGAGGCACCCTCGCGCACCATGAGGTGCGAGGTCTCGCCGACGATGGCGGCCAGCCGCTCCAGGTGCGAGCGCACGATGAGCCGGAGGGTATCGGGCGCGGACTGCGCCAGGCTGAGCCGGGCGAAGGCCGGCCCCGGCGTGTAGGAGCGGTCCGGCTCCTGCACGGCGAAGCCGAGCTCGCACATCAGCGCCAGCAGCCGGTAGGACGTCGACGCGGAGACCGCAAGCTCGTGGGCGGCCTCGGTCACCCGGATGCTGCCCCGCTCGGCCAGCAGGGTGACGAGGCGAAGCGCGCTGGCTGCCGAGGCGGACGTGGGCTTTGCCGCTCCAACCATCATAGTGACCACCTTCACTTTTTCAGTGTGCAAAAAAATCTTGCGATTCTTTGCAGTCAAAACTATAGTCGCCCTCAAGCCCAGCCTCGAACGTAAGACCGGCTGCGAGCATCCTCTTCCAGGCTGTGACCTGGTCTCAGCCTGACGCACGAAACCCCTATGGAGGCGCCGAAATGTGGCAAAACCACATTCCCGTTGGCAGGACGCCGTGCGCGGGTGACCCGCGTTGACCGCTCAGAAGGTGCTGATCGCCGGGGGCGGCATCGGCGGCCTCGGCGCCGCGCTCGCAGTAGGCCGGCGCGGTTTCGACGTCACCGTGCTCGAGCGCGCTCCGGAGTTCGTCGAGATCGGCGCGGGACTGCAGCTGGCCCCGAACGCCACCCGGGTCCTCAAGGGGCTCGGCGTGCTCGACTCCGTGCTCGACGTCGGCGTGCTGCCCGACCGGCTCGTGCTGGCCAGCGCGGTCAGCGGCGACGAGCTGACCTCCCTTGACCTGCGCGGCTTCGACGAGCTCTACGGCGGCCCGTACGTGGTGATCCACCGCAGCGACCTGCTCTCGATCCTGCACCAGGCCTGCCTGGGCGAGCCGAACATCGAGCTGCGCCCGGGCCAGTCCGTGGTCGAGGTCGACCCGCAGGGCGGCCCGGGCGGCGGCGCCGGTGTCCGGTGCGCCGACGGCAGCGAGCACTTCGCGGACGCGCTCGTCGGCGCGGACGGGCTGCACTCGACGGTCCGCAAGCTAGTCGACTCCGGCGAGCCGGTCTTCTCCGGCTACGTCGCCTACCGGGGCGCCCTTCCGCTTGAGCAGGTCGCCGCGCCGACGACCACCAACGACGTCGTCGCCTTCATCGGCCCCGGCCTGCACTTCGTCCAGTACCCGCTGCGCCGGCACACGCTGTACAACCAGGTGGCCGTGTTCCGCAGCCAGCGCTGGCTCGACGGCCGCGAGGACTGGGGCACCCCCGACGAGCTCGACGAGAGCTTCGCCCCGGCCAGCGAGCACGTGCGGACCGCGCTGTCCTCCATCCAGCGCACTGCCCGCTGGCCGATGTTCGACCGGGAGCCGCTGGATAACTGGCGGGCCGGCCGCTCGGTGCTGCTGGGCGACGCCGCCCACCCCATGCTCCAGTACCTGGCCCAGGGCGCCTGCCAGGCGCTGCAAGACGGCGCCGCCCTGGCCCGGTCGCTGGCCGTGGCCCGGGACAGTGGCAGCGACGTCGAGTGGGCCCTGGACGCGTACCAGCAGCAGCGGATCGGCCCCACCGCGAAGGTCCAGCGCAAGGCCCGGCTGTGGGGCGACCTCTGGCACGCCGACGGCCTGCTTGAGTCACTGCGCGACGTCTACCTCCGCGACCGTGACCCGGCCGACCAGCGGTTCGTCGCGCCGATCTACTCCCCGCCGCCGGCGGCCGAGGCCAGCCGCGTCACCCGGAACCTGGCCGGCTCGGCCGGCAACCGCTAGCACACCGAGCTCAGATCGAGTTCCTTACCCCGCAGTCGTGATTCGAGGAACGCATGGCTATCGCAATATCGACGGACATCGGCGGCACGTTCACCGACCTCGTCGTCTACGACCTCAGCACCGGCACCATCCACCAGGCCAAGGACTACACCGATCCGGATGACCTGAGCAGCGGGATCGCCCGCTGCGTGGACAAGAGCGGCTTCTCGCTGGTTGACGCGCCCGAGTTCGTGCACGGCTCGACCGTCGCCATCAACGCCGCGATCGAGCGCAAGGGCGCGCCCACGGCGCTGCTGGTCACGCGCGGGATGCGCGATGTCTACGAGATCGGGCGGGGCAACCGGCCCGAGGCCTACAACCTGATGTTCAAGCGGCCGGTGCCCCTGGTCGGCCGTGAGTCGATCTACGAGGTCGACGAGCGGCTCGCGGCCGGCGGCGACGTGATCACCCCGCTCGACGAGGCCAGCGTGCGGCGCGCGGTCGAGGCGGCCGTCGCCGGGGGCGCCCGGGCGATCGCGGTCTGCCTGCTGCACTCCTACGCCAACCCCGCCCACGAGGAGCGCATCGGCGCCATCGTCGCGGAGGTCGCCCCGCAGCTCTACCTCACGCTCTCGCACCAGATCCTGCGCGAGTACCGCGAGTACGAGCGCATCTCCACCGCGGCGATGAACGCCTACATCGGGCCGCGGGTGAGCGGCTACCTTGATGACCTCAAGGGCGTGCTCAGTGCCCGCGCCTTCGGCGGCCGCACCCTGATCATGCAGTCCAACGGGGGGGTGATGACCCTCGACGTCGCCCGCGACGAGCCGGTCATGATGATGGAGTCGGGGCCGGTCGGCGGCGTGATCGCGGCGGGCGCCATCGCGGCCTCGCGCGCGATCGTCAACGCGGTCGCGTTCGACATGGGCGGCACGACCGCCAAGGCCGCCCTGCTGCGGCAGGGCACCCCCGACATCGCCCAGGGCTACTACGTCGGCGGCTTCGCGTCCGGCCTGCCGGTGCGGGTGCCGGTCGTGGACGTGGTGGAGATCGGGGCCGGCGGCGGCAGCATCGCCCACCTCGACGACGCCGGCGCGCTGCGCATCGGCCCGGAGAGCGCCGGCGGCCGCCCCGGCCCGGTGTGCTACGGCTGGGGCGGCACCCGGCCCACCGTGACCGACGCCAACGCGGTGCTCGGCCGGCTCAACCCGGCCCGCTTCCTCGGGGGCGAGATGGGCCTGGACACCGCCGCGGCCGCGGCCGCCTTCGACGACCAGCTCGGGCAGCACCTGAACCTCAGTGCCGAGCAGGGCGCGCTCGCCGTGATCAACATCGCCGTCAACATGATGGGCCTGGCCGTGCGCAGCGTCTCGATCGAGCGCGGCGTCGACCCCCGGGAGTGCGCGCTGATCGCCTTCGGCGGGGCCGGCCCCCTGCACGCCTGCGCCGTCGCCCGCGAGCTGAAGATCCCGCGGGTGATCATCCCGATGCTGCCAGGGCACTTCTCCGCCCTGGGCATGCTGCTGGCCGACATCCGGCACGAGCAGGTGCGCACCATCTACCGGGAGATCGCCGGCATCGCCGGCGACGAGCTGATCAGCGTGGCCGACGAGGTCCGGGACCACATCGCCGGGCTGCTCACGGCGGAGCTCATCGCCGCGGGCGACCAGGAGGTCGAGCTGTACCTGGACCTGCGCTACCGGGGCCAGGAGTTCACCTTGCGCACGCCGGCCGCCCGCACCGAGCTGAGCACCGACGCCGGCCTGGAGAAGGTGCGCCAGCGCTTCGACGAGCTGCACGCGCTGCGGTTCGGGCACAGCGCCGCGGGCTCGCCGGTCGAGGTGGTGAACCTGCGCGTGGTCGGCATCGGCCGGCGCGAGCGGTTCTCCCCGACGCTGGCCGCGCATGAGGGCGGCATCGACATCACGACGCGGCGCGTCGTGTCGGGCGCCGGCAGCCAGAGCAAGGCCGCGGACTGGCAGGTCTACCAGCGCGAGCAGCTTCCGGCCGGCTACCAGGTGACCGGCCCGGCCGTCATCGAGGAGTACGCCAGCACGCTCGTCATCGACGAGGGCGACGTCGCGACCGTCAGCGACGACGGGGCGCTCGACATCCAGATCGCGGTAGCCGGCCCGGCCGGTTCCACCGAAGGGGCAGCACAGTGACTGATCCGGTAACCGTCGAGGTCGTGCGGAACACGCTCGCGGCCATCGCCGACGAGATGGCCCTTGACCTCCAGCAGGGCTCCTACAACATGATGATCTACGAGGTGCGGGACTACTGCTGCGCGCTCGTGGACAAGCAGGGGCGGCTGCTCTCGCAGAACGTCGGCGGCGTCTCCCACTTCGTGGCCGACCTCGGCGTGATCATCACCGACGCGGTCCAGCGGTACGGCGTCGACGGGTTCAAGGCCGGCGACGGGTTCCTCATGAACCACCAGCGGGTGGCCGGCCAGCACCTCAACAACGTCGTCACCTACACGCCGATCATCATCGACGGCGAGCTGTTCGCGTTCGCGATGACCCGCGCCCACTGGTCCGACGTCGGCGGGATGAGCACCGGGTTCGGCGCCCGCGGGGCCGGCATGGACGCCTGGCTGGAGGGCCTGCAGCTCGACCAGCTGCCGCTGATCCGCGAGGGCGTCTACGACGAGAACCTGCTGAAGATGATCTCGGACAACATCCGGTTCCCCGACGCGGCCCTGGGCGACATGCGGGCCCAGTTCGCGGCGTGCCGGGCGGCCGAGCAACGGCTGGCCGAGCTGGTCGAGCGCTACGGAATGGCCGACGTGCAGTCGGCCATCGAGAGCGTGTTCGATACGGCCGAGGCGCGCTGCCGGAACGTGGTCGCGTCGATGGCCGACGGTGTCTACCACGCGCACTCGCGCCTGGACCACGACTTCGCCGAGCTCGACGTGCCGGTCGAGATCGACGTCGTCGTCACAGTCGACGGCTCGGACATGACGATCGACCTGACCGGGTGCTCGCAGACCCGCAAGGGGTCGATCAACGCCCGCACCCTGGCCGGCGCCTACGTCGCCTACAAGGCCCTGACGACTCCTGACGAGCCGGTCAACGAGGGCTCGTTCAGCGCGCTCAAGGTCATCATCAACGAGGGCAACTTCATGATGGCCCGGTTCCCGGCGCCCATGGCCAGCTGGAGCGTCGCGCTGCCAACGGTCGTCGACACCGTGATCACCGCGCTCGCCGACGCCCGGCCCGACCAGATCCCGGCCGCCCACTTCGGCACGCTCGGCGGCAGCTTCTCCTTCATCGGCGTCGATCCCGCTCGCGGCTCGTTCGTCGCCCAGGGCATCGAGGGCGGCGGCTGGGGTGGCCGGCCGACCGAGGACGGCTCCTCGGCCTCGGTCTCGGTCTGCCAGGGCGACGTCCGCAACTCGCCGGTCGAGGCCCTGGAGCTGCGCTTCCCGCTGCGAGTGGAGAAGCGCTCGCTGCGCGAGGACTCCGGCGGCCCGGGCAGGCACCGCGGCGGCCTGGGGATGGTGACCGAGATTACCAACCTGGTCGAGGGCACCTGGCGGCTGTCCATGGCCGGCCGGCACCTGGACCCGCCGTGGGGCCTGTGGGGCGGTCATGACGGGCCACCCGGCGGTCACGCGCTGCAGCAGCCGGGCGGCGAGTTCACGCCGGTGAACGGGCGGGTGACCACCGAGGCAGGGTCGGTCGCGCGGATCTTCACCGGTGGCGGCGGCGGCTGGGGCCCGCCGCTGGAGCGCCCGGTCGGCGAGCTGGCCCAGGACCTGCTCCGCGGCTACGTCAGCGAGCAGGCCGCGACCTCCGTCTACGGCCTCGTGCTGGACGCGGCCGGCCAGCCCGACCCCGAGGCGACGCAGCGCCGCCGGGCCGAGCTCGCGACAGAGACCCAGCAGGCGACAGGGACCCAGCAGGCGACAGGGGCCCAGCAGTGAGCGCCGAGGCGATGGACGCGGCCCCGCTGGGCACCAAGGCCCTCGACACCAAGGCCCTGTACGCCGAGCGGGCGCGCCGGGCCGCCGAGGCGATGGACGAGGTCGGCGTCACCCAGGGGCTGTTCGTCTCGTCCGGGCGGCACCTGTTCACCGACATGGACCCGGTCGTCTGGCTCACCGGCTTCAAGCCGATGGGCGCCGCCGCCGCGGTGATCGACGGCTCCGGGGCGGTGCTGCTCTACACCGAGGGCGAGTGGGAGGCCCGCCGGGCCCGCCGGGTCGGCCCGTCGGCCCAGGTCGTCGCGGCGCTGAGCCCGTTCGCCGAGGCCGCCGCCGAGCTGGCCGGCCGGGCGGCCGGCGCGCGGGTCGGCTGCGCCGGCGTGCGCAAGCTGAACACCCGGGAGTACCGCACGATCACCGAGGGCGGCCGCTACCAGCTGGTCGCCGTCGACGCCGAGCTTGACGCCCGGGCCCGGCTCAAGGACCAGCTCGAGCTGGCCGACTACCGCCGGGCGGCGGAGATCTCCGAGCTGGCGTTCGACTCGCTGCGCGAGCAGCTGCACATCGGCATGACCGACGTCGAGGCCGAGGCGATCATCGAGCGCAAGCTGCGCGAGCTGGGGGCCGACGACGTGTTCGTCTTCCTGTCCGCCGCCACGCGCAACCGGGCCGTGCAACGCCCGTGGGGCCGGGTCCTCATGCCCGGCGACATCCTGCTGACCGAGCTCTCGCCCTGCGTGGGCAGCGTGTTCGCGCAAATCTGCCGCACCGTCGCCTTCGGCGCCCCGAGCAAGGAGCTGGTCAGCGACCACGAGCTGCTGATGGACGCGATGGCCCAGGGCGTGGCCGCGTGCACGGCCGGCAACACCGTGTCCGAGGTCGTCCAGGCCATGGACGCGCCGCTGGTCGCCCGGGGCCTCGGCGAGTACACCAAGCCGC
Source organism: Trebonia sp. (assembly GCA_036276115.1). GTDB lineage: Bacteria > Actinomycetota > Actinomycetes > Streptosporangiales > Streptosporangiaceae > Trebonia. The sequence goes on from DATBEM010000171.1 coordinate 45,404, forward strand.
CGTTCATGCGCGTGCGCGGGCACGGCATGGGCTTCGGCAGCGTGGCCCCGGGTGACTTCCTGACCAAGAACCAGCTGGTGCTCCAGGTCGGCGACACATTCGTGCTGCACCCCAATCAGGCGCTGCCCGGTGCGGGCTACCTGATGTGCGGCGAGCCGATGATCGTCGGCGAGCAGGCCGGCGAGATCGTCACCGGGCGCATCGCCCCCCTCGAGATCGTGGAGGCCTA
>DATBEM010000172.1:0-54761 GCA_036276115.1 Trebonia sp.
CTGGAGCTGGCGGCGGCGGCCCGGGAGCATGCCCGGGCCCGGCTGCCGGAGTACATGGTGCCGTCGGCGTTCGTGGTGCTGGGCGCGCTGCCGCTGACCCCGACCGGGAAGCTGGACAGGGCCGCCCTGCCCGCCCCCGGCCAGGTCGCGGCCGCCCCGGGGCGCCCGCCGGCCACCCTCGCCGAGGAGCTGCTGTGCGCCGCGTTCGCGACCGTCCTGGGGATAGGCCAGGCCGGCCCGGATGATGACTTCTTCGCCCTCGGCGGCCACTCGCTGCTGGCCGTCCGCCTCACCAGCCGCATCCGCGCCGCCCTCGGGGCCGAGGTGGCGGTCCGGGCCGTCTTCGAGGCACCCACCCCGGCCCGCCTCGCGGCCGCGATCGAGGCCGCCCGCCCCGCGGGCCAGCCCGAGCCCAGCAAGCCAGTCAGGCCACCGCTGCGCCCGCGGCGCCCGGCCAGCCCCGCCGACCCGGCCGACGCGAAGGAGCAGTCATGACGATCCCGCTGTCGTTCGCCCAGCAGCGGATGTGGTTCATCGCCCAGCTGGAGGGCCCGTCGGCGGTCTACAACACCTCGCTGGCGCTGCGGATGGACGGTGACCTGGACACCGCCGCCCTGGAGGCGGCCATCGGCGACGTGGTCACCCGGCACGAAGTGCTGCGGACCGTGTTCCCGGCCGCCGACGGGCAGCCCCATCAGCAGATCCTGCCGATGGCCGACCTCGACCCGCGCCTGCCGGTCATCGACGCCGCCGGCGATGAGCTGCGCGACGTGCTGGCGCGGATCGCCGCCGAGCCGTTCGACCTCGCCGCCCAGCAGGTCCCGATGCGCGCCCGGCTGGTCCGGGCGGACGCCGGGACGCACGTGCTCGTCGTGGTCATCCACCACGTGGCCACCGACGGCTGGTCCGAGGGGATCTTCACCCGCGACCTGTCGCGCGCCTACGCCGCCCGCCGGGAAGGCCAGGCACCCGGCTGGAGCCCGCTGCCGGTGCAGTACGCCGACTACGCCATCTGGCAGCGGGAACTGCTCGGCGACGCGGCCGACCCCGCCAGCCTGCTATCGCAGCAGGTCACCTGGTGGCGCGACGCGCTCGCGGGCGCCCCCCCGGAGCTGCCGCTGCCCGCCGACCGGCCCCGCCCGCCCGCCGCCAGCTACCGTGGGCACGCGGTGCCGCTGGCGATTCCCGCCGTCGTCCACGCCGGCCTCGCCGACCTGGCCCGCGAGCAGGGCGTGACCCTGTTCATGGTGGTCCAGGCCGCCCTGGCGGTCCTGCTGAGCAAGCTGGGGGCCGGCGACGACATCCCGGTCGGCACCCCGGTCGCGGGCCGCACCGACGAGGCCCTGGACGACCTGATGGGCTTCTTCGTCAACACGCTCGTCCTGCGGACCGACGTGTCCGGCGACCCGCCGTTCACCACCCTGCTCGCCCGGGTCCGCGACTTCTGGCTCGGCGCCCTGGAGCGCCAGGACGTCCCGTTCGAGCGCCTGGTGGAAGACCTGGCCCCCGACCGCTCCCTCGCCCGCAACCCGCTGTTCCAGGTCACGCTCACCCTCCAGAACAACGCGCCTGCGGCCGCCGGCCTGCCGGGCGTCCGCGCGGTTCCCGTCCGCGCCGGGACCGGCTCCGCCCAGGTCGACCTGAGCGTCCTGCTCGGCGGCGCCCGCGGCGAGCCGGGCGGGATGCACGGCCGCCTGATGGCGGCCACCGACCTGTTCGACGAGCCGACCGCGCGGTCCATCGCGGCCCGCTTCTCCCGCGTGCTGGCGGCGGTGGCCGCCGACCCGGCGGTCCGCCCGCGGCACGTCCCGCTCCTCGACGCCGCCGAGCGGGCGCAGCTCCTGCACGAGTGGGGCGGCACCGCGCGGACCGCCCCGGCCCCGCTCCTGCCTGCCCTGCTCGCGCAGCGGGCGGCCCACGCCCCCGACGCCATCGCGGTGATAGCGGGCGGTACTCATGTGTCGTGGGGCTCGCTGGACGGGGCCGCGGCCCGGCTCGCCCGCCGCCTCGCCGCCCGGGGAGCGGGCCCGGGCACCGTCGTGGCCGTCATGATGAGCCGCTCCGAGGCCCTGATCGCGGCCCTGCTGGGCGTCGTGCGGTCGGGCGCGGCCTACCTGCCGGTCGACCCGGCCTACCCGCCCCGCCGGATCGCGGCGATGCTGGCCGACGCCCGCCCGGCCTGCGTGCTGACCGACGACGATGCGCCCGCCGAAGACCCCGCGGTGGCGCTGCCTTCCCTGGCGCTGCCGGCCGGCGACTGGCTCCCGGCCGGCCGGGGGGCCGGCGACGAGGTTCCCCGCGGTCCCGTCGCGACCCCGGCCCGGCCGGATGACCTGGCCTACCTCATCTACACCTCCGGCTCGACGGGAATCCCCAAGGGAGTGGCCGTCCCGCACGGCGCGGTGGCCGCGTTCCTGGCGGCGGTAGCGCGCTGGGTCCCGCTGGGCGCGGCCGACCGCCTGGTCGCGGTGACGACGGTGTCGTTCGACATCCACGTGCTCGAGGTCTTCCTGCCCCTGGTGTCGGGAGCGGCCGTCGTGGTGGCGCCCCGGGAGGTGACCCGCGACCCGGCGCTCCTGGCGGGGCTGGCGCAGCGGTCCGGGGCAACGGCGATGCAGGCCGTCCCGGCCCTGTGGCGGGCGCTGCTGCCGTCCCGCGAGCGGGTCCTGGGCCGCATGCGGCTGCTGTCGGGCGGCGAGGCCCTGCCGCCCGCCCTGGGCGCGGCCCTGCGGGCGACCGGAGCGCAGGTCACCAACCTGTACGGCCCCACCGAGGCGACCGTGTGGGCCACCGCCGCGCGGGCCGGCCACGGCCCCGCTGGCCCGGGCGCCGGCCCCGAGCCGATCGGCCGTCCCCTCGACGGCACGCGGGCGTTCGTGCTCGACGAGTGGCTCCAGCTCGTGCCCGCCGGGGTGACCGGCGAGCTCTACCTGGGCGGCGGCCAGCTGGCTCGCGGCTACCACGGCCGGCCCGGGCTGACCGCCGAGCGGTTCTCCGCCTGCCCGTTCGGCCCGGCCGGGACGCGGATGTACCGCACGGGCGACCGGGCCCGCTGGACCCCGGCCGGGCAGCTGGCGTTCGCCGGGCGAGCCGACGAGCAGGTCAAGGTCCGCGGCTACCGGATCGAGCCGGGCGAGGTGGCCGCCGTCCTGGCCACCTGCCCCGGCGTCGGCCACGCCACCGTCATCACCCGCGAGGACGCCCCCGGCGACACCCGCCTGGTCGCCTACGTCACCCGCGCCGCCCCGCCCGCCGGCGGTGCCCCCAGGGACGGCTCCCCCCGCGCTGGCATCCCCGGCGCCGGCACTGCCGCCGGCGACGCTGACCCGGACGACGCTGACCCGGACGACGCTGACCCGGACGACGACGCGCTGGCCACCGAGGCCCGCGAGCACGCCCGCGCCCGGCTGCCGGAGTACATGACCCCGTCGGCCGTCGTCGTCCTCCCCGCGCTGCCCCTGACCCCGGCCGGGAAGCTCGACAAGGCCGCCCTGCCCGCCCCCGGCCGTGCCCGGCCCGCCGCCCCCGGCGACCGCGTCGGGTCGATGTCGCAGCTCGAGGAGATGATGTGCGACGAGCTGGCCGGGGTCCTCGGCCTGGACGGCGTCGGCCCCGACGACGACTTCTTCCGCCTGGGGGGCCACTCGCTGCTGGCGGTCAGGCTGGTCACCCGGCTGCGCGAGCGGGGGGTCGCGGTCTCCGTCCGCGACGTGATCACCGCCCCCACCGTCGCGGGCCTCATGGCCCAGATGAGCCTGTCCTCGGTGCGGGGCGCGTTCGGCCCGCTGCTGCCGATCCGCGCCAAGGGGACCCGGCCGCCCCTGTTCTGCCTGCACCCGGCGGGCGGCCTGAGCTGGTGCTACATGCCGCTGGCGCGGTACGTCCCGGACGACTTCCGGGTCTACGGGCTGCAGGCCCGCGGCCTCGACGGGGCCGGCGAGCCGCCGTGCTCGCTCGGCGAGATGGCCGCCGACTACATCGGGCTGATCCGCACCGTCCAGGCGACGGGCCCGTACTACCTGCTCGGCTGGTCCGCCGGCGGGACGATCGCGCACGAGGTCGCCGTCCAGCTCCAGGCGGCCGGCGATGCGGTCGGCGGCCTGATCCTGATGGACGTCTACCCGCCCGGCCGCGCCACCGGGCCCGGGGGGGCCAGCCCCGACGACCAGGCCGCCGGGCCGGGAGCGACCGGCGACCACGACGGGGCCGCCCCGGACGCCGAGGCGGCCCGGACGGCCCGGCTGGCCGGGCAGATCCGCCAGGAGACCGGCAAGGTCCTCGGCGCCATCTCCGACGACGAGGTCAGGGTCCTCACCCAGGCCTTCGAGCGCAACGCCAAGCTGGGCAGCGCCCACCAGCCCGGCCGCTTCGACGGGGACGCGCTGCTGCTCGCCGCGGGCAAGGCCCGCAGCGGGGACGTGCCCGCCGCCTCGCGCGCGAAAAGCTGGGAGCCCTACGTGTCCGGCACGATCACCGAAATCCGCTTGCCCTGCACCCACGTGGACCTCGTGCGGCCGGAAATGCTCGCCCAGGCCTGGTCCGCGATGTCCGGTCATTTTCAGCTCGCGAAACTGAACGAAAAGGAGAGCTGAGTGGAATTCTCGCTGTTTTACTTCGGCAACGACCAGCCCGATCCCGCCGGGCGCTACCGCCTGCTGATCGAGGGCGCCAAGATCGCCGACGCCGAGGGCTTCCGCGCCGTCTGGACCCCCGAGCGCCACTTCCACCCGTTCGGCGGCCTGTACCCGAGCCCCTCCGTCACCGGGGCGGCCGTCGCCGCCCTGACCCGGCAGGTCGGCATCCGGGCGGGCAGCGTGGTCGCCCCCCTGCAGGACCCGCTGCGCATCGCCGAGGAGTGGGCGGTGGTGGACAACATCTCCGGCGGCCGGGCCGGGGTGTCGTTCGCATCAGGCTGGAACGCCATCGACTTCGGCCTGCGCCCGGACGCCTACCGCCGGCGGCGGGAGGTCATGCGCGAGTCCATCGCCACCGTGCGGGCCCTGTGGCGGGGCGAGGAGGTGGACGTCACCGACGGGACCGGCCAGCCGGCCCGCGTCCGGATCTACCCCGAGCCCGTCCAGCCGGAACTGCCCATCTGGATCACCAGCGCCGGCAGCGTGGAGACGTTCGAGGCCGCCGGCGAGCTCGGCACCTCCGTCCTGACCCACCTGCTCGGGCAGGACCTCAACGCCGTCGCCGCCAAGATCGCCCGCTACCGCTGGGCCTGGGAGCGCCATCAGGGCCAGCACCGCCCGGAGCGAGGCGGCCAGGCCCGGCCGCACGTCACCCTCATGCTGCACACGTTTCTCGGCGAGAGCCGCGACACGGTGCGCGACCTGGTCCGCGAGCCCTTCATCGGCTACCTCGCGACGTCCTTCGACCTCATCGCGCGGCTGCTCAGCAAGGCCGGGCTCGACCCGGCCCAGGTCCGGGCCGACGAGGTCGACTACGTCGTCCGGCGCTCCTTCGACCGCTACTTCGACACCAGCGGCCTGTTCGGCACCGTGGCCGACGGCGCGGCCATGGTGCGCCGCCTGGCCGCCATCGGCGTGGACGAGATCGGCTGCCTGATCGACTTCGGGGTGGACCCCGAGCTGACCCTCGCCCACCTCAAGCACCTGGTCGAGCTGAAGGCCACCCACGGCTGACGCGGGCGGCGAACGCCGCGCTGGCGGCCACCCGGCCCGGCCGGGTGGCCGCCAGCGGCGGGCTCGCGGCTACTTCGCCGACGGAACCCAGGCCAGGCCGTCGGCGGACGAGATCAGCCCGCCCGGCTGGAAGGGCAGCTCGGCGTCGAACCGGGCGCCGAACTGGGCCCGCGCCAGCACCTTCTCGCTCTCCTGCATGGCCTCGCGGACGACCGGCGCCCCCAGCAGCGGGATGACGTTCTCGCCATCGGTGCCCGCCACCTTGCTGACCGCGGTGGCCAGCCCGCTCGACTCGGCGCTGACCCGCTTCGCCATCGCCTGCCCGCCGCCATCGCTGAGGTCGAAGTCCCCCGACGAGACCCCGCCGACGAGCTCCACGAAGGCCTCCAGCTCGGAATTGCCGCTGTTGGTGATCTCCTTGGCCCGCCAGAAGTACGACTGCGCGTCCGAGTTCATGGCGTAGAACGACATCAGGTACTCGTAGAACACCCGGTACTCATGCCGGTACCGCGCCTCGAATTCCGCGAACGCGGTCTCCTCATCCAGGGTTCCCTCCATGATGGAGTTAACGGACCGCCCGGCCAGCAGGGCGCCATGGGTCGCGAGGTGCACGCCGGAGGAGAAGACCGGGTCAACGAAGCACGCGGCGTCCCCGATGAGGGCGAAGCCGGGCCGCCAGAATCGCGTGTTCTGGTAGGAGTAGTCCTTCCGCACCCGGATCTGCCCGTACTCGCCCTCGGTGATTCGGTCGGCGCCAGAAAGGTACTCGGAGATGAGCGGGCATTCTGCGATCAGCTTGTGCAGCATCTTCTCCGGCTCGCCCGCGATCTCGCCCGCGAGGTCGCGGTTAACCACCGCGCCGACGCTCGTCATGGTTTCGGTCAGCGGAATGAACCAGAACCAGCCGCTGTCGAAGGCGACGCACAAGATGTTGCCGGCGTTCGGCTCGGACTGGCGCTTGGCGTTCTTGAAGTAGCCGAACAAGGCGAGGTTGCGGAAGAAGTCGGAGTACTTCCGCTCGCCGCCGATGGAACGGTAAATGCGGCTCTTGTGGCCGGACGCGTCCAGGACGTAACGGGCCCGCACCAGCCGCTCGGTGCCCTCGGCGTCCCGGTACCAGACCCCGGTGACCCGGCCATCCTCCTCCTCGACGCGGGTCGCCGGGCACTGCTCGCGCACCTCGGCGCCCACCCGGCGGGCGTTGTCGAGCAGGATCTTGTCGAACTCCATTCGCTCGACATGATAGGAGTACCCGGTCGGGGCGGCCATTCTCGGCGATACCGAGAAGGTGAATGTCCATGGCTCCGGATTTGATCCCCACTTGAACGTCCCGCCGCGCTTGCGGGTGAAGCCCGCTTTCTCGATGGCCTCGGTGGCGCCGGTCAGCCGGCAGACGCCATGGAGGGTGGACGGCAGCAGCGACTCGCCGATCTGATATCGCGGGAAGCGCTCGCTTTCAAGGACCAGGACCCGCCTGCCGTGCAATGCCGTCACGGCCGCCGCAGTCGATCCGCTTGGCCCGCCGCCGACGACCACCACGTCGAACTGCTCAGCATTTTCGGTACTCATGAACTGTTCCCCCAAACCTCTGAGGTGAAGCGGAATTTCCCGGGCGATATGACATTGTGGACCTTACCAGGATGATGGCGGGCGGCCATAGCCGAACAGCAGTCCCCGTGAACAGGCCGGGCCGCATCCCTTGTCTCGGAGCACGCGGGCGCATACGTTTTGGCCCGATGCCCACTTACAACAGGATGGTGATCATGCCGCGTCCGCATTCATTCGTGCTGGCGTCAATCGCGTGCTCCGGACTCGCGGCCGCCGTGCTGCTAGCCCCGGCCACCGCGACCGCCGGGGCCGCCGTCATTTCCGCCCCGTCCCGCGACGCCGGCGCCGTCGTCACCCCGGTGCCGGGCGACGTGGAGCTCGGCTCCGTCAGCTCATCCAGCTCATCGGCCCCGCCCACCTACGCCGACTGCGAGGCCGCCATCCAGGCGCCCTGCTACGGCCCCACCCAGCTGGAGAGGGCCTACGGGACCCCCGCCCTCTACGCGCGCGGGGTCGCCGGGCAGGGCCAGACGATCGTCATCGTCGACCCGTTCGGATCGCCGACGATCGCCACCGACCTGGCCACCTTCGACCAGGCCTACGGGCTGCCCGGCCCCCCGTCGCTGAAGGTCATCCAGCCCGCCGGCACCTACACCTGGACCCCTACCCGCGATCAGGCCAGCTGGGCGGGCGAGACCACCCTGGACGTGGAGTACGCCCACGCGATGGCCCCGAAGGCGAGCATCCTGCTGGTGGAGACCCCGGTCACCGAGACCGAGGGCACGGACGGCTTCCCGCAGATCGTGCAGGCCGAGAAGTACGTCATCGACCACCACCTCGGCGGCATCATCAGCCAGTCCTACAACGCCACCGAGGAGACCTTCCCGACCGCGCAGTCGCTGCTCGCCCTGCGCGGCGCCTACACCGACGCCTACCGCCACGGCGTGACGGTCCTCGGCGCGACCGGCGACAGCGGCGCCACCGACGCCGAGGCCGACGGCCACTCCTTCTACCCCACCCCCGTCATCGGCTGGCCCGCGTCCGACCCGCTGGTGACCGCGGTCGGCGCGACCGAGGTCACGCTGTCCGCCGACGGCACCCGGACCGGCCCCGACACCGCGTGGAACGGCTCCGGCGGGGGCGTCTCCTCGATCTTCGGCCGCCCGTCGTACCAGGACCGGGTGGCGTCGGTCACCGGCCGCGACCGCGGCACCCCCGACATCTCGATGAGCGGCTCGTGCAACACCCCGGTGCTCACCTACTCCAGCTTCCTCGGCAGCGGCGACTGGAGCCTGAACTGCGGCACCAGCGTGGCCACCCCGCTGTTCGCCGGCATCGTGGCGCTCAGCGACCAGGTCGCCCACCACTGGCTCGGGCTGCTCAACCCGGCGCTGTACGCCCTCAGCGCCCGGCCCGCGCCCGGCCTGGTCGACGTGACCACCGGTGATAACAGCCAGACGATCCCCACCGCCGACGGCGGGACCACCACCGTCCCCGGCTACTCCGCGGGCCGCGGCTATGACCTGGTCAGCGGGGTCGGAACCATCTACGCGCCTGCCTTCGTCCCCGCCCTCGCCTTCGCCGCCCGGCCGTTTAAGTGACGCCTGGCGGCACTTGAGCACCGGAGAAAGGCCGATTCCCCATGGTGGCCCGCCACCTCACCACAGCGGCAACGCCCATCGTCGACATCGCGCTGAAGATCGACTCGCGCTGGCGGAAAGTCGGCCTGAAGCTCGAATCGCACAACCCGAGCGGGTCCATCAAGTACCGCACCGCCCGCGGCCTCGTGTCCGCCCTGGAGGCGTCCGGCGCCCTCGCGCCGGGCGCCCGCCTGGTCGAGTCGACGTCCGGGAACCTCGGGGTGGCGATGGCCTTCCTCTGCCAGCGCCGCGGCTACCATTTCACCGCCGTCACCGACCCGAAGGCCGACCCGGTGATGCTGGACCACATGCGGTCCCTGGGGGCCGCCGTGATCTGCGTGACCGAGCCCGACGAGGCCGGCGGCTACCTGCTGACGCGGCTGGCGCTGATCCGCGCGATGGTGGCGCGGGACCGGGCCTCGATCTGGCCGAACCAGTACGAGCACCCGGCCAATCCCGAGGTGCACTCCACCGAGACCGCCCCGGAGATCTGCCGCCAGCGGCCCGGCCTGGACGCGGTCTTCGTCGCCGCCTCGACCGGCGGCACGCTGGCCGGCATCGGCCGTTACCTGCGCTCGGCGTCCCCGTCGGTGCGGGTCATCGGCGTGGACGTGCGGGGCTCGCGCGTGTTCGGCCACCCGAGCGGCCAGCGGCTGATCACGGGCATCGGGTCGAGCCGGCCCTCCTTGTTCCTGCGCCCCGGCGACTACGACGACGTCGTGATCGTGGACGACCGGGAGGCCATCGTCGCGTGCCACTACCTGCAAGGCACCCTCGGCCTCGGCCTGGGCGGGTCGGCGGGCGCGGTCGTCACCGCCTGCGCCCGCTACCTGCGCGGCCACCCGGAGATAACGCAGCCCGTGTGCCTGTGCCCGGACGGGCAGGCCAACTACGTCAACACCCTGTACGACCACGCCTGGCTGGCCGGCCACGGGCTGGAGCCCGTCGCCGGCCACGCGCCGGCGGCCTTCAGCGACGCGTCGAGATGGTGAGGGACCGTGACACTGACGGACGAGAAGCTGCTCTACCTGAACAGCGCGGACATCGCCGCGATCTGCGCGGACATCGACCCGGTGGACTGCGTGGCCCGGGCCCTGCGCCAGCACGCGGCGGGCGCCGCCCGCGTCGGCGACGAGGGCGTCCTGCGCTGGTCGCCCGGCGGCGCCCAGCAGGCCCGGACCCTCAACATGCCCGGCATGGTGGGAACCGGGCTGGTCGGGACGAAGATCATCAACGCCAACACCGGCAATCCCGACCGGGGCCTGCCCCGGGCCGACGGGCTGACCCTCCTGTTCGACCCCGCGACCGTCCGGCCGGCCGCGATCTTGCAGGGCGCGCAGATCAGCGCCCTGCGCACCGCCGCCGTGTCCACCCTGGCGGCCGTCCGCCTGCACGCGGGGACGCCCGTCACCCTGGCCCTGCTCGGGGCCGGCCCGATCGCGCAGGCGCACGCCGACCTGATGGCCCGCCACCTGGAGATCGGCCGGGTGCTCATCCACGACCAGGTGCCCGCCCGGGCGCAGGCGCTCGCGGCCCGGCTGCGGGCCCCGGACGGCCCCTTCCGGGACGTGCGGGCGGCTGGCGCCGAGCAGGCCGTCCGCCCGGCCAGCGTGGTGGTCACCGCGACCACCACCACGACGGCCTACGTTCCCTACCGCTGGATCGCTCCCGGCGCGACCGTGATCAACGTCTCCCTGGACGACATCGCGGCCGACGCCTACCTGGCGTCAAGCCTGCTCTACGTGGATGACTGGGACCTGGTGACGGCCGACACCCAGCGGCTGCTGGGGCACCTCGCCCGCCAGGGCACGGTGGCCGGGCCGGGCGAGCCCGCGCCGCCCGGTGGCCGGGCCGTGACCGGCACCCTCGGCCAGCTGCTGGCCGGCGAGTGCCCCGGGCGCGCGCACGCCCGGCAGGTCGCCCTGGTGAACCCGTTCGGCATGGCCGTCGAGGACCTCGCGATCGCCCAGGAGGTCTACACGGTCGCGCTGTCCCGCGGGCTGGGCACGTCGCTCGACCGGTAGGGGATGGTGACCGTGACGCAGAGCCCGCCGCCATCGCGGGGGCGGGCGGTCACCGTCCCGCCGTGGATCGCCGCGATCGACGCGACGATCGCCAGCCCGAGCCCGGACCCGTCCTGGGACGCGCGGCTCAGGCGCTGGAACGGCTCGAAGATGCGGCCCGCCTCGGCCGCGCTGATGACCGACCCGGTGTTGGCGACGGTCAGCTCGCTACCGCCGGGCGCGGTCCGGGTGACGACCCAGATGTCGCCGGCGGCGATGTTGTACCGCACCGCGTTGTCCACCAGGTTCGACAGCAGGTGCTCGGCCAGCACCGGGTCACCCGCGATGGGGGCCGGCTCCAGCCGGGCGTGCACCCGCCGGTCGCCCAGCCCGACCACGTCCAGCACGTCCTCGGCAACGGTGGCCAGGTCGACCTCCTCGCGGACGGTGAGGCCGCGCTCGTTGCGCGCGAGCAGGAGCAGCGCGCCGATCAGGTGCTCGGCCTGGTTCACGGCCAGGCGGATCTCGGCCGCCATTTCCCGCAGGTCGCCCGGGGTGCTGCCCGGGTCGCCGAGCACGACGTCGACGGTGGCGCCCATGACGGCCAGCGGGGTCCGCAGCTCATGGGAGGCATTGGCGATGAACCGCTGCTGGCCCTCGAACGCGGCCTGCAGCCGCCCGAGCATGTCATCGAACGTCTCGGCCAGCTCGCGCAGCTCATCGCGCGGGCCGCGGGCGGCGACCCGGGCCGACAGGTTGTGCTCCGACGCGGCCCGGGCCGCCGCCGTGATCAGGTGCACCGGGCGCAGCGCCCGCCCGGCCGCGATCCAGCCCAGGATCGCGGCCAGGGCCAGGACCACGGCCAGCGCGATCAGCGAGTACTGCAGCAGGTGAGACAGGGTGAGGTCCCGCTGGCCCTGGGCGCCCTGCTGCTGGAAGTAGGACGCCCGCAGCTCGAAGTAGGCGGCGCACTTGGCCAGGATCGCCCCGTCGGGGTTGGCGTCGCGCTGCTGGGCCTGGCACTGCGCCGCGAGGCTGGCCGGGATGCTCGCGAACGACGGCTGACGGGGATCGCCGCCCTGCGCCTGCGCCGGGAGCCGGGCCACCTGGGCATAGCTGACGCCCACCACGATCGCCCCGCACACGGCGAACAAGACGGTGTACAGCAGGGTCAGCCGCGCGCGGACGGTCAGGCGGGGACGGCGCTTCACATCCGGTACCCCTTGCCGACCACGGTCTCGATCAGCGGCGGGTCGCCGAGCTTGCGCCGCAGGCGGGCCATCGTGACCGAGATGATGTTGCTGAACGGGTCGGCGTTGGCGTCCCACACGTGCTCGAGCAGTTCCTCCGCGCTGACCACGGTGCCGTCGGCGGCCAGCAGCATCTCCAGGATGCCGAACTCCTTGCGGGTCAGCGACAGCGGCCGGGCGTCCCGGCTGGCCCGGTGCCGGGCCAGGTCCACGGCCAGGTCGCCGCGCCGCACGACCGGCGCGACGGCGGGCGAGCGGCGGGACAGCGCCCGTACCCGGGCGACCAGCTCGGTGAACGCGAACGGCTTGGGCAGGTAGTCATCGGCGCCCAGCTCCAGGCCGTCGACCCGGTCATCGACGCCGGCGGCGGCGGTCAGCATGAGGATGCGCGGGCCGGTGCCGGCCACCTCCCGGCACACCCGGTCGCCGTGCACGGCGGGCAGGTCGCGGTCGAGCACGATCACGTCGTAGGCCGTCCCGCCGGCCGCCTCCAGTGCCGCCGCGCCGTCGTGCACGGCGTCCACCGCCATGCCGGCCTGGCGCAGCCCCTGGGCGATCCGCCCGGCCAGCGTCACGTGGTCCTCCACGACAAGCACCCGCACATCATCAGTATGCGCCGCCGCGGATGACATCCATGCGACATCGTGCGTAGCGCTGATGTCACCCGCCGGCGCGTAGAACTGCCAGCATGCACACCCAGCCTTGAGGAGGGCATGATGCATCACCGGTTCTGGCGGCCGGCCCCGCGCTCCGCGGCCACCGCCGCCGTCGCCGCCGTGGCCCTGGCCTGCCTGGCGGCCTGCGGCGGGAGCACGTCATCCACCAGCGGGCCGGCCGGCTCCACGGGCGCGGCCGGGCCCGCCAGCGCCGCCGCGACGGACGGCTCGTCCGGCTCGGGCGGGTCCGCGAGCGCCTCGCTGCTCAGCTTCTCCCAGTGCATGCGCGCCCACGGCGTGCCGAACTTCCCCGACCCCCAGCCGTCCGGCAACGCGAAGTTCCCCAGCGCGCAGCAGCTCGGGATCAGCACCACCCAGTACCAGACGTCGGAGAACGACTGCCAGCAGCTGCTGCCGGCCGGGGCCAACGACGTGTTCCCCGCCGCCGAAGTCCAGCAGCTGCTGATCGGCATGCGCCAGTTCAGCCAGTGCATGCGCTCCCACGGCGTGACCAGCTGGCCCGACCCCGCCACCGACGCCCAGGACCGCCCGCTGTTCCCGCTCGGCTCGGCCGGCATCTCCCGCGACCAGTACCGCTCGGCCCAGGTCCAGACTCCCCTTACCCAGTGCCAGCGCCTGCTGCCGGCCGCGCTCGGGGGCGGCACCCCGGTTGGCTAGCAGGTGCCGGCCCGCCGCCGGACGTAGGGCTGATGTCACCCGCCCAGGCGTACAACTGCTCGCATGAGTCCAGGAACCGACCAGCCGGAAAGGACGGATGACCGATCGTGAGCGAGACCGTTTCGCGCGGCCAGGAAGCCGCCCGGGCCGCCGGCCATGAGCTCGCAGGCCAGGAGCCCCGCGACCCGCACGGCTACGGCCGCTGGATCGCCCTCGGGCTCGGGGTCCTGATCGCCGCCGGGGCGGTGTCCGCCTGGGGGGCGGGCGCGTTCTCCTCGTCGTCCCCGTCCGGGGCGCCCCCGCCGGGGACGCCCGCGCCGGCCACGGCGGCGGTCACCCAGCGGGACATCGCGGCGCTGCTGCCGGTGACGGCGACCCTCGGCTACGCCGGCACCTACACGGTCACCGGGCAGGGGAGCGGGACGCTCACCTGGCTGCCGGCCGCCGGGCAGGTCATCAGCCAGGGGCAGGTGCTGTACAAGGTCGACAACGGCTCCCCGGTGGTGCTGCTGTACGGCAGCGTGCCGGCCTGGCGGGCCCTGGCGCCCGGGGCCAGCGGCGAGGACGTCTCCCAGCTCAACCATGACCTGGCGCAGCTCGGGGACGCCACCGCGGCCAGCATCGCCGCCCACGGCTGGGGCGACTACTCGGCGGCGACGGCGGCCGGGGTCCGGCAGCTGGAATCCCGCCTCGGGGTCTCCGGCCCGTCCGGGACCCTGGCCCGGGGCCAGGTGGTGTTCGAGCCCGAGGCGCTGCGGGTCAGCCAGGTGACCGGGACGCTGGGCGGCCCGGTCGCCGGGCTCGCGGACGAAGGCCAGGCCGCCGGCCAGGACCAGGCCAGCGGGACGGACGCGGGGCCCGGCTCGGTCCTGACCGCGACCTCGGACCGGCACGTCGTGCTGATCCCGCTCGACGCCTCCGACCAGTCGCAGGTGAAGCAGGGCGACGCCGTCAGCGTCATCCTGCCCGGCGGCGCGACCACCCCCGGCGTGATCTCCGCGGTCGGCACCGTGGCCGCGACCACGCCCGGCGCGAACGGGACCACCACCACGACCATCCCGGTGACGGTCACGCTGGCCCGCCCGTCGGCGGCCGGAACGCTGGACGAGGCGCCGGTGACGGTGAACATCACCACCAGCACCGCCCATGACGCGCTGGTGGTGCCCGTCGGGGCGCTCCTGGCCCAGGGGCCGGGGCAGTACGCCGTGGAGGTCGCCGGCCCGGGCAGCGCCCGCCGCTACGTCCCGGTGACGCTCGGCATCTTCGACGACTCCGACGGCCTCGTCCAGGTGACCGGGGCGCTGACCCCGGGCGAGCGCGTGGTCGTGGCCGCGTCATGACGATGACGGCAACCGCCGCGATGCCGGTCCTGGAGCTGGACCGGGCGTCGAAGGTCTACCCCGGGGCGCCACCGGTCCGGGCGCTGGACGAGGCGAGCCTGACGGTCCGCGCGGGGGAACTGGTCGCCGTGGTCGGCCCCTCCGGGTCGGGCAAGTCCACCTTGCTGAACCTCATGGGCACCCTGGACAAGCCGACCTCCGGCATCGTCCGCGTCACCGGCCTCGACGTGGCCCGGATGCGGGACCGCGAGCTGGCCGCGCTGCGCGCCTCGCGGATCGGCTTCGTGTTCCAGCAGTTCTTCCTCGCCGAGCACCAGAGCGTGCTGGCCAACGTCGCCGACGGGCTGCTGTACGCGGGGGTGCGCCTGCGGCGGCGGCGGCAGCTCGCGCTGGCGGCCCTGGACCGGGTCGGGCTGGCGAACCGGGCCACCGCCCGGCCCAACCAGTTGTCGGGCGGGCAGCGCCAGCGGGTCGCGATCGCCCGGGCGCTGGCCGGGGCGCCGCCGATCGTGCTGGCCGACGAGCCGACCGGCAACCTCGACTCGGCCACCGGGGCCTCGATCCTGGGCCTGCTGGACGAGCTCAACGCCGCCGGGACCACGATCATCATCATCACCCACGATCACGCCGTCGCCGCCCGTGCCCGCCGCTGCGTCGAGGTGCTCGACGGCCACGTCATCGCCGACACCAGCCCCGCGGCCGCCGCGGCCGCCGCCCAGGAGGGACTGGCATGACCACCACATCCGGGCGCCCGGCGACCCCGCCCCCGCTGCCCCCGGCCCGGCTGCGGCTGGCCGACCTGGCCGGGCTGGCCAGCGTCGGGCTGCGGACCCGCAAGCTGCGCGCGGGCCTGTCGGCGCTGGGCATCGCGATCGGCGTCGCGGCGATCGTCGCCGTCCTCGGCCTCGCCGCCTCCTCCAAGGCCGCCCTGCTGGCCGAGATCGCGCGGCTGGGGACCAACCTGCTGACGGTCACCAGCGGCCAGGACTTCCAGGGGAACACCGCCGAGCTGCCCGTCGCCGCCCCGGCCATGATCGCCCGGCTGCCCGGGGTCACCGCCGTGCAGGACACCGCCACCCTCACCGGCGTCAACGCCTTCCGGACGCCGTACATCCCCACGACCGAGACCAACGCCCTCACCGTCCAGGCGGCGACGCTCGGCCTGCCCGCGGTGGCCGGCACGTCCGTCGCCCAGGGCCGCTACCTGAGCGCGGCGACCGAGCGCGAGCCGGTCGCGGTGCTCGGCGCCGTCACCGCCCAGCTGCTGGGCATCGACCAGGTCCGGTCCGGGACCAGGATCTGGGCGGGCGGCCAGTGGTTTTACGTGGCGGGCATTCTCGGCCACGCGACCTACGCCCCCCAGCTGGACACGGCGGTCCTGATCGGCTTCCCCGCCGCCCAGCGGTACCTGCACTTCGACGGCCACCCGTCCCAGGTCTTCATCCGGACGGTCGACACCGCGCCCGCCACCAGCGCGGTCGACCGCCTGCTGGGCGCCCAGGCCAACCCGGAGAACCCGAGCCAGGTCAACGTCTCCCAGCCCTCGGCCGCGCTCACCGCCCGGGCCGACGCCCAGGGCGCCCTGGACACCTTGTTCCTTGGCCTCGGCGCGGTCGCCCTGCTGGTCGGCGCCATCGGGGTGGCCAACATCATGGTGATCTCGGTGCTGGAGCGCCGCCAGGAAATCGGGCTGCGACGGGCGCTGGGCGCCACCCGGGGCCAGATCCGCGTCCAGTTCCTGGCCGAGGCCATCCTGCTGTCCCTGATCGGCGGGGTCGCCGGGGTCGCGGCCGGCGTGATCACCACCACCGCCTACGCCCGTGCCCACGGCGAGGCGGTCGTCATCCCGCCCGAGGCGTGGGCCGGCGGCCTCGGCGCCGCGCTCGTCATCGGCGCGCTGGCCGGGCTGCTGCCCGCCGTCCGCGCCGCCCGCATGTCCCCGACGCAGGCCCTCGTCACCGTCTGACCGCCTCGCCGGCCCGGCAGTCGGCTTGCCCGCGCGGCCGGCCCGCGCAAGACTGTCGGCAGGCCCGATCATCGCCGCGGGCGAGCTCGCGCGGGCGCGGGAAGGCGCCCGGGAAGGAGGCGCCCGGTGGAGGATGCCCACGAGCGCACCGAGACGCTGGCGCCCGAGCCCGCTCAGTCGCTCGGCGGCCTGCTCGGCGTGCCGGTGCCGGACCTGGGCGGCGGGGCGAGCCTGCCGCTGCTGTGGCACTGGCTCTACCTGCTCGACCGGCCCGCGCAGGCCGACCTCGGCCCGGACGGCGCCCCGGTGCGGGGGACCGCCACCGCCTTCCCCGGCCGCGGCCGCCGCCGGATGTGGGCCGGCGGCCGGGTCGACGTCCGGGGGCCGCTGCGCTGCGGCGAGCCGGCGACCAAGCGCAGCCGGGTCCTGCGGGTCCAGGACAAGCAGGGCCGCTCCGGCCCGCTGACGTTCATCACGGTGGAGCACCAGGTCTGGCAGCGGGACCGGGTCGTGGTCGACGAGCGGCAGGATCTCGTCTACCGGCAAGCGGGCGCCCCGGCCACGCCGCCGGAGGCCACGCCGCCGGAGGCCGAGCCGGGGCCGCCGCCGCGGCCCGCCGGCGGCGACTGGGCGATCGAGGTCACCCCCGCCCTGCTCTTCCGCTTCTCCGCGCTCACCTACAACGCCCACCGCATTCACTACGATCGCGATTACGCGCGCGATGTCGAGGGCTACCCGGGCCTGCTGACCCACGGCCCGCTCCAGGCGCTGGCCATGGCCGAGGCGGCCCGCGCGGCGGGATCCGGCGACGCCCGGCCCGCGTCCTTCGCCTACCGGCTGACCGCGCCGTTGTTCGACCGCCAGGGCATGCTCGTCAGCGTCGCCCGCGAGCAGGACGCGCTGATCACCGCCGTCCGCGACGCGAGCGGCCGCCTGACCGCGACCGGGACGCATCGCCTGGCCAGGGTGCGATAGCCGCTATCAAGACGCGGCCCGGACGGGGCGCCGGCGCCTCATTGGCCTCAACCAGTGGATCGGCAACGATCCTGGACGTTCCTGAATGGGTCCACCAGGAAGGGCGCCCCCACGGCGCATCATGGGAGGCGTCCACCCTCCTCGTCGCGCTCGCGGTCACCGGGGGGCACGTCGATGACGACCTTGAACAGCCGGCTGAAGTGCGCCACCGCATCAACCTACGCCTGCCCTGACCGCCGCCCGACCAGGCACCCCGCCAGCCCGCCGGCCCGCCGCTTACGGAACCCGAACTTCTTCCCGGCTGCTCTGTTTACACCGTTCGCGTTTCGTGTTTTCATCAGTATGTACGCAGATCAGCGGGGCTAGCAGATCGTTTCTCCCCGTGCGGGCCATCGTCAGGAAGGCGCCCTTGACGAACGGCCAGCGCCGCTACGACCGCTGCCACGACGCGCGGGACAGTAACCGGCGAGGGAGAGCTTCGCGCGCGTGACTGGCCGATGCTGGCTGCGTGCGTCAATCACTCAGCTTGGGAAATATGGAGGCCAGCGTGGTAAGCGCTGACATTACTGCCCAGGACTCGCGCCCGGCGGAGGGCGCGAGGGAACAGGGCTGGACCGGCCGCGGCTGGCTAATACTGATTAGCCTGGTCATCGGCGTCATCATCGCGGTGCTCTGGTCGGCCGACCTGGTCGACGACGATATCGGGGTCAATGCCGCCAACGGAATCCTGGGACACGACTCCCTCACCACGAACATCACCGGGTCGCTGGCCGGGATCGCCTTCGCCTTCGTCACCGGCCTGGCGGGCACCTTCACCGCCTGCAACGTCGCCGCCTTCAGCGCCATCGCGCCGCTCATGGAAGAGGCGCCGTCGGCGATGACGCGGGCGAAGGCGGCGCTGCGGCCACTACTGTGGCTCAGCATCGGCCTGATCGTGGTCGCGGCCGTGTACGGGGCGATCGCGGCGACGCTCGGCACCAGCATCCCGCAGCTGTCGAACACCGTCGTCGACGGCATCATGCCCGCCCGCTTCCTGCAGGCGGTGATAGCGTTCGGCCTCATCGGGCTGATCTTCGTCTACCTCGGCCTCGCGACCGCGGGCATCGTCCCCGACCCGATGCGCCGGGCCACCGAGCGCTTCCGCTACGCGCCGCAGCTCCTCATGGGCGCCCTCATCGGCGGCTTCCTCATCGGGCGGCCCTACCCGCTGTTCTACAAGACGTTCGAGTACGCCGCCTCCACCCACGATGGCGCCTACGGCGCGCTCGTCTTCGTGCTGGTCTCGCTGGGCAACATCGTCCTCATGGGAGTGCTCTTCCTGCTCTTGTCGATGACGCGGTTCCCCCAGTGGCTCACGGCCTCGCCGTCGCGGGCGGCCAAGTTCACCGCCGTCGCGCTGCTCATCGGCGGCGCGTTCACGATCGCCTACTGGGTGGTCCGGCTCCCGGCCAACTTCGGGATCGGCTGGTTCCCCCACATGCCCTGGAGCTAATTCCGGTGACGCGGGACGGGAGCGGCTTGCGATGAAGCCGCCGCTCTCGCCCCCATGGCGAATACGTTTCGCCCTCCTAGGAAAATCACGGCCGCGCGTCCGGGCAAGAGCCGATAAGCGCGGCCGGCTCGGGTCGGGAACACTGGGCCTGGAGTGGTAGCGCCCGTCGGGGCGGAGATACGGGGGTTGCGGGGTATGCGCGAGACGAATACCGATCAGGCCGTTGTCCTGGGCGGCAGCATGGCGGGCCTGCTCGCGGCCCGGGTACTGGCGGAGCGGTTCGGGCGCGTCGTGGTGATCGACCGGGACCCGCTGCCGCCGGCCGGCGAGCAGCGCCGGGGAGTGCCGCAAGGGCGGCACGTGCACGCGCTGCACCCGCGCGGCCTGGACATCCTCAACGAGCTGTTCCCGGGCTTCAGCGTGTCGGTGGCCGCCAGCGGTGCCGTCCTGTGCGACATCCTCGCCGACGCGCGCTGGCAGTTGTCCGGCAGCCAGCTGCGGCATGCGCGAGCCGGGACGTCCCTGTTCGCCAGCCGGCCGCTCCTCGAAGGCCACGTCCGCGCGATGGTGCAGCAGCGGCCGGAAGTCCGCTTCCGGCCGGAAACCTCGATCCACGCGCTCACCGTGACCGCGGACAAGACCGCGGTGACCGGCGTCGAGGTCCGCGGGCCGGACGGCCAGTCATCCCGTGTCGCGGCCAGCCTGGTGGTCGACGCCACCGGCCGGGGCTCGCGGACGCCAGTGTGGCTAGCCGAGCTCGGCTACCCGAGGCCGGCCGAGGACCGGGTCGAGATTGGCCTCGGCTACGCGAGCCGGCGGTACCGGCTCCGGCCCGGCGCCATGGGCCAGGACCAGGCGATCCTCACCGCCGGCACGACGGCGAACCCCCGCGCCGCCGTCCTCGCCGCCACCGAGGGTGGCCGCCACATCCTGACCACCGCCGGCATCTGCGGCGACTTCCCGCCCACCGACCCGGCGGGACTCGACGAGTTCGTCGCCCGGCTGCCCACCGGCGACATCGCGGCCGCCCTCGCCGGGGCCGAGCCGCTGGATGACCCGGTGCCGTACCGCTTCCCGGCCAGCGTGCGCCGCCGCTACGAACGGCTGGCCGCGTTCCCGGCTGGCCTGCTGGTCATCGGCGACGCCGCCTGCTCGTTCAACCCGATCTACGGGCAGGGCATGACCGTCGCCGCGACCGAGGCCATGACCTTGCGCGCGATCCTGGCCCGCGGCGCCCGCCCCGGCGCCCGCCGCTACTTCCGGGCCATCGCGGCCGCCATCGACCCGCCCTGGGATATCGCCGTCGGCTCCGACCTGGCCTTCCCCCAAGTGCCGGGCAAGCGGTCCGCGAAGGTGCGCCTCGTCAACGCCTACCTGCCGCGGTTGCACGCCGCCGCCGCCCGCGATGACGCGCTGGCGGCCGCCATGATCCGGGTCATCGGCCTCAGGGACCGCCCCGAGGGACTGCTGCGCCCGGACCGCATGCTGCGGGTGCTGCGCGGCAACCTGCCCGGGGGCAGGCGCCCGGCCCTCGCGCTGGCCCCGCCGGCGGTGCCGGCTTCCCCGCATGGTCAACGGCCAGTAACCAGCAGCTGAGGAGTGGCGAATGAGCGTTAAGCCGGTCACGGCAGTGCTCGGACAGCTAGGGCTAACCCAGGTCCGGTACGTCTCGCCCGTTCGCCCGCGCGCGGCCGGGGGCGTCGTCGGCCGTGTCTACCAGCAGGTCGAGCGGGAGTTCGGCGTCCTGGCGCCGTCGGTGGCGCTGCACTCGCCCGCCCCCGGAGCACTGGCCGCGAGCTGGCTGATGCTGCGCGAGGTCCTGGTCGTGACGGGCGCCGTCGACCGGACGGCCAAGGAGGCCGTTGCCGCGACGGTCTCACTCGGCAATGCCTGCCCGTGGTGTGCCGCCATCCATAGCAGCACGTTCGCTGGCCTCTCCGGCACTGCCACCGAGTCCGTCACCGACCCCCGGCTGCGGGCGCTCGCGGCGTGGGCGGGGGACTGCGGGACCCAGGACGGCGCGCGGCGGCATGAGCCGGCCTGCTCCGCCGCCGAAGCGCCCGAGCTGATCGGGACCATCGCCCTGCTGCATTACTTCAACCGCATGGTGAACGTCTTCCTCACCGAGCTCCCGATGCCGCCGGGGACCCCGAGGATGGCCCTGGGCCCGGTCATGCAGGTGCTCGGCCTCAAGCTCCGCCCGGCCGCCGGACGGTCATTCCCGCCCGGCACGTCGCTGGAACTGCTGCCCGCGGCGGCGCTGCCGGGCGACCTGTCCTGGGCGGCCAGCCACCCCGTGGTGGCCGACGCCTTCGCTCGCGCCAGTAGCGCCGTTGACGCGGGCGCGGCCCGCTCCGTCCCGCCCGCCGTCCGCGAAGTGGTCCTGGCGGAGCTGGGAAACTGGCACGGGGAGCAGCGTGGCCCGAGCCGCGCCTGGGCGGACGCTGCCATCGGCGCCCTGCCGGCGGCGGACCAGGCGGCTGGCCGCCTCGCCATGCTCACCGCGCTCGCTTCCTACCAGGTCGACCGGTCCGTCATCGGCGAGTTCCGGTCGGGCGGGGCGAGCGACGCGCAGCTGATCGAGCTGACCTCATGGGCCAGCCTCGCGGCGGCTCGCCGCGCCTGCGCCTGGATCCCGGTGGGCGACGGCATCCCCATCGCCGAGGCCTCCCCCCAGCCCGCTGACTGAGAGCCACGGCGACTGCTAGCAGCGAGTTGACCGGGGTCTTGAACCGCGGGTGGGCCTGGCCGAACCATGCCGAGAGCACGTTCTCCCGGCCCATGGCGAGCAGCGTCCGGCTGCGGGCCATCCGGCCGCGCGAAGCGTCCTTCGGCGCTGACCGTGGCCGCGGGCCTGCATGCGCCGCGACGTGTGACATCCGCCCGCTGGCGGCTTCCGCTGCCCCCGCCGTCGCGGCCAGCATGGCGACCTGATCGCGGGTGGCCTGAGAGCATGGCGTGATGCGAGTCACATTGGCCGGCACTGGAGCGATTACACTACCGTGGGTGACGTGATTGCGCACGGAGGTGACGGGCGTGCCGCCCGGGGCGCGTGACGTGCCGGGGCGGGGGGAGCCGGCTACCGCCTGCTCTCACATGATTGGGCGGGCGGTTTGAAGATCATTGACAGTGGCGGCGGCGTCTGCTTAGCTCTCGTACTTATAGGCGGTTCATGTACAAAGGCGTAATGTTGAATCGGGGAGTGTTTTGCCGGCCTATCCTTCGCCGGGTGACGTGCAGGATGACGGACGATACGGGAATGCTTCGCTGGCCGTTGAGTCTGTTATTTCATGGTTTTCCAAGCGGCTCATCGAACCACATCGAGAACTCGGCCGAAATGGCGCGGTGTGCCCTTACCTGGAGACCGCTATGGCGGACGGCCGGGCGGCCCTCAACGTCATCCGGGTCACCGGACCGCAGGACGCCGGCCGCCTGAGCGACGCCGCGCTCGCGTGGCTGCCGCGCATCGCCGGCGCCGGCGACGTGGCGCGCCAGTACGAGACGGTCGTCTTCGTCCCGGTCGGGGCCGGGCACCCCGTCCTGTCGGCCCTGGTCGTGGCGGCCCAGCGCGAATTGCGGTCGGCGGCGATCTTGTCCGGGCACATGATCGGGGACTTCCTGCCCGGCCATGAGGGGCCGGGCCTGCACAACCCGTCATTCCGGCCGCTCGACAGCCCCTGGCCGCTGCTGGGCATCCGGACCATGGTCGAGGCGGACATCCTGTTCCTGGGGTCCCCCGACATTCCCCCGGCCGACCGGCGGGCCTTCACCGACGCCTGGCAGGGATTCTTCGCGGGCCGCGCCAGCAGGCGCTTCGCGAGCGCGTACGAGCGGTGCCGGGACGAGCTGGACCGCGCCGAACCGCAAGCGCCCTCCCGAGACCCGAAAGGCGGGCAGTGATGGCTGACCGGATCAAGAGCATCGTCATCCTCGGCGGCGGGACGGCTGGCTGGATGGCGGCCTCCTACCTGGCGAAGTCCCTGCAGGGAACCGCGACCGTCACCGTCTTGGAGGCGCCGGCGATCCCCCGAATCGGCGTCGGGGAGGCGACAATCCCCAACCTCCAGCCCGTCTTCTTCGACTACCTGGGCATCGCCGAGGACGACTGGATGCGCGAGTGCGGCGCGACGTTCAAGCTGGCGGTTAAGTTCATCAACTGGAAAACGCCCGGGCCGGGCAGCGTCACCCCGCGCCAGTGGCGCGGGCGGCCTGACGTGTTCTTCCACCCGTTCGGCATCCTGCCCGCCCACGACAACATCCCGCTCACGCACTTCTGGTTCAACCAGGCCTACCACGGCGAGACCGAGGAGGCGTGCGACTACTCCTGCTTCGTCGAGCCGGCGCTGATGGACGGCATGCGCTCCCCCCGCCACGCCAGCGGCGAGCCGGCCGCGCGCTACGCCTGGCACTTCGACGCCACCCTGGTCGCTGACTTCCTGCGCCGCCACGCCACCGGCACGCTCGGCGTGCGCCACGTCCAGGACCTGATGACCGGGGCCCGCCAGGACGAGCGCGGCTTCATTACCGCGCTGGAGACGAAGTCGGGCCAGGCTCTCGCGGCGGACCTGTTCATCGACTGCTCAGGGTTCCGCGGGGCGCTCATCAACCAGCTGCTGGACGAGCCCTTCCTCGACCAGGGCGACCACCTCCTGTGCGACAGCGCGGTGGCCTGCCCGGTGCCCTACGACGACCCTGCCACCGGCATGGAGCAGTACACGTCGTCGATCGCGATGGAATCGGGCTGGACCTGGCGGACACCGCTGCTGTCGCGCTTCGGGACCGGGTACGTCTACAGCAGCGCGTTCGTCTCCCGCGACCAGGCGACGCTGGACTTCTGCCGGCTGTGGGGCATCAGCCCGGAGGGGACGTTCAACCAGATCCGCTTCCGGGTCGGGCGCAACCGGCGCTCGTGGGTGCGCAACTGCGTCAGCATCGGCCTGGCCTCCTGCTTCCTTGAGCCGCTGGAGTCCTCGGGCCTGTACTTCACCTACGCCGCCCTGTACCAGCTGGTCCGGCACTTTCCCGACACCGGGTTCGACCAGGTTCTCACCGACCGGTTCAACGCCGCGATCGCCGAGATGTTCGACGACACGCGAGACTTCCTGCAGGTCCACTTTGCCCTTTCCCCGCGCACCGACACCCCCTTCTGGCGGGCCAACCAGAAGCTGGTGCTCAGCGAGTCAATGCGCGAGAAGGTCCGCATGTACAAGGCGGGGCTTCCGATTAACCAGCCGGCCGGCGACGAGGACTCCTACTACACTAACTTCGACGCGGAGTTCCGCAACTTCTGGACCAATGGCAGCTACTACTGCATTTTCACTGGCCTCGGAGTAATGCCGGACCACCCGCTGCCGGCCCTCAGCCACAAGCCCGCCGCGATCACGGCCGGGCGCCAGCTGCTAGCCGACGTCGGCGGGCGGCAACGGCAGCTCATGGGCACGCTGCCGTCCGCGTACGAGTACCTGACTCGCCTTCATGGCCGCTGAGGCCCTGCTACCGGGACACAGGGAGGAAGACCGTGGTACCAGGATTCATTGACCTGCACGTTCACGTCGGGGACTTCGCCAGCATGCGCGACGACATCCGCGACCTGGTCCAGTCCACCGCGGCCGCGCGCGACTTCGACCTGCCGGCGATGTTCTCCGACCCGGGCGAGCTCATCCCCTACTTCAAGAACGCGGGCGCCGCCCGGGTCGTCCTGATCGCGGACGAGGGGCCGGGCGTGAACTTCACGCCGACGACCGACTTCGTCTGCGACTTCCGGGACGCGGCGGGAGACGACCGGGACTACTTCCTCGTGTTCGGGAACATCAACCCGAACCGCACCGACAGCATCCTGGGCAAGTACGAGTCGGACAAGCGCCGCGGCGTGCGCGGGTACAAGCTCTACCCGGCCGATCACGACTTCCCCCCGGTGACCCCCGAGCTCATGGAGTTCTACCACCGGCTCGAGGACGACGGCATGATCCTCATGTTCCACACCGGGACCACCGGGCAGTCCGACGGGATCGACGCCTATGGCGACCCCGCGCTGTTCAAGCCGATCCTCGACGAGTGCCCCCTCCTGCCCCTCATCATGGCTCACGCGGGCAAGCCCACCTGGTGCGCCGAGGCGGCGGACTTCGCCCGCGGCTACGAGAACTGCTACGTGGACACCGCCTTCATCCGGCCGGAGAAGCTCCTCACCTACATCCCGCGGCTGATCGAGCTGCAGGACAAGGTGCTGTTCGGTAGCGACTGGCCAGTCGGGGTGTCCTCCCTGTCGGGCCACGTCGCGGCGATGCGCGAGCTTGGCCTGCCAGAGGAGGTCATGGACAAGGTCTTCTACCACAACGCGGCGCGCCTGCTCGGGGTCGCATGACCGCGGCCGGGGAGCCGGCGGGCGACGCCGGGCCGGCCCCGCCTGCCCCCCCGCCCGGCGCCAGCGGGCGCCTGCGGCTGATCGTGGCGCTGAACGCCATCGGGAACGGGCTGTTCTTCAGCGTCAGCGCGCTGTACTTCACGCAGTCGGCCGGCATCACCACGGCCGAGCTCGGGATCGGCCTGACCGCGGGCGGCATCGCCGGGGCCTGCGCGTCGGTCTGGGTAGGGAACCTGGCCGAGCGCTGGGGGCCGCGCAGGCTGACGATGGCCGTCTGGCTCGCCCAGGCGGCGGGCATGGTCGGCTACCTGTTCGTCCACTCGTTCGCGCTGTTCCTGCCGGTCGCCGTCATCGTGGTCATGCTCGACCGCTCGGCCGGGGCCGGGTACCGGGTCCTGCTCGCCCGCGCGCTGGCCGGCACGGACCGGGCCCGGTCCCGCTCGGCCCTGCGGTCAATGGCGAACGCCGGCATGGGCGCGGGGGCGGCAGTCGCCGGCGTCGTCCTGGAGATCGGCACCCGGCTGGCCTACGCGACGGCCATCGTGGCCGACATCGCCACGTTCCTCATCGCGGCGCTCCTCATGGCCGGGCTCGCCCTCCCGGACGCGCGGGCCGGGGCCGCCCCGGCGGGCGCCCCCCCGGGCGGCACCCGCGCCCGGCGGCCCCGCTCGGCGGTCTGGACCGACGGCCCCTTCCTGGCCATCACCGCGCTCAGCATGATCCTCACGATGCAGTTCGGGCTGCTGGAGGTCGGCCTCCCGCTGTGGGTGGCCGACCGGACCTCCGCCCCCCACGCGACCGTGGCCGCCGCCCTCATCATCAACACCGGGCTGATCGTGGCCTTGCAGGTGCGCTTCAGCCGGGGGAGCGAGGACCTGGACCGCGCGGCCCGGCTTACCCGGCGCTCGGGCGTCGTCCTGGGCGCCGCCTGCCTGGTGTTCGCGCTCGCGGCCGGGGTGCCCGCCTGGCTCGCGGTGACGCTGATCGTGGTGGCCGCGTCCCTGCAGACCATCGCCGAGATGTACTACTCCGTCGGCACCATGGCCCTCAGCTATGACCTCGTGCCGGACGGCGACACCGGCTCCTACCACGGGGTCTTCCAGGCCGGCTACATCACCGGGCTGCTGCTGGCGCCGGTCGTCATCACCAACTCGGCCCTGCGCTTCGGGACGTGGGGGTGGGTGCTGCTGGCCTGCGTCTTCGCCGCCTGCGGCGCCCTGGTCGTGCCCGCCGGGCGGGCCGCCGCCCGCGCCCGGGCCGCGGCCCCCGGCATCCCGGCGCCCGCCGGATCCCCCGGCCAGTGACCACGCGGCCCGCGCCGCGCCAGTGTAGAGGGAGGTCGTTGTTGGCAAGCAGTCCCGGCCCGCAGCCCGAGGACGAGCACGGCGCGGTCCCGCGCCGGGGCGGCACGCTCCGGGTCGCCGGGTCGCTCGACCCTGATCACCTCGATCCGGCCAGCGGCTACCTCACCCAGACGTGGGCCCTGACGCGCAACTACGCCCGCACGCTGTTCAACATCCGCGGCGGCCCCGACTTCGCGCAGGCGGTCCGGCTGCGCCCCGATGTCGCGGCCGTCATCCCGACCGTCGCCAACGGCGGGATCAGCGCCGACGGTCGCACGTACACGATCCGCCTGCGACCGGGCGTGCGCTGGAACACCGCCCCGCCGCGCGAGGTCACCGCGCGGGACTTCATCCGCGGCCTGCAGCGGCTCGGCAACCCGGTGCAGCCCTGCGGGGGACTGGCCTACTATCGCGACACGATCGCCGGGATGGCGCGGTTCTGCGCCGGCTATGCGGCGGTCGGGCCCGGCCGGCCCGGGGACCTCGCCCGCTACCAGGACGAGCACCCCGTCAGCGGCCTGCGCGCCCCCGATGACAAGACGCTCCAGATCGAGCTGGTCCGCCCGGCCAGCGACTTCCCGCGCCTGCTGTCGCTGCAGTTCGCCGCCGCCGCGCCGGCCGAGTACGACCAGTTCCTGCCCGACAGCGCCGAGCTGGGCGATCACCTCATCTCCAACGGCCCCTACCAGCTCTCGCGGCGCGAGCCCGGCAGCCGGTACGTGCTCACGCGGAACCCGTCCTGGAGCCAGGACAGCGATCCCATCCGCGGCCAGTACGCCGACGAGATCGAGGTTAACCTGGGCTACGCGTCGGCCGAGGAAGTCCAGCTCGCCCTGGAGGCGGGGACCGCCGACTTGTCCTGGGACCAGCGGGTGCCCACGTCGCGCATCCCCGGCCTGCTCGCCGCCGGCTCCCCGCAACTGCTCATCGCGGACGAGGCCATGACCAGCCCGTACCTGGCGTTCAACGTGAACAGCCCCAACCAGGGCGGCGCGCTGGGCGACGTCCGGGTCCGCCAGGCGGTGGCGTGGGCGATCGACAAGGCCGCGCTGGCCGAGGTCTATGGTGGCGCCGTCACCTGCGACCCCCTGGACCAGGTGATCCCGCCCGGCGCCTTCGGCCACGTGCCGTTCACGCCGTACGTCACCACCGGCCACCGGGGCGACCCCGAGGCGGCCCGGCGGCTGCTGGCCGCCGCCGGGTACGGCGACGGGCTCGCGCTGCGCTTCCCCTTCCGCCAGACCAGCAGCTACCCGCGGGTGGCGGAGCTGATCGCAGCCGACCTCGCGCGCAGCGGGATCAAGGCGGAGCTGGTCGGGGACCCGGACTACGGCTGGTACGGGCGCGTCCTGCACGACCCGGCGGCGGCCCGCGCGGGGGAGTGGGACATCGCCACCCCGGGCTGGGTCTGCGACTGGTACGGCAACAACGGGCGCACCTCCATCGCCCCCCTCTTCAGCAGCGACTCGGTGGGAGCCAACTCACCGAACTACGGCGGGTACGCCAACCCGGAGGTGGACGCGATGATCGCCCGCGCGCTGGACGCCGGCTCCGATGAGGAGGCGGCCCGGTGGTGGCACCAGGCCGACCGGCTCCTCATGACCGACGCCGCCATCGTGCCCCTGCTCGCGCAGAAGTACCCGCTGTTCCGCTCGGCCCGCGCCCGCGGCGACTGCTACCTGCCGGCCATCCAGGCATTCGACTACAGCCGGGTCTGGCTGTCATGAGCGAGCGCGCGAGCGAATCGGTGAGCACCGCCCCGCCGCTGGGCGGGCTGGCGCGGGACGAGTGGGACGCCCTGGCCCGCGACCACTTCTACTCCTCCAGCGGGTGGCTGAGCCTGTGCGCGGCCAGCTCCGGGCCTCACGGCCGGGGCGTCACCGTCCAGGCGGCGGGCGGCGAGCGGGCCGCCATCCCCGTCGCCGTCGTCGACCGCCCGCTGACCGGGAACTACGACTGGAACGCGCCCCTGGCGGACCTGGAGGCGACCCGGCTCCCCGCTACCGGCCTGCTCGTCGGCCCCACGCTCGGCTACCACACGCGCGTCCTGCCCGCGGGCGCGAGCCCGGCGGCCACCCAGGCCCTGCTGGCCGAGGTCCGGCGGCTGGCGGCCGAGGCCGGCCCCGGGCCGGAGCGGGCCTGCGTTGCCCTGTACCTGCCCACCGCCGACGCCGACGCCCTCGTCCGCGCGGGCGCCGACGCCGTGCCGGCCTTGCTGGAGCCGGACGCGTGGTTCGCGGTGCCGCCCGGCGGATGGGACCCGTGGCTGGCCAGCCTGCGCCAGACGCAGCGGCACCGGGTCCTGCGCGACGTCCGCAAGTTCGAGGCGCTGGGATACCGGACACGGCGCGAGCCGCTGGCCGCCTGCAAGGACCGGCTGGTGCCGCTGGCGGTCGAGCTCGCGGTCAAGCGCGGCTACAACGCCGACCCCCGCCGGTTCGACAAGGAGTACCAGGACTACGTGGACGCCACCGGCGACGCGGCGCAGGTCTGCTACTGCGAGACCGCCGACGGCACGCTGATGTCGTTTTGCATCTACTACGTGTGGGGCGAGGTCATCTACCTGCGCTGGTCGGCGTCCCGGTACTCCGCGCTGCCCCGCGACGGCGCCGAGTACTTCAACGTCGGGTACTACAGCCAGGTCAAGCTGGCCGGGGACGTCGGCGCCCGGTGGCTGCACGCCGGCAAGCGGGCGCTCAGCGCCAAGGTCTTGCGGGGCGGGCAGCTGCGCCCCCTGTGGATGCTGGACCTGTCCCCCGGCAGCGTCCTGGCCGGCCAGGACGGCCTAGTCCGCCAGCGCAACGCGCGGCTGCTGGCGGAACTGCGGGCCGACAGCGTCACCGCCAAGGCGATCGCCGACCCGGCCGAATGGGAGGTCTTCTGCTGATGCCGCTGCCAGCCGACGTGGTTCGCCTGGCCACCGGGGCCCACCTGGCCACCGTGGTCACGCTCATGCCCGACGGGTCGCCGCAGGCCCAGCTCACCTGGGTCGACAGCGACGGCGAGTACCTGCTGGTGAACACCCAGCCGTTCCGCCAGCGGACGCGCAACGTCGCCCGTGACCCGCGGGTCACCGTGCTCATCCACTCGGCCGCCGACCCGTGGGACTGGGCCGAGGTCCGCGGCCGGGTCGTGGGCACGGTCGGCGGTGACGAGGCCATCCGGCACGTCCAGGGCCTCGCGCACCGGTACCTGAACCGGGAGTACGACAACCCGCAGTGGCCCGAGGGACGGGTCATCTTGCGGATCGCGGCCGAGAAGGTCAACACCCCCGAGTCCGTGCGGCGCCGGGCCCGCGCCCGGCGCCAGGGCCCGCCCCCGGCATCCCCCACGAACAGCTAGGAGCCGCCATGGAACAGACCTCGGCCCCCGACCCGGCGTGCGGCCGGGTCGTCCTCATCACCGGCGCCGGCCGGGGGATCGGCCGGGCCTGCGCCCTGGAGTTCGCGCGGGCGGGCTACGCGGTCGCGGTCGCGGCCCGCACCCCCCAGGAGGTCGCCGAGACCCGGCGGCTCGTCCTCGACGCCGGCGGCCGTGCCTGCGCCGTGCCGGCCGACATCACCGACCCGGAAGCGGCCCGTGAGCTCGCCGGGCGGGTCGCGGCCGAGCTCGGCCCGGTCGACGTGCTCGTCAACAACGCCGCCTACGCGGGCACCATGCAGCCGTTCTGGGAGACGGGCCTGGACCAGTGGCGGCGCTGCCTGGCCACCAACGTGATCGGCCCGGTGAACCTCATCACGGCCGTCCTGCCGTCGATGCGCGAGCGGGGCCGGGGCCACATCATCAACATGAACTCCCTCCAGGGCTCTGACCCGGCGGGATCGCCCCTGCCCTACGGGGTGTCCAAGGCGGCCCTCATCCGCCTGACCGACGGGCTGGCGGGCCAGCTGGCCGGATCGGGGGTCATCGTCGTCGACCTCAGCCCTGGCCTTGTCCGCACCCGGATGACGTCCGGCCGCCCGGACCTGGACGCGCTGCCAGAGCGCGCCTGGGCGCCGCCCGAGGACGCCGCGCGGCAGGCAGTCGCCCTCGCCAGCGGCCGCTACGACGCCCTGCACGGACGCTTCGTCCGCGCCCTGGACGACCTGGACGCGCTCTGCGCCCGCGTCGCGGGCCAGCCCGAGGCGCGCACCCTGCGGCTGATCGCGCGGCAGCCGGCGACGGCCGAGGCGCCCGCCACCTGACCCGCCCGCGACCACGCGATCCCCCGCCTGACCACCTCATTCGCCCGGCCCGCACGGCCGCCCGATCCAGACCCGCCGCGGCGCTCCCGCCCGCGGCGCTGCCCCCGCCGAGGACAGGATGAGCCAGGACATGCCTGAAACAGCAACCGACACGATGCCGGGCTTTGACCGGCTGGCCCTCATCGCGAGCGGGCCCGCTTTCTTCAGCGCCGTTGTCGCGGGACTAGAGCTGGACATCTTCCGCCTCTTGTCCCAGCGGCCCGGCGCCACCTGCGACGAGCTCGCGCAGGCCGTCGCCGCGCCCCGCCACCAGCTGCGGGTGCTGATGCTGACGCTGTGCGCCACCGGCCTCGTGCGCCGGTCCGACGGCCGGTACTGGAACGCCGAGGTGGCCGAGGCCTACCTCGCGCCCGACGGGCCCGACAGCTGGCGGCACGTGTTCCTCAGCCGCCAGGTGACCGACTACCCGGGGTTCCCGCGCACCACCGAGGCGATCCGCACCGGCACCAACGCGGGCCTCGACGCCCACGACGGCGACGGCGCCACCCTCTACGAGCGGCTGGCCGCCGACGCGGGCATGCAGTCCACCCTCCACGCCTCCGTGCGGGCGTTCACGCTGCGCACGCTGCCGGCGCTGCTCGGCCGCCCGGAGCTCGGCGCCGTCCGGTCCCTGCTCGACGTCGGGGGCGGGACGGGGACGGTGGCCGAGGCCATCGCCACCCGCTTCCCCGGCACCGCGGTGACCGTCTTCGACCTGCCCAGCATGGCCGGGGAGATCGCCGCGCGGGCGGACCGCGCCCAAGCCGGCGGGCGGCTCCGGCTCCACCCGGGCGACCTGTTCGCCGACCCGTTTCCCGCTGGCATCGACGGCGTGCTGTTCTGCCACGTGCTCGAGATCTGCTCGCCCGCACAGGTGCGCGCGCTGCTGGCCAAGGCGTACGACGCGGTGCCGGCCGGCGGGACCGCCCTGATCTACTCGTTCACCGCCCCCGACGACGAGAACGACGGGGTGCTGGCCGCTCAGCTGTCCCTGTACCTCAACGTGCTCGCCACCGGGACCGGCATGGCCTACCCCGCCCGCGAGTACGCGGGATGGCT
This sequence comes from Trebonia sp., assembly GCA_036276115.1. Classification (GTDB taxonomy): domain Bacteria; phylum Actinomycetota; class Actinomycetes; order Streptosporangiales; family Streptosporangiaceae; genus Trebonia. The sequence continues at coordinate 32,183 of DATBEM010000172.1, forward strand.
GAGCGAAGCCGGGTGGCAGCAGGTCCAGGTGCACGCGGGACTGCCCTACGAGCACAGCCTCATCGTGGCCACCAAGCCCGCGGCCCAGCAGGAATGAGGACCTGGCGGCCGCCCGAGGCCAGCGGGTCCGCCCTGGTCGCCCGCGCGGCGGAAGTCGCCCTGCTCGCCGGGCGCGGCGCCGCCGAGGCGGACCAGGAACGGCGCCTGCCCCCGGCCGTGGTCGACGCCGTGGCCGGCGCCGGCTTCGCCCGGCAGTTCGTCGCCACCCGCTGGGGCGGCCAGGAGGGGACGTTCCTGGAAGCCTGCGCGGCCGTGTCCCTGCTGGCGGAGCAGTGCCCCTCGACCGCCTGGACGGCATCCCTCGCCGCCACGCTCGGGCGCATCGCCGGGTTCCTGCCCGAGGCCGGCCAGCGCGCCCTCTGGGCGGGCGGCCCCGACACGCTGGTCGCCGGGTCGCTGCTTCCGCTCGGGGAGGCGATCGAGGTGGACGGCGGCTGGATGGTCAGCGGGCGCTGGCCCTACGTCAGCACCATCGAGCAGGCCAGGTGGGTACTGCTGCCGGCGGTGGACCGCTCGCCCGCCGGGGCCGGGGTCGCGTGGTTCTTCGCGCTGCCGCGTGGCGGGTACGCGGTCGAGCAGACCTGGAACAACCTCGGGTTGCGGGCGACTGGCAGCCACACCGTCGTGCTGGAGCCGACGTTCGTCTCCGGGGGATACGCCTTCCGCCGGTCGGCCCTCGACGAGGGGGACCCGGTGTGCTCCGCCGCCGCCACCCACCGGCTCCCGCTGGAGGCCGTGGCCGGGCTGGCGTTCGCGCCCGTCGTCGTCGGGGCCGCCTACGGCGCCCTGCGCGCCTGGCTGCGGGCGAACGCCCCGCGGATGGCGGCGGCCGCCGCCGGGGGCCGGGTGCCCGTGCCCCGGCCCACCTACGACCAGGTCCTCACCCGGTCGGCGGCCGAGCTCGACGCGGCCGCCCTGCTCGTCGAGCGGGTGGCCCGCATGACGGACGCGGGCGGCCTGTCGCCGCTGGACGTGGCCGTGTCGGCCCGGGACTGCGCGCTGGCGTCCGAGCTGGCCCGCGCGGTGACCGAGCGGCTGGTGCGCGCCACCGGAACCTCCGGGCTGGCCGAGGACCAGCCGCTGGAGCGATTCTGGCGCGACGCGCACGCCGGGGCGAGCCACGTCATGCTCCAGCTCGCCCGGTCCGCCCAGGGGTACGCCGCGCTGGCCCTGGCGGGCCAGGAGGCCGGGCGTGACCAGGGACCGGGAGGCGCGGCATGAGCGGAGGGCCGGCGTGAGCGACCTCGTCGTCGTCGGCGTCCCCTGGAACAGCGACGAGCTGGAGACTGCCGCCCGGGCGGCCCGCGATCTCGGCCTGCGCCTGGTCGTGGCGGACACGGCCGGGAACCTGGCCCGGCTGGCGCCATCGGCGGCGTTCGGCCAGTTGGCCGTTCCCGCCATGACGCCAGCCGCCCTGGCCGCGGCAATCGCCGCCAGTGGGGCGCGCTGGGTGGTCTCGATCACCACCATGCGGCTCGAGCTGGCGGCGCGCGTGCGCGAGGCCCTGGGCATGCCCGGCAACCCGGGCGCGGTGGAGGCGACCGTCGGGGACAAGCTGCTCACCCGCGCCCGGCTCGCGCAGGCCGGCCTGACCAGAGTGCGGCACTGGGGGGTTGCCCGGGCGCAGGTCGCGGCCGTCGTCCGGGACCTCCCGCTCCCCGTGGTCATCAAGCCGCGGACCCTGGCCGGCAGCAACGGCGTCCGGCTGCTGCGCGCGCCCGGTGACCTGGCCGACGCGTTGCGCTCCTACGCCGCCGACGCCGGGGACGTGCTGATCGAGCAGTACCTGGCGGGCGCCGAGGTGAGCGTCGAGGGACTGGTCACCGATGGCGCGCTGACCGTGTTCGCGGTCACCGACAAGGTCAACACCGGCCCGCCCTACTTCCAGGAGACCGGCCACGTGATGCCCAGCCGGCTCGCCGCCGCCCGCCTGGGCGAGATCGGGCGCTACCTGCAGGACGTCGTCACCGCGCTCGGCATCGTCACCGCGCCCGTGCACGCTGAGGTCAAGCTGCTCGGTGACCGGGTCGAGCTCGTGGAGGTCCACACCCGCTACGGCGGCGGCAACATCGTCGCGCTGCTCGCCCACAGCGCGGGAGTAGACGCGTTCGGCGCGTACTTCGCCGCCGTGACCGGGGCGGCGCCGCCGCCGACCCGGGCCGAACCGGAGCAGACCTGGGGCGTCGGCTTCTTCACGGCCCGGGTCGGCCGCGAGCTGCGCTGGCGGTCCTTTGGCCTCCCGCACCCGGGCGCGGTCGTCGCGATCGACCTGGACCGGCGGCGCGCCCCCAAGCTGGAGGAGTTCCGCGGAGTGCGCGTCCGCTACTGGCGGGCGGGCCACGCCCTGTTCTGCTCCCGCTCCTATCAGGAGGTCTACGAGAACGTGACCGCCATGGCGGCCGCGATGAGCGACGACTGACCGCGCAGGCTGTCGCCGCCGCAAGGTCGAGAGGCCCTCGCTGCCATCCCTGGGCCTGCGGGCTACCTGGCCGGGTGCCGGCCGGGGCGCCGCCGCATCCGCAGGGCGCCGAGGAGAAGGGCGCCGAGGAACACGACGATGCCGATGACCAGCAGGTACAGCAGGCCCTTGACGACGACGCCGACGATGCCCAGGGCGATCGCGGCGATGATCAGTAGCAGGAAGAGGGCGATCATCATGAGCCTCCGTACTTGGTGGGGCGCTCAGCGGCGGGCCAGCCGCCGCTCGCCGTCGGCGCCGGGCTGGTAGGCCAGGCCGTAGTGCTTGAAGACCGCCTCTTCGTCGCCGGCGGGCAGCTCGCCGTCGGTGCCGATCGAGGGGGCGTCCGTGACCTGCTTCTTGTCGTAGGTGACCTTGACGTACCCGGGACCCACGGTCGCGTGGTCAAGGGGCACGAACACGAGCCGGTGCCGGGTGGGCATCCCGACCGTGACCGTGCCGAACGACGGAAGGTCGGAGGCGGTGTCGACGTAGACGGCCTCTAGGTCGCCGATCTTGCGGCCCTGGGCGTCGACGACGTTGTGGCCCCGCCATTCCCTGATGTCAGATGCCTCGAACATGCCTGTCCTGTTCCCGCAGCCGCCGCTGCTATTCACTGCTGCCAGGCGCGGCACGAGCCGGGGTGCCTCGAATACAGAAAATCTATGGCGGCTGGAGTAGACATTGGGTGGCCGCACGGCTATAGTTTCTTGTGTACCGCAGAGAGACAGTAGGGTAAGTGAGTGATCTCAGAGGGAAGGACGGAGGAGCTAGGCGCCATCAGGATCGCCCGGGCGGGAGCATTGAGCCCGGGTACCGCAGGACATCGAAAGTGAGGTGGTCTCCGGTCAAGCAACCGCGATCCCCGCGTCCCCGGCAGCATCATGGCCGGGTCCGCGGAAACAGCAGGTCGGCGCATTATCAGGGCCGACCGGTGGTGTAGCAGTTCCTTCGGGGCCCTGGTGCCGTACGGCACCAGGGCCCCTCGACGCGTTCCGCAGAGAGGTGCGATGACATCGGGAGACTCCTATGATCGGCTTGACGACGACGATTACCCCGCCTACACGATGGGCCGGGCCGCCGAGATGCTCGGCACCACGCAGGGCTTTCTCCGTGCTATCGGCGAGGCCCGCCTGATCACCCCGCTCCGCTCCGAGGGCGGCCACCGCCGCTACTCCCGCTACCAGCTGCGCATCGCGGCCCGCGCCCGGGAACTGGTCGATCATGGGGCCCCCATCGAGGCCGCCTGCCGCATCGTCATCCTCGAAGACCAGCTCGAAGAGGCCCAGCGCCTCAACGCCGAGTACCGTCGCGCCGCGAGGGACGTGAACCCCCAGCCCGCCGATCGAGAGTTAGCGGCCGGCGTCCAGCTGGCGGGCCCGGGCCTCCAGCGCGACGAAGACCCGCGGCCATTCCTCGCGCAGCCGCGGGGCGAGGGCGAACCGGAATGCCGGCGCGGCGGGGCCGTGCGCCTGGTAGCGGACGCGGGCGAGGACCTGCCCATCGCCGCCCGGGGTCAGCCGGTACTCAATCAGCAGCTCACCGCCGGGCAGCGGGCCCCGCGCGGTCCACGAGCAGCCGTCCTGGACGGCGATGATGGTGAAGGGCCCTCCGGGCAGGCGGCGCGCCTTGGAATAGCCGGTGGCGCCCACCTCGAACGGGCCGTCTAGGTGGCAGCGTTCCCCTAGCGGATCCCACTCCGGGAAGCGGTCGATGTCGCTGCATGCCCTCCAGAGCGCGCTGGCGGGCGCGGTCAAGGTGGCGGAGCACTCGAGGGCGTACATGCGGGCCTCCTTCCGTCAGCCAGGCGGGCGAGCCGCCCGACGCTCAGCTCCGGCAGCCCGGCCACCGTCAGTGCGACCGGTTCCCTCGTCGGCGCGACCGAGATGAGGACGCAGCCCGCGGCGAGCCCGGCACGGATTGCGCCGGCGAGTCCTCGATCACCACGCACCGCCCGGGCTCGACCCCGAGCCTGGCCGCGGCCGTGCGGTAGGACTCGGGGTCGGGCTTCGGGCGCCTGACTTCGTCCCCGGCTATGGTCACGGAAAACTCCGCCCGGCCGAGCGACGGCAAGACAGCGTCCACCATCGCGCGGTACGAGGAGGAGACCAGCGCGCAGGCAACCCGCTCCCGTCGCAGCGCCCGGAGGAGCCCGGCGGCTCCGGGCAGCGGAGTGATCCCCGCCCGCAGCTGGTCGACCACCCTGCTGCTGACCCGGGCGTACAGCTCTTCCGCGCCGATGGCGGGCCCGGTGAGCCCGCGTGCTTGAGCAAGATGAGGTCGAATCGGCCGCGGTCCACGTGAAAGGTGTAGTCACGGTCGACACCTGTTCGGCATCGTCAGCGCCCCGCTGCCGGTTCGCTGACGCTGCCGGTCAGCTCGCGCTGCCGGCCGCCTGACGATGCCCGCCGGGCGGCGCGGCCACTTAACGGGCCGCTGAGCCGCCTCGTGGCGGCTTCGCGCCACGGCTCCACGCGCGCCTGCTCGGCTATGGCGAGCGCGTGCCGGTAATGGCCTTCCGCGCTGGGGAGGCCGAGGTAGCGGGCGAGGTCGCCGAGGACCTGGACGGTGGGCCCGAGGGTCAGGACCCCGGTCTCGGCCCCGGCGGGCCGGGCCGCATGGGGCAAGAGCGCCTGGTAGGCGGACTGGGCGAGCTCGCGGTCATCGAGTGCGATGGCGAGCAGGCCGCGGATGCAGGTCATGAACAAGTGGAAACGGTCCCGGCGGATCGGGTTCGCCCGGGAGGCCGTCGCCCGCGCCTCGATGACGCGGCCGGAGTCAGCCAGCGCGAGCGCGTACAGCTCGGGGAACACGACCGGCATCCACGGGTAGCCGTCCAGCTCGCTGTTCATCTCCGCCGCCCGGTCTTGCGTGATGAGCAGGGACATCCGGCCCAGCACGCTCACCCCGGCCCCCTGCCGCCACAGCCCGAGCCGGTTGATCTGGTCGGCTACCTGCTCGTAGAGCTTCCCGGCGGTGGCCACGTCGCCGTCCAGGCCGGTTCGCATCGCCCGGTAGATGCTCACCATGGCCCCGATCACCCGCAGGTCGTAGCGATCGGCGATGCGCGCGGCCTGGCCCGCGTGCAGGTCCGCCGAGTCGTAGTCGCCGACGCCGCTGCTGGCCGCCATGAGCAGCAGGTGGGCGATGGCCTCGACCGTCACCGGCTTGCCGGGCAGCGCGAGCAGCTCAGCGCCCAGGCTCAGGCGCTCGGCCTGCCCGTCGTAGCGGAAGCTCTGCAGGTAGCGGCCGTTGATGGCCATGGTCAGCGCGATCGGGTCGCCGAGGCGCCGGGCCATCTCCACCGCCTGCAAGGAGGCCTGGTAGCCACGTTCGGAGGCGGCCCCCTCAAGCTCGAAGGCCAGCGTCGTGAGCAGCCGGCAGCGCAGCACCCCGTCGCCGGCCGGCAGCCGGTCCAGGGTCTGCTCGATCGTGGCGATCAGCTCATCGTCGATGCTGCCGTACTCGTGGGAGAACCAGGTGATGGGCACGTCGAACGAGGCGATCACCTGGGCGAGCAGGCCCGGGTCATCGAGCGGCAGCGCCGCGCGGACCGCGTCGCGCCGGAAGGGGCGCGCGCTCGTCAGCTGCCCGGTGCTCGCCAGCGTGCGGACCAGCCCCATCACGAGCTCAAGGCGCTCCCGGCCCGGGGCATCGGCCTGATCGCAGCAGGCGATGGCCCGCTCCCACAGCCGGGCGGCCTCGTGGTAGGCGAAGCGCTGCTCGGCCTGCCGGGCGGCCAGGCCGCAGTAGTGGGCCGCCTTGCGGGGCGCGGTGCCTGCCTCGAGGTAGTGGTAGGCCAGGGCCGCCACCGCGCCCGGGCTGCGCCGCTCGATCGCCTCGGCGGCCCGCGTGTGCAGCCGGGAGCAGCGCAGCTGGGACAGCCCGGTGTACAGCGTCTCGCGGACCAGGGCGTGGGCAAAGCGGATCCGGCCCGCGGCCGGCTCGGTCACCAGCCCGGCCAGCAGCCCGGCCTCGATCGCGTCGAGCAGCACGTGCTCGTCGGCCTCGGCGACGTCGCCGAGGACGTCAACGTCGATCTCGGCGCCGATCACCGACGCCTGGCGCAAGATGGCCTGGGCCGCCGGCGGGAGCCGGGCGATCCGTTGCTGCAGTACCTCACGGATGCCGGCCGGGACCTCGGTCGCTGCCGCCAGCACGCCCTCGGAATCCAGCAGCCGGGCGGTCTCCTTGATGAAGAACGGGTTCCCGCCGGTGCGCTCGGCGATCATCCGCACCATGGCGCCATCCGCGGGGCGGGCGCAGATCGCCCGGACCAGTTCGCCCGCTGCGGCCTCGTCCAGGCCGCGCAGTGTCGTCCGGACCGGCTCGCGGGCGGCCAGCGCGGCCAGGCAGCCGGAAAGCTGCTCGCCTACCTCGGCGGGGCGGTAGGTGACCAGCACCAGGATCGCGCTCGCGGCCAGGTCGGCGGCGACGTCCGCGAGGATGGCCAGCGTCTCGTCGTCGGCCCGGTGCACGTCATCCAGCACCACCAGGAGCGGCGCCCGCTTGCTGACCGCGTCCAGGTACCGGGCTACGGCCCGGTGCAGCTGGAACCGGGCGGCGGCCATGTCGGCGCCCGCGGGCGGGGTGTCGGTCAGCAGGGCGGCCAGCGCCTTCGGCTGGGCCGGCGGCACGACGCGGGCCAGGCGCCGGATGGCCTCGGCCCACGGCCAGCCCGCGGGGGCCCCCTCGTGCTCCGGGCACCTCCCGAGGGCCACCGTCCAGCCCTGCTCGGCGAGCTGCTGGCTTACCCGGTCGGCCAGCGCGGTCTTCCCGGCCCCGGCATCGCCGGCCACCAGCACGACCCGCGTCCGGCCCGCCGCGGCCTGCGCCGCCGACCGTGTCACCTGCCTCAGCTCAGCGTCGCGGCCGACGTAGAGCTCCCCGGCGGCCGGGGTCGGGTCAGCCATCTCGGCGGGCCGCCTCAGCTCGGCCACCCGGCCAGCGAGATGCCGGTCGGCAGCCGGGGACGAGGGCGGCGCCGGGTCTTCGCGCCTGGCCGGCTGGCGGTCGGCCCCCGGCTGGAGGAGGGTGACCGGGGGCGGCGTCCAGGCCATGAGATCCGGGTCGGCGGTCAGTATCCGCTGGTGCATCTCGCGCAGGTCATGTCCTGGCTCCAGGCCCAGCTCATCGGCCAGGGTCTTGCGGGCATCCAGGTAGACCTGCAGCGCGGCGGCCTGATGCCCGCAGCGGTAGCTGGCGAGCATGAGCTGGACCCGCACGTGCTCACGCAGCGGGTGCTCAGCGGCCAGCCGCCGCAGCTCCGCGACCAGCTCGCCATGCCGGCCAAGGCGCAGGTCGGCGTCTATGCGAGCCTCAGTGAGCTGAAGCCGCAGCTCGGCGAGCCGCCCGGCCTCGCGGCGGCCCAGGGCAGCCGAGGGAACGTCTATCAGCGGCTCGCCGCGCCACCGGCTCAGCCCCTTCGCCAGCAGCGACGACGCCTGCTGCCACTCCCCGGCCTCCGCCGCCGCCCGGGCGGCGCGCCACAGGTAGTCGACTTCGGTCAGGTCCAGCTCCCCGGGGGAGCGGAGCTCGACCCCCAGCCCCGGCGGCCGCCCGACGATCCTGGTGCCAACCGGGCCCAGGGCACGCCGCAGCCGCATCACGTACGTCCGCATGACCGCCGGCGCGTTCGGCGGCGGCGGCCCATCCCACAACGCGTCGGCCATGCTCGCGGCCGACACGATGCTGCCCGTGCTGAGCAGCAGCGCGGCCAGCATGATCCGCTGCTTGGCGGCCGAGACCGGCCAGGCCGTTCCCGACTCGTCCACTACTTGCAGTGGGCCGAGCACTCCGAAGCGCACAGTCTTCTCGGGTTCGGCGGTCTTCTCAGGTTCGGCGGTCTTCTCAGGTTCAGCGGCGACCGGATCTGCCATCAGCCACTCTCTGCAGCAGATACAAGCATGATGCGCCCAAGATACCGCAATCACTGATGATTGGTCGCATGCAGACACCTGCGATGCCGTGGCGCCTCATGAAATCGGACATGGAGGCATGAACATCACCTAAAGGTATGAAGCTCGCGCATGAGGGGGTGCCCCTGGGGGCCTCGCGTGCCTCGCGCATAGAGAGCTTAGGCATCGTGCATTGATCTGGCCGGCCCCGCGATCGTCTCGCCTGTTCTTCCGCATCGTCGGCCTAGCCGCCATTCGCGGATTTTGGTGAGCGTCGCTTGGCAGAGTTACCGAATATCGTTCGTGCGGCAGAAACGAGAGGTTCTCTATGCGCCGTAATCTCAGGGCAGTCTTGCCGAGGCGCCAAATCATCAGATCGTTGGGCCTGGCACTGGCGGCAGTGCTGGTAGTCGGGCTAGCAGCCCAGATGGGCCTGACCGGCACCGCCCGCGCGGCCGGCTCTGCTACCCTCTCGGCCGCTACCACCCCGGCCCCGGCCGGGCCGGCCGGGGCGCAGTCGGCGGCTCAGCTTTCCGCCGAGTTCGGCCAGGACTGGTGGAAGAGCAAGGACTTCATCATCACCACCTCGGGTGATGAGCAGGGAATGCATTACTACATCGCCCGCGAGGACGAGGGTTACTACTGGCGGCCGCTGGCGACGATCCTGCCCGCGGGCGCCGATGCGGGCACCTGGTCCGGGAATTTCTGCGTTACCGGCGATAATCGCTACGTGCTGGCGACACTCGCCCCGACGCTATCGGAGAACTACCAGGACCTTGAGGACCATGGCGCGCTCGCGTACGTGATCGACATCGCGACGGGGACGGTGCGGCCGCTGGCCGCCGGGGTGGCGGTGTACTACGACGTCCCCGGGTGCGGTACCGGCGATACCGCGGTCCTGACGAGCTTCCCCGGTGCCGACCAGTCGAAGACCGACCTGGTGACGGTCAACCTGGCCTCGGCCCGCGTCGTGAGCCAGCAAGTGAAGGCGGGCCAGTTCACCTCGGCCGTGCCGGTGGCCGGCGGCATCGATGCCTACAGCGCGGGCACGATCGAGACGGTGACCACGAGCGGCGCCGTGCGGAAGCTGGCGCCGGTGTCCGGGACCGCCTACGACCTCATGCCCTCGGCTGGCGGGGGACTGGAGTACCTGACCACTGACGGCGGCAGCACCGCGTCGGCCTGGTGGCTGGCGGGCGGGAAGGCGCGCCCGGTCGGCACCGGGAACCGGGAGTCCCTGCTGCTGCGCCCGGGCGCGGCGGGCCGGAACATCGTCACCGGCACGACCGCGGCCGCCGCGACGACGGCCGGCACCACCATGCGGGCGGACGCGCAGGCGGCCGGCCTCGTGAACGCCACCGCCGCGGCTGCGGCGACGCCGGCCGGCACGGCGGCGAGCGCGTCCCGGCAGGGGTCGGTGACCGAGACGCTGCAAAGCACGGGCCAGGGCGCGGCCCAGCTGACGCCGGTCCCCGTGCTGACGTCCGCCGTCACCGGCAAGGCCGTCCAGCGGCCGCTGCCGGCCACGCCGCCCGCGGTGGCGACGACGCCGGTTCCCGCGGCCCTGGCCGGCACAGTCCCTACAGCGAGCACAGTCCCTACGGCGAGCACAGTCGCGACGGCGAGCACAGTCGCGACGGCGAGCACAGTCGCGACGGCGAGTGCCGCCCGGCCGGCGGGCACCATGACCCCGGCCACGACCGCGACCGTTCCCTCGCCCGTCTGCGGGGTGCCCCGGCTCGCCTTGAACCGCCAGGTCCTCCAGCCGACCAGGCAGCAGGTCGAGTGGGCCGTGGACGAGGCCGTCCGCGGTGACCTGACCGTCCAGCGGCCGGCGAACTACCACGCCATGGGCCTCGCCGCGTACACGCCCGATGGCGACATCCCCGCCCCGTCCCTGGCCGGCGGCGGGAACATCCCGCCCCAGATCATGCTCGGCGTCCTGGCCCAGGAGAGTAACTTCTGGCAGGCTTCCTTCCACGCGCTGCCCGGCGTCGCCGGCGACCCGGAGGTGGCGAACTACTACGGCGCGCCCGCCAACAACATCAACACCATTGACTACGCGAACGCCGACTGCGGGTACGGCCTGGGCCAGATCACGACCGGGATGAGCCTCAGCGACCAGTCCTACTGGGGAAACGTCAGCGAGACGGGCGACTCGGGCGCCGACATGCAGGCGAAGATCGCGGTGGACTACGGGGAGAACATCGCCGCGGCGGTGTACACGCTGTCCCAGAAGTGGAACCAGCTCGCGACCTACAGCCCGGCGATCCTCGCCAATGGCGGGGGCTCGCAGTACACCACGAACTGGTACATGGCGCTGTGGGCGTACAACTCGGGCCTCAACCCGCAGGCGTCCACCGGGAACACCAGCGGCTGCACGCCCGGCCCGTCCTGCACCGACCCCCAGGGATACTGGGGCCTGGGCTGGGCGAACAACCCGGCCAACCCGAACTGGAACCCTAACCGGACGCCGTTCCTGAAGGCCGGCTACGGGGACGCGGCGACCCCGCAGAACTGGCCCTACCAGGAGAAGGTCCTCGGCTGGTCCTCGATCCCGCTGCTGGACTACACCGGGACCGCCTCCTACGCGGGAACGAACATCTACCCGGCCGACGCGCCGCCGACCACGTTCTGCACCAGCGCCGATGTCTGCAGCAACACCGCGGCCGCGAAGTGCACGCTGGCCAACCTGCACTGCTGGTGGCACGCGCCGGTGACCTGGGACACGTGCACCGCCAACCCGAACTCCGGGGCGTGCGCGGCGGGGACCTACACCTACCCCGCCAACGACGAGAGCGAGCCGGCCGCCACCGACCCGCACCCGGCCGACTGTAACTCGACCCTGCCATCGAATGCCGTGATCGTCGACGACGAGCCAACCGACCAGAACGTGGTCGGGTGTAATTCCGGCTCGGAGAACTGGGCCAGCAAGGGGAGCTTCACCCTCACCCAGGGCACGGACGCGTCGGGCAATCCGATTTCCGTGGTCGACACCCACCAGCTGGGCGCCGGATTCGGCGGCCATCTCTACTTCACGCACAACATCCTGTCCTCCGATACCGAGCACCTCGTCACCGGGACGTGGGCCGACACCGCCCTGCCGACGGGCGCCTACCACGTCATGGTGCACATCCCGGATACCGGCGGCACCACCAACTCGGCGAATTACGCGATAACCGCCTCTAACGGGACCGTCTACAACGCGGTCGCCAACCAGTACCAGCAGCAGAACCAGTGGGTCGGCCTCGGCTATTACAGCCTCGGGTCGAACGTGAAGGTCAAGCTGACCAACGTCACCCAGGATAAGGGCCTCGAGGCCCATGACGTCGCCTACGACGCGATCGCGTTCGTGCCCGCCTCGGGAACCGTGGTCAACCACCAGTTCGACGCGGTGTCGCTGTTCGACTGGAACCAGGCCCTGAACACCCCCACCCCCAGCCTCCTCAACACGCCCGCCCGGAACATGCAGACCCTCTACCAGTGGGGCATGGACTACTCCTACGAGGGGGCGCCCTGGAACGGCAGCGGGAGCACCATCTACGGCGTGACCTCGTTCCCCGATTGCACGAGCCTCGCCAACATCACCGCGTCCTGCGTGCCGCCCGACGTCTACAACTCCGCCACCAACTGGTTTGACGACGTGTCCAAGGCGGGTCCGGCGGTGTCCACGTCGAAGACGCCGGTGATGACCGAGGCGCAATGGCTCGGCTTCAGCAACACGACCCCCGGGCCGGCGACGCTGACGTCCAGCCCCTACGCCCAGGACCCCAGCTACAAGATCAAGTCGCACCTCGACGTGAGCTTCATCGTGAGCGGCGGCGCCATCCTCCCGGGCTCCCAGCAGATCACCGCGACCGTTCGCACCGGCACCACGGCCCTGCCGGACTTCGTCGGCAGCTTCATGAAGGCGGTGCAGACGGACTACGGGATAGCGGCGCCGAACCTCAACTACAACGAGGATGACGCGAACGCCTACACCGGCGATTCCACGCCCGTCACGCCGCTGGCCAATAGCCAGCTCCCGGGCCGCGCGCTGGTCTGGCACGCCGATACCCCGACGCTCACGAAGAGCAACACGTGCGTGGCCGACCGGGTGGTCTCGGGCGGGGAGATCGGCTGGCGGCCGATCGTCGCCCAGTCCTCGGTTAGCGCCTCGGTGAGCGCGTGGGCGACCGCCCTCAAGAACAACGCCTCCGTCAACCCGGCCGTCGCCGCCGAGGCGGCCGAGATCTACAACTTCTTCTTCAACGGCGCCTACGCGGTGGGATCCCTCTTCGGGCAGGCGCCGCCCATCTGGCAGGAACTGCACCTGCAGTTCTGCGCCAACGGCACCATCTCGTCCACGGCCCAGGTGACGAACGTCGGCGACAACCCCGGGCTGAACCTGGCGGACCAGAGCCTCATGCCCGACCTGTACCTGTACTACGACGGCAAGCTCGTCACCCAGACGGGGGCCGCCGCGACCGCGCCGGTCCAGAAGGGGGACTTCTCCGACTTCTCCAACGCCACCCCCACGACTGGCGACAACGGATGGGGCGACTGCAGCACCGGCTCGATCGGGAACGCGGGCAATCCCTGGAACATGCAGACCGGTGCCCTGGCCGACGCCATTCCGCTCACCGGCAACTTCTGCGATAACACTGGGGAGGACTTCGGCGGCATGTACGGGGGAGGGTGAGCGGTGAATGAAGGTGGCGCACTGCTCCGGGCACGGTGCCCGGAGCAGCGCGCCGCGCGCGCCGGCAGGTTGCTTTCCGGCGGCGCGGCGATCATCGCGGCCAGCCTGTTCGGCTGGCTCATGTGGTCCCTGTTCACTAGCCCGGGAAGGTCCGGAGCCGATCCGGCCCCGGTCTACCTGGGGTCGGCCGCCTTCGCGGTTCTGGTGACCGCGTCGTCGGCTGCCTCGGCGCTGGCGCGCGGCCGGCCAGTGCCCGCGGCCTCAGTGCTAGCCACCCTCGCCCTGGGGGGCCTGCTGCCCGTCACGGTGTTCTGCACGGTCTGGCTGGCGCTGCTCTATACGCTACTGGCCGTGCTGCCGGCCATCTTCCTGGTGGCGCCGCTCGCGCTGGCCTACGCCGGGCGGCGGGTCATCGGCCGCGGGCGGACGGCCCTCGGCACGGGCCTGCTGCTGGCCGGGCTGCTGTACACGGCCGGCGTCAGTGCCCTGCTGGCCCTGGCGCTGCCGCCGGCCACGTGGCTGCCGCCGGTGCTGTGGCACCTGGCGCTCGCGGCGGGGGCGATAACGGTGCTTGCCCGCGATGCCCGCCGTGGCCCCGGCCCGGAGGTCCGGACGGGGACGCAGGCGGGCCCGATTCGCCCTACTGGCTGATCACGGCGGTCTCGGGCCGTCCCGCCCGCGCCCGCCGGACCAGGTCGCGGGCGGCCTCCGGCCACGTCCCGTGCCGGAACTCGAACCCGGCCGCGGTCAGCGCGCCCGGGACGACGCGCCGGCTCTTGAGCAGCAACTCGGTGTCGGTCCGCATGGCGAGCGCGCCAAGCTCGGCCATCCACCGGGTGGCCGGGAGCCCGGCGCGGACGCCCCACGCGGCCCGTAGCTCCCGCATGAGGTCCCGCTGCCGGACCGGGCCGGGGGAGGCGAGGTTAACCGGCCCGGCCAGGGCCTCCTGGTCGATGAGGAAGCGCACCGCCGCCGTGAAGTCGTCCTCGTGGATCCACGACACGTACTGCCCGCCGCCGGCGACCGGGCCGCCCAGCCCCACGCGCGCCATCCGCGACAGCACGTCGAACACCCCGCCCTTGTCGGGGGTCATCACCATCGCGGCCCGCAGCGCGACCTTCCGGGTCGCCGGGACCCGCGCCTCGTCCAGCTCCCGCTCCCACGCCTGGGCGATGTCAACGCTGAATGCCCAGTATCCGGGGACATCATCCTCCGAGCCGCCGATAACGCCCGTGGCCTCGTCGTTGGGCGCGCCGTGGGTATGCGCGTAAATGGTCGCCGTGCTCATCTGCAGCCACGCACGGGGCGGGCGGCTCGCGGCGGCGATGGCCTGGCCCACCACGCGCGCCGATAGCACCCGCGACCGCATCATCTCGGTCAGGTTCCCCTTGGTGTAGCGGCAGCTGACGCTGCGCCCGGCGAGGTTGATGACGACGTCGCTGCCGTCTACCTCGCGCGCCCACGGCCCTAGCCGCTCCCCGTCCCAGGCGACCTGCCCCGCGCCGCCCGCCCGCCGCGTGAGCACCACGACCTGGTGCCCGTCGCCGCGCAGCGCCCGCCCAAGGGCGGTGCCCACCTGCCCCGTCCCGCCCGCAATCACGACCTTCACCAGTGCACCCTACGCGGGCTGAGGGCGCGGGCTGCTACTCCGCCACGGGCTGCCAGGTGGCGGGGTCGACGACGTAGACCTCGTGCCCCGCCCGGGGATCGCGGGCGTGCAGGACGTGGAATGACGGGGAGAAGGGGCCGCCGAGGTCAATCACCGATGCGCCCGCGCCGTTGACCGCGCGGACGACACGCGGTGGTGCGGTGAGGTCGATGCGGGTGACCGTGCCCGGGGTGACCCAGGTGGGGGTGCCGCCAAGGTGCCCCATGAGCTGGTGGTGGAAGTGCCCGCACAAGATCACGGCAACGTCGCTGCCGCTCACCACGGCGGCGAGCTCATCGCGGTTGCGCAGGCCCACGGTGCTGGTCCCCGGGGCGGTCAGGGTCCAGACCGGCGGGTGGTGGAAGGCGAGGATCGTGCCCGCCGGCGCGCGATCGCGCAGGAGGCCCGCCAGCGCGTCGAGCTGGGCGCGGCTCACGTGGCCGTGCCCGTGCCCCGGCACGAGGCTGTCCAGCGTGATCACGCGCAGCCCGCCGGCCATGCTGACGGCCGCCCGCTCGTCGGCCAGGCCGTCCAGGAGCTGGCCGGCGTCGTTTCCCCCGGCGTCCCGGTGGCCGGTGCCGAGCGCGGCCGTGAATCCCGGGCGGCGGTCATGGTTCCCGGTCGTGTAGACGTGCGGGATGCCGCGCTCGGCGGCGAAGCGCCCGACCCGGTCGCGGACCAGCGCGCAGCCCTCGGCCGACCCGTCGTCGGCGATGTCGCCCGTCACCATGACCAGGTCAAGGCCGGCGAGATGCCGGCCGTCGCGGAGCAGCTGGTCCAGCGACGCCAGCGCGTCAACCCCGCTGGCGTCGCGGCCGCTGGCGGTGACGTGGGTATCGGACAGGTGCAAGATCCGGTGCGGCATAGTTCTTTAGGCTAAGGGCTAAGGAGGCCGCTGGAGTGCGGTTTGCCGGGTCATCCCGGGGGCGCGGCGGTATGGGAAGGGGCGCCGGGAGGTACGACCCGGCTCAGCGATCCCGAGCCCGCCGGCCTGGAGCTCGCGGCGCCCGGCGGGGTGCTGGTGCCGGAGCGGCGGGCGCCGGC
Source organism: Trebonia sp. (assembly GCA_036276115.1). Lineage (GTDB taxonomy): Bacteria > Actinomycetota > Actinomycetes > Streptosporangiales > Streptosporangiaceae > Trebonia. Next base: position 47,971 of record DATBEM010000172.1, read on the forward strand.
CGGCCAGCCGGGGCTCAGATGGACGCGGGCTGCGGGGCCGCGGCCTGATCGGCGGCGGGCGCGGGCGCGGCGGGCGGGCCGCCGCGGCTGGCGAGGTACTCCGCCATCGTGCGCTCCCGGCCGTAGTGCCGCTTCATCCACAGGTAGGTGACGAAGGCGAACGGCCCGAACAGCGACTGCGCGGGGACCAGCACGTCGAGGTTGCTGTTGGTGAAGTTGAACACGAACGGGACGAACGCGGTCGCGAAGCCGCCCATGACCACGATGACCCCGCCCGCGATGGCGGCCGCCCGCGCGCCGTACGCCTTGTACGCCGCCACGAAGAACAAGGAGTACACCAGCAGGTCGCCGAGGCCGACGGCGTAGTCGAAGTAGCCGAGCCGGATGCCGAGGATCGGCATCAGCGGGTGCGTCAGGTAGCGGGCGATGAGCCGGCCCGTCAGCGGGTAGTAAGCCGCGAAGACGACGTCGTAGCAGGCGAGGCCGAGCGCCAGCCAGGCGACCTGCTGGAGCTTCATCCCCCCTTGCAGGTACAGGTTGCTCACGGCGATCGCGGCCAGCACCACCAGGACGCTCTGCTCGACGAACCAGAGCTGCCATCCGGGCAGGGAGCCCATCACGTGATTGCTCGTCCAGATGTTGAAGCCGAACAAGATCCCGATGCCCACCCAGACCCCTACCGGGCCGAGCACCGGCCGGTAGCCGATGTGCAGGGCGGAGGCGAACGTCAGGACCAGCAGGCAGGTGACCAGCGGGACGGGCAGCCAGCCGTACACGAACGGCAGGACGCCGATGAAGATCAGCAGGATCACGACGTCGCGACCGTTGAACGTCCCGATCGGCGGGCGTTCCTGGCGCACCCGGCGGAAGTAGGCGAGCGCGCCCCCGCAGGCCGCGACCAGGCCGGACATGATGACGCAGAGCTCGACCAGCGTCTGCTCCGTGAGGGATACCGGCGAGATTGGCACTGACATGTCATGCTCCGGCGAGTGCGTGCTGGCTGGCGAACATGGTTTCATGCAGGTCGCTGCGCGTGTGGCGAAGCGCGGCGCCCTGGTCGTCGGGGACGATGTCGAGGTCAGCGCCCAGCCCGGCCGCCGCGAAGTGGCGCTCGGCCTCGGCGTGCCCGTAGCCGGCGATCGCGCTGGCCGGCAGGGCGAGCCGGATCCGGTCGCCGTCGGCGGTGGCGCGGTAGCGGGCGGGCCAGGGCTCGCCCGGCAGTGCCTCGATCGCCTCGATGAGCTGGCGGGGGGTGATGACCTCGCCGTCGTGCAGGCGCAGCAGCTGATTGGCCTTGCCGACGATCTGGCTGGTGGCCGGGACGCCGGCCAGCTCGCAGCTCAGTGGCCCGTCGGGCAGGCACCGGGCCACGTCGCGGGTGTCGTAGCGGAACACCGGCGTGCAGTCGCGGTAGGGGAAGTACGGGGTGACCACGAGGGTGCCCAGCGCCCCCGGGGCAGCCAGCTCGCCCGTGTCCAGGTCAATGAGCTCGGTATACCCGAGGTTGAGGTCATAGTGCTGGTGCCCCTGGCGGCAGGTGCGCCCGCTGACGGGGGCGATCTCGGTCATGCTGTAGGGGTCCTCGACCGCCGTCACGCCGAACGCCCGCGCGGCCGCCCGGGCCAGGCTGGGGGACAGCACCTCACCGCCCACCACGATGCGGCGCAGCCGGAAGTCGCCCGCGCCCAGGCCGCGGCGCCGGGCCTCGTTCACCAGCTCGGCCAGGTAGCTGGGACAGCTCAGCAGGATCGTCGTGCCCCCGTCGGCCAGGGCGTCCAGCGCCGCCTCCGGCGGCACGATGCCGAGCGGGCGGCACCCGGCCCCGACCAGGCGGCAGCTGGCGGCGGCCAGGTGCAAGGCGGCGGTCGAGCGCGAGCTCAGGTTCACCTGCATGACGTCGCCCGGCCGGAGCTCATCGCGCAGCACCGAGGCCAGCGCGCCGAGCGCGGGCCACAGCTCCATCTCATAGCGCGAGAGCCAAACCTCGGTCGGGCGCCCGGTGGTGCCGGTGGTGCGGGTAGCCAGGTAGGGCGGGACGTCGGCGCAGCGGAAGTCGCCCGGCCGCTCGGTCAGGTCCGCCTTGACGGTGACCGGGACCTGCCGTAGCCCCGCGAGGCCGAACCGGGCCAGGTCCGTGCCGGCGGCGGCGAAGCGGCGCGCGTAGAACGGCGACTGGGCGGCGAGCCTGCGGGCGGTGCGGCGCAGGCCGCGGTTCGCGGTCTCCAGCTGTGCCTCGGGGCTGGTCGTCGGCCCGTCGATAAGCTCGGCCGCGTCCGCGCCGGGCTCGCCGAACTCGGCGAGGGTCGCGAGCACGTCATCGACCAGCCGGGCGACGTTGCCCGGGTCGATCCGCCGCCCCGCGACCAGGCCAAGCGCGAGGCGGAACTGCCGTACGCCCGTTTCGAACATAGCCGTCCCGTTCCCTCTTCGCGCGACCGCGAATGCGACTATCTCACTGTCGTGGACTCCCGGTGCGCGGGCCGACGCCCCTCGATCGGATTGCGCCGGCCCGCACGTTGCCTCAGCTGCTCTCGTTAGAGAGAAGCGGACGAGGCAGTGCTGAACATGACCGCGCTGAGCGAGCCCAGCACATAACGCATGTGCTTGACGCTAATGACGAAAGACCGCATGACTTTCCTCCTCTCGAAAATATGGGACTAATGGGTTTCGGGTTGGCTCATTGAGGGGTGCGAGTCAGGGGTCGACAACGACCTTGAGGTTCATCATCGGGTGGAGCGAGCAGGTCACGTAGTACGTGCCTGGCGTCCGCCAGGGGCCGATGGTGTAGACGGCGTTCGTCTCCATCTGATGGAAGCCGGTCAGCGGCTCGCCGCGCACGGGGCTGACGACCTGGCCGTTCTGCCCCGGCCCGACCACGTGGATGTTACGCGAGCTATTGACCAGGGTCAGGCGGTCACCGGGGTGCAGCACCACGGTGTCCTTCGTGAAGTCCATGAAATTCATGCCGACGGTATTCGGGGGAGCAGGCTTGGGCGTGCTCACGATCACGGCGGGCACGAAAATCCCTGCCAGAATCCCGGGGACGAAAAATGCAATGCGAGGTATCCTTGCCACCGGCCCCTCCTCACAACTGCCGTGCTACCAGGCGCTACACCCTGCCATCCCGCTGGAAAAGCAGCGAATGATTAGTTCTAACGCGGTAGTCGGGGAGCCGTCAAGGCTCATTTTAAGCGGCGGTACCGCAGATACTCGTTGATATTGCTGAGTCGCGGGTTACTGGCGGTGGGCTTACCGCCCGGGCGGACTAGCAGCCGGATCCCGGACGGGGGCATTAGCGCGCCGGGGCCGGCTGGTTGACGGCGTTGTCGGGGGGATGGCCGTCGAGTGCCTGCTGGAGCTGCCGCGCTGCTTGCAGCGACATCTGGCGGCGCACGGCGTCGACGGCCGAGCCCAGGTGCGGGGTGAACAGGGTGCGGGGATGGCGCCGCAGCCGGTCCGCGATAGCCGGGGGACGGCCGGGCAGCAGCCAGTCCTCCATGGCGAACACGTCCGCCGCGTAGCCGCCGAGGCGGCCGGAGTCCAGTGCGCGGGCGACCGCTTCCTCGTCCACGACCGAGCCTCGCCCGACGTTGACCAGGAACGCGCCGGGACGCATCCGTCCGAGCAGCCCCGGGCCGATGAGGTGCCGGGTGCTGCTGGTCAGCGGGAGCGCCACGACGAGGACGTCGCTGGCCTCGGCGGCCTGCTCCAGGCCGCGGTACGACCCCGGTGGCGGCTCCCCGGCCGCCGCGCCGGGCGGCCGGGCGTCGTGGTAGACGATCTCGGCCTCGAACCCGGCCAGGCGGCGGGCGATGGCCTGGCCGAGCTGGCCCATGCCCGCGATTCCCACGGTGGCGCCGGACAGGGCCGCCCCGTACAGCTGCGGGCGCCAGCCCGCGAAGCCGCCCTCCCGCACCAGGGCGTCGCCCTGGGGGATCTTGCGCATCAGGCCGATGATGAGCCCGATGGCCAGCTCGGCGGTCGGGGCGATGATCGTGCCGGGCACGACGGCCAGCCACACCCCGTGCCGGGAGCACGCCTCGGCGTCGAAGTTGTCGTAGCCCTTCAAGGTGGCGCTGATGACCCGCAGCCGCCGGCAACCGGACAGGAACGCCTCGTCGACGCTGTCGGCCATGCAGGCGATCAGCCCGTCCGCGTCCGCGGCCAGGCCGGCGACCTTCTCCCGGGGCCACGCGCCTTCCTCCCGCGAGGGGATCACGGCATCGCAGAAGCCAGCCAGGTAGGCGGTCACCTCCGGGTGCACCCAGTGAGTCACCACGACCCGGGGCCTCGTCACGCTCATGAGCACCAGTGTCCGCCCGGCCGCGGCGGGCGGGCCAGCCCGGGGGCCGCGGCGGCGAGCCGGCGGATGCCCGTGTCCAGTTCGGCCTCGTCCGCGGCGGCGGAGAAGGTAAGCCGCAGGCAGGGCCGGGGCGCCTCGGCCGGGAAGAACGGCTGCCCGGGCATGACGATCACGCGGTTGCGGCCGGCGGCCTCGGCTATCTCCAGGTCGTCGGCCCCGGGGGGAAGCGCCGCCCACAGGTGCATCCCGCCGGCTGGGGCCGTGACGCTGGCCGCCGGGAGGTGGCGGCCGACGGCGCCCAGGAGGACCGAGGCCCGGTGGCCGAGGGACTGGCCCAGGTTCTTCAGGTGCCGGCCCCAGGCCGGGCTGGTGACCAGCTCCAGTGCCGCCTCCTGCAGGGGGCGGGCGACGAACAGGTCGTCCACCGCGCGCAGGGCGCGCAGGCGGCTGGCGACGGGGCCGCGCGCGATCAGGGCCCCGGTGCGCAGGCTCGGCGAGGCGGCCTTGGTCAGGGAGGTGAGGTAGATGACCCGCCCGTCGGCGTCGTCGGCGAGCAGCGGCGCGGGAGCGCGGCCGTGGTGGGACAGCCAGCGGGCGCAGTCGTCCTCGATGATGAACGCCCCGGCGGCCGCCGCGATGGCGAGCACCTCCCGGCGCCGGCCTGGGGCGAGGACCGCCCCGGTGGGGTTGTGGTAGGCGGGCTGGCAGTACAGCGCCTGGGCGCCCGTGCGGGCGAGCGCCCCGGCGAGGTGCGAGGGGATGATCCCGTCCGCGTCGACGGGGACCGGCACCGGCCTGATGCCCGCCGCCCGGGCGGCGGCGAGGGCCCCGGGGTAGGTGGGCGACTCGACGAGGAGGCGGGCGCCGGGCGAGGCGATGGCGCGGAACGCGGCCGACAGCGCGCCCTGCCCGCCGCTGGTGACGATCACGTCCCGGGCATCGCAGCCGGGCCCGGCTTCCCGGGCGAACCACGCGCGCAGCTCGTGCAGGCCCGGGGTGGGGGGCCGGTCCCACGCGTCGGGGGAACGGGCCGCCCGCGCCAGCGCGCAACGGAGCGCGGCGGCCGGCATCAGGGACGGGTGCAGGTAGCCGGTGGCCAGCGAGATCACGCCGTCCGCGTGCGGCGGGTCGGCCAGGGGCGACAGGCCGGCGGCGTCGACGGGGCGTTCCGGCAGGACCACGGTCTGCCAGGAGTAGTCCGCCGGGGCCGAGGGCCCGCCGCTGCCGGGCGGGGCCGTGAACGTCCCCGTGCCGGGCCGGATGACGACGACACCCTCCCGGCTGAGCTCGGCCAGGGCGCGCGAGACGGTAAGCGGGCTGACGTGGCGCTCGGCGATGATCGCGCGGGAGGAGGGCAGTCGCTGGCCCGGGCCGAGCCGGGCGGCCTCGCCCCGCAGCCACTGCTTGATGAGATCAGTACTGCTATCGTTGTTTATGAAAGACAAGGATAGCGCTATCGTAGGCCCGGCGATACCGGTAGCCGCGGCGGCCCTGGCCGGGGCCGGCCCGGATGCCGTTCGCCCAGGCTGGCCGCGCGCATGACGGGCATCGCCGGGCCCGGGCTGCTCGCGATCGCCGGGCTGGCTGCCGGGGTCGTGGGGACCGCGGGCGGCATCACCTCCCTCATCTCCTACCCGGCCCTCCTGGCGGCGGGCGTGCCCGCCCTGGCCGCGAGCGTCGCCAACAACGTCGCCCTGGTCGCCTGCTGGCCTGGCTCCGCGCTGGCATCACGCCCCGAACTGCGGGGCCGGGGGCGGTGGCTGGCCCGCTGGGCCTGGGTCGCTGCGGCAGGCGGCGCGGCCGGCGCGGGGCTGCTGCTGTCCACCCCGCCGCAGGCCTTCGCCCGGGTCGTCCCCTTCCTGGTGGCCGCCGGGTCGGTCGCCCTGCTCGCCCAGCCCTGGATCTCCGCCCGCCGCCGTGAGCCGGCCGGCGGCGGGCCGGCCTTGCTCGCGGGGCTGCTGGCCGTGTCGGCCTACAACGGGTACTTCGGCGCCGGGGCCGGGGTGATGACCCTCGGCCTGCTGCTGGCGACCGCCGACGAGCACATGGCGCGGGCGAACGCGCTCAAGAACATGCTCATCGGCGCCTCCTCGCTCGTCTCGGCGCTCGCGTTCATCGCCGCCGGCCCGGTCGACTGGCGGGCGGCGGCGCCGCTGGGCATCGGGATGCTCGCGGGCAGCGCGATCGGGCCCCGGCTGGCCCGGCGCGTGCCGGCCGGCGTCCTGCGCTGGCTCGCCGCGCTGCTGGGGCTGCTGCTGGCCGCCCGGCTCTGGCTCGATCCCGCCTGAGCGAGCCGCCTCGCCGCGATCCCGCTCACGGCACCAGGCTGAACGCCTGGGCCGCGGTCCCGGTGCAGGCGGCCTGCTGGAGCTGGGCCCCGCTGGCGGTGGAGGGGACGGCCAGGCACAGGCCGGAGCTGTCGGCGGTGAAGGAGTAGTAGCCCGAGTACTGCAAGGTGGCGGCGAACAGGGCGTTGGTGTTGCCGGTC
>DATBEM010000173.1:0-15440 GCA_036276115.1 Trebonia sp.
GGCCGGCGGCCAGGCGGTCGCGGCGGCCGCCGCCGGGGCGATCGCCCAGGCGACCTCCGACGCGGTGCCCTACCTGCTGCTCTCGCTCGCCTGCCTGCTCAGCCTGGTGGTCACCGCCCTGGCCGCCCGGCGGCGGGCGCCGTTACCGGGCGGATGACGATTACTTCCGCGCAATCCGCCGCTAGTGGCGCCGCGAATTAGTCTCAGGCGGCTGCTTTCACGCAGTTCCATGACAAACGCAAGCAAACGTCGCCATGACGTTATGTGTAACCGTAAACCACGGTTCCTTGCCTAACGTCTAGAGTATGACCATGAAGCGGGGGGCCGCCTCGTCATGTCTTATCGCGACGACCGTCAGGGAAGGCGTATGGCCACATCAGGCAACCAGTTCAGCACGGGTTTTCCGAATGTGGCCGGGCTCGGGGGGACGCTGGCGACCGAGGCGGCGGGGCAGCTTAGCTCAGCCTGTGGCCAATTGCGCAGGGCAGGCGCGCCCGATGCCGCCAGGCGGCTTTCCCGCATTGACGAGCACGCCCGGCGGGCCGACTTCGCGACCCTGGAGCGGCTGGCCGATCCCGACCTGGCCGCCGACGAGCTATCGGCCGCGCTCAGCGGGCGGATCCGCCTCGCGCAGACGGTGCGCAACGCGGCCGCCCTGCTGCCGCTCCTGGTGACCTGGCTCAGCCTCGCGTTCGCGAGCAAGTACTACAACCAGGAACTGCAAGCCCATCCGGCCCTCGGCACCAGGCCGTTCCTGCTCTTGTGGGAGCAGGGCTTCGGGCGCGGCTTCTTCAGCTTCGCCACCGTCGCCGGCACTGACTTCGCACTGCTGGTCCTCGTCCTCGGCCTCACCGGGTGGGTGCACTACGAGGAGGGCCGGACCGCCCGGCGCGAGGGCCACGTCCTGGACTCGCTGTACTCGGCGATGAGCACCCTGGAGGCGGCCATGCGCCAGGGGCTGACGAAGGCGCCCGCCTCAGCCGAGGAGTGGGCCGAGGCCGCCTCGCGCATCATCGGCGGGGCGATGGAGGAGACGCGCCTGCTCGCCGCCACCAGCCAGCAGGCGATCACGCTGGCGAGCGACAAGCTCACGGGGATCCAGGACCAGGGCAAGGAATTCATCGGCCAGTTCTCGACCGAGGTCCAGGCGACGCTGGCCGCCGTCCGCCGGGACAACGAGCAGTTCATCAACCGCACCGCCACTGAGGCCCGGGAAACCCTCCAGCGGCTGGTCGAGCTGCAGATGGCACCGCTCGTCAAGCAGCTCACCGACATGCTCGCCGAGCTCGCCAAGCACCAGGAGACCTACCGGGCCGGGGTGAGCGACCTATCGCTGGGGGTGTCGGGCATCCGGGACGCCGCCCGCGAGCTGGCCAGCAGCGCCAAGGCGTATGACCGGATCGCGGACGCGCTGGCCAGGAACCTCGGCTCCATCGAGGCGTCGCAGCGCGAGTTCACCACCACGGTGGCCAGCAGCGCGGCCAGCATGACCACCTCCGCGACGGCGATCGGCGGGTTCGAGGGCTCCCTGGGGACCATGCGCGACGGCGTCGACAAGGTCGCCGCCACGATCGGCACGGCGTCGGCTGAGTTCCAGGCGTCGATGCGCGACATGCGCGACGGCGTCGAGAAGGTGGCCACCACCGTGAGCAAGGACATCGAGGCCGTCCAGCGCAAGCTCGCCAGCACCAGCACCGCGCTGAACGACTCTTCCTCCGCCCTCAGCACGGCCGCCCGCGACCTGCGGGCAGCCTCCTGGGGCGGACCGGGCCGGCGACCGTGGTTCCGGCGTAGCGGGGGCCGCTAGCGATGGCGTCTCGCTACCGGCGCCGGGGCGGGCGGCGCGGGGAGTCCGGGAACGCGCAGTTCGGCGTCACCGGCTGGCTGTTCGCCGACTTGCTGCTGGCGATCGCGGCGGTGTTCCTGCTGGCGACCACCGTAGGCATCGCGCTTCCTTCGGCCAAGCCGAAGCCGCACCCGACGGCGACGCCCGCCCCGACCCCCAAGCCGAGTGCGACCAGGGTCCCGGTGCCCGCCCTCCAGCTCAGCTACGTGGACGTCAAGCTGACGATCAACCCCAGCAGCGTCTCGGCCGCCTCGATCAGGAAGGCGATCAGCGGCAACTCCCAGCTCAGCGGGCGCCAGGCGGGACTGGTCATGCTCTTCGGGGGCGGGGACGTCAACTCCAGCCAGTGGCGGCAGCTCGACAGCAAGGTGTGGTCCATCCTGCGGGGGATGGACCCCCAGAGCCCGCTGTTTCGCGTCGCGGTGTCGCGGCAGTTCTGGGGCGGCGGCTCGGTGACGACCATCGAGCTGAACATCTACCTGTTCAAGCAGCAGTCCTAACCGGCGCGGCTCGCCGCGACCCCGGGGCCGGAGCAGCCCGCGCCGGGGTCGCGGGGCCTGCTCCCCGCCCGGGCCCGCCTTGTCTCCTGAGTCGCCAGCGGCTGCGGCCGCCGGCGCGGGGGGCCGGACACTGGCGGTCGCGCTCACGCTGAGGCCCGAGGTGACGTAGTCCAGGCCGCCGGCGCGGCGGACCGCCGCCACCCGCAGCACCAGCCGGTGCGGGTCATCGGCGGGCACGTCGAGCCGCCCGGCCCGCTGGCCCGGGGACCGCGCGACCCGGACGTGGCCCGGGGCGGCGACCGGGTCGAACGGCCCGGCGGGAGAATCCCAGGCCACCACGGCCGCGTCCGCCGCGTCCGGCCAGGTCCAGGTCACCGCGACCAGGGCCCCGGCGGCTCCGCTCGCGTCGGCGGCGGCAGCTCCGGCCTCGGCCAGCAAGCCCGCCACCTCCGGGCCGAGCGCGTAATGCCGGGGCTCGCCCGGGTAGCAGCGGCCGTTCAGGAACAGCACCGGCGTGTAGGTGCACAGCGACAGGCCAGTGAACCAGTAGTCGCCGCCCTGGTCCGGCTCGATCACGAGCTGCGAGCTGTGCAGCGCCGCTTCGGGGAAGTCGTCCCCGCCGGGGAGGGCAACCCCCTCGGGCACGGTCCGGATGACCTTGACGATCCCGTCCGGCCCCTGCGGCCAGCGCAGCTCGACCCGGTGCAGGTACACCGCCACCCCCGGCGGCGGCGCGTAGCCGCGGACCGCGACCGCCCCCGGCGGCTGCGGCCGGGCGGCCGGGGTGACGTCCCGCGTCGTTCCCGGCGACCGCTGCCCGGCGCCCTGGCCGCCCTGGCCGGCGTGGCCGCCTGAGCCGAACGTCGCCCGGGCCACGTACCGGTACGTGACGCCGTTGCGGACATCCGCGTCGGCCAGGAACCGGGTCCCCGGCGCAGGCAGCGGCAGCGGGATAGCGGTCCCGGGCACGACCGCGCCGCCGGGGCCGACCTCCGCCCGGGTCAGCTCGATCCCGCCCGCGTTCTCCGGGAGCCGCCACGAGATCCTGACCTGGCCATCGCCGGGCAGCAGGGTGAGCTCGGGGTCAGCCGTGAGCACGACGGCCGGGCTGGTGACCGCCCCGTGCGCGGACAAGGCGGTGGCGCCGTCCCGCTCGGTGAACACCGCGTACCACAGGGGCACCCCGGCCGGGGGCGCGTTGTCCTCCCACTCCCCGCGGCCGCGCACCACCGCCCGCCGGTACTGCCCGTCCGGCGCGCTGTCGGCCAGCGGCCGGGGGGAGCGGAAGATCACCGAGGAGTAACTCAGCCCGGGGACGGCCTCCCAGGTCAGCCGGACGACCTTGCGGGCCAGGTCCGGCTCGGCCCGCAATCGCCGCGGCGGCGGGGGCGGGATCAGGGCGAGCCCGTCCCGGGCGGCGGCGTGGTCGGCGCACGCGTGCAGCGCCTCGGAGTACAGCAGCGCCCGGCGCTCGTCGGGGACGCCCGGTGCCCGCGCCTCCCGGCACAGCCGGCTGGCCTCGCCGATCGCGGCCTCGCACCGCTCGATCAGGGCGGCGACGCCGGGCGGGCGGAACGGCAGCCCGCGCAGCTGCCGGAGCGCGTCATGGTAGCGCCGCTCGTCCATCAAGGCGGTCGCCTGGCCGGCCTTGTCCCCGAGGTCGGCCAGCAGCGCGGCCAGCCGCTCGCGCGCCCGCCGCGCCCGGTCCGCCAGCGGTTCCGGGCGCCCGGCGGGCACCGGCCACGCCGACTCCCAGCGCCCGATGAGGTCCGCCGCCGCCACCAGGTCGCCCCGTTCCAGGCTGGCCTCGGCCTCGTCGGCCAGGTAGCCCGCGTACGCGCGCTCGATGACGGGGAACCCGCAGCGCGGGCACGCCCGGGCCGCCAGCGGAAGGACCGCGTCGCAGGCCGGGCACGACTCGCGCAGCGGCCGGCTGCAGTCGGCGCAGTACGCGTTACCGGGGTCGTTCAGGTGCCCGCAGTGCGGGCAGCGGACCTCGGCCCGCAGCCGCTCCTCGGCCGCCGACGACGGCAGGTCCACCGGCCAGTTCTTGCCCCGGAAGTGGGCGGCCAGCGCCTGCCTCGCCTCATCGAGGCCGATCCCGGCCGAGACAGCCTCGCGCAGGAACCGCTCGGCCTGGCGCGAGTCGATCGCGCGGGCCGCCCCGAGGGCCTGCTCGTAGCGGGCCAGCAGGTCATCGAGCGGGAACAGGCGCATGGACGTGTCGTGCCGCTCCCGCTGGTCGTCGGACCCGAAGACCTGCTGGGCGAGGCCGGCCAGCTGCTGGGCGGCCCCCACCTCGGGCCGTTGCTTATTCGGGTTCCGCTGGGCCTTCTGGTACAGCGCCTCCGCCGCCGCCAGGAGCTGGGGGCGCGCCGTCCGCTCGCTGACGTCGGGGGCAACGTCGCGCAGCACCGCGTAGAGGTCGGCCTGGCCGACGATCCGGAGGTTGGAGCGGATGTTGCGCTCGGTGACGGCGGGCAACCGGACCGGATCGCCCGGCTGCGCCCGGGACTCGTGCCGAGCCTTGTCCACCTTCCGCGCCAGGTCCGGGTTGGCCGTCAGGACGCCGAGATGATCGCGCCGCAGCCGCTCGACCTCGACGTCCCACAGGTAGCCCTTGGCCAGCATCAGGTCCAGGTCGGCGGCGAGCTTGTCCCGCTCGGCGGCCTGCTGGCTGGCGGCGAGCTCGCGGGCCTTCTGCCGCTGGCTCTCGCGCGAGGCGGGGTCGCGCATCTGCGCCTCGATGCCCCGGATGAGGCCGAGGTTCCGCTTTGCCGTCACCGTCGCCGGGCTCGTCTTGATGCCCGTCGTCGCCTGGCGCGACCACTCGTTGCGCTTGTCGGTGAGCGTCCGGCTGAAGCTCGCGTCGTTCCAGGGCGCGTCCGGGTCGAGGCCGAGGATCGTGTAGAAGTTAGGCCGGGCGTCGTCGGCGGTCATCGGCTGCGCACTCCCCGCCGGGTCCCGGGGGTGCCCTCGGTGAGCTCGCGCGCGATCGTGCTGAACGTGGTGGCGAGGTCGTTCACGGTGGTGAAGAACGCCTGCTCAGTGCTGGAGGCGATCTGGCCGAGGAACTTGCGGTCGGCCTGCCCGAAGCCGATCGCGATGATCTCGATCTGCTGGCGGTGACAGTGCTGCGCCCGCTCGACCGCGTGCGGCTGGCGGCTCCAGACGCCGTCGGCGAGCACGACGCCGTACCGGCCCCCGGCCCGGTCGTCCAGCATCGACAGCAGGTGGTCAAACGGGTGGCCGGCGTTGCCGATGCCGGTGCGGCCGATGCGCAGCCCGTCAATGGCCTGGCCGATGGCGGTCGCGCTCTGGCTCGCGGCCAGCTCGACCAGGACGGAGTCGGAGAACGCGATCAGCCCGACCGCCGTGCTGGTGAGGTCGACCTGGCTGACGAACGCGTGCGCGGCCCGCTGGGCCTCCAGCAAGGGCCGCCCGCTCATGCTGCCGGACAGGTCGAACGCGAGGTAGACGGTCACCGGCCCGCGGGCCCGGGGCCGGGCGGGCGGCCCCAGGAAGCGGTCCGGCACGTCGTCGGGCAGCTCGTCCCGGACGACCCGCAGCCGCGCGCCGGTCGAGCGCTGCACCGCCTCGACGCCGACGACCGCGTTCTCGTCGTAGGCATAGGCGACGTCAATGACGTCCGGCCCGGATGTCCCGGCGGGGAAGCCGGTGACCTGGTACCGGCCCAGGTAGCTGCACTCAGCCGGGCTGCCGGTCTCGCCCTGGGTGAGGTAGACCTCAAGCTCGGCGTCGCTCGCGGGCACGTCGAACTGGTACGGCCGGACCTCCTGCGACGGGATCGCGGTGTTGCGGCGGAGCAGGATGCTGTTGACGTAGCGCTGGCCGTCCTCGCTCTCGGCGATCATGCCCAGGCTATGGGCGACGACGTCCCTGATCCGCTTCGATCCGGGCAGCGCTGGTGCCCCCTGCGGGCGGGAGCCGGCCGCGGGCAGCCCGGGCTGCGGCAGCAGGGCCGCCTGGACCGCCGCCCCGAGCGCGACGGCGTGGTCGGGGTGGATGCCGCTCAGCGGCGGCCGGCCCGACATCCGCTCCACCCAGGCCGCCACCATGGGCATCCGGGTCGATCCGCCGACCGGCAGCACGCCATCCACGTCCGCCCAGGCCAGCCCGGCGTCGGCGAGCGCCTGCCCGGTGAGCAGCGCCGTCCGCTCGAGCAAGTCGGCGGTCATCGCGTCGAGCTCCGCCCGGCTCACCGTGTACCGGCTGGTGCGCTGGCCGTCGCCGACCCGGATCTCGGCGCTGCGCCGGGCGGACAAGGATCGCTTGAGCTGCTCCACGGCGACGAGGAGGGCTCCGTTATCGGTCGCGAGGAGATCGCCGCCGGTCTCCGCCCGGAAGCGCTCGTGCAGTTCCAGCGCCAGCCGGTCGTCCCAGTCCCGGCCGCCGAGCTCATGGTCGCCGGCGGCGGCGAGCACGTCCAGCGAGTCGGCCGTGAGCGCGACGAGCGAGACGTCGAAGGTGCCCCCGCCCAGGTCGTAGACCAGGAAGCGGCCCGCGCTGGCGCCGGGGCGCAGCCCGTAGGCCAGCGCGGCGGCCGTCGGCTCGCTGATGATCCGGGGCACGTCCAGCCCGGCGATCCGGCCCGCTTCCATCGTGGCGGTCCGCTGCGGGTGCGTGAAGTACTCAGGGACGGTGATCACGGCCCGGGTCACGGGCTGGCCGAGTGCCTGCTCGGCCTGGGCCTTCAGGTGCCCGAGGACGAGGCTCGACAACCCGGTGGCAGTCCAGTCCCGGCCGCCGAGGAAGCGCCGGAACTCCCGGTCCCCCATGCGCGACTTGAAGTAGGCGGCGACGTCCTGCTCCCCGCGGGCCTGGTCCTCCTTCGCGGCCGGCCCGACGACGGGCCGCCCGGCGGCGAAGCTCACCACCGACGGGGTCAGGGGCTCGCCCGCCTCGTCCGCGATCACCTCGGGCTTGCCCCCGGGCGTCATCCACGCGACCGCGGAGTACGTGGTGCCGAGGTCAATCCCTACTGCTGGTGCCATCGCGCCCGCCGGCTAGCCGGTAACCGAGACGCCACGCGCCCGGCGGGCGGCCTTTTCCACGTCTTCCTCCGACAGCACCCGGTTGGTCTCGATGGTGGCGATGACCGTCTTGCCGCCGACGGCCATGTCCTTGCCCGTGATGACGAGCCTGCCCTGCTGGTTCAGCTCGAAGGTGACCTCGATCGGCGCCCCCTTGGGGAGCCCGGGCGTCATCGGCAAGACGGCCGAGCCGACCTCGGTCCCGTCCGCGGTGTCGCCTACCTCGTCCTGGCGCACGGACGACTCCATGATCCGGAGGTCGACCCCGTCCTGGTTGTGTTCCACGGTGGCGTACTCACGAGTGCGGGCGGCCGGCAGCGGCGTCTGGGCCAGCACGAGGTTGGAGATGTACTCCACCAGCTCCGCCCCCTTCTCGCGCACCGCGACCACCCCGAAGCTGTGGCTCACCACGTTGGTGACCTTCATGTCGTCCAGCTTCTTGAGGGCGGGCAGCCGCATGCCGAGGTCATCGGCGACGGCCTGCTGCGCTCGCTCCCTGACCTCGGGGGCCACCTCCCCGGCGCCCGCCTCTTCGGGCGACGTGCCCAGCTCGCGGGCGATCTCGGTGTCGATCCGGCGGCCGATGGCGAGCTTCTGGCCGTAGATGGCGGCCCCCTTGGCGACCGACTGGTCCGGGTCGTGGACCTGCGGCTCCTGGCCGAACTCACGCCGCAGCCGCTCCATGACCTGCGGCATCCGCGTCGAGCCGCCGACGAGCAGCAGCTTGTCGACGCTGGCGTGGCCGAGCTCGCGCGCGACCAGCATCGTGTCCCGGGTCATCACCATCGTGTTCTCGAGCAGGTACTGGGTCAGCTCGTCGAACCTCTCCCGCGTGAGCGTGACCGTGATCCGTTGCCCTTCGTGGCTGACCTGGACCTTCGTCTCGGCCCGGGTCGACAGCGAGCGCTTGGCGTCCTCGGCCCGCCGCCACAGGTCCTGGAGGGTCTCCGCCGAGGCGGCGGGATCCGCGGCCGACCCGGTCTGGGCCATCCACTCGGCCGCCAGGTACTTCACGACCTCCTCGTCCCAGTCGCGGCCGCCGAGCTCGTGGTCGCCCCCGGTCGCGATCACCGAGACCGAGCCGTCCATGACCTCGATGATCGAGACGTCGAAGGTGCCGCCGCCGAGGTCATAGACGAGGACGACCTGGTCCTGGTCGTCTTGCAAGCCGTAGGAGATCGCGGCGGCGGTCGGCTCGTTGATGACCTCGAGCACGTTGAGGCCGGCGATGCGGCCAGCCGCGGCGGTGGCATCGCGCTGGGGTATGCCGAAGTACGCCGGGCAGGTGATGACGACGTCCTCGGGCCGGGCGCCGAGGCTCTGCTCGGCGTCGTCGGCGACCTTGCGGAGGATGTAAGCCGAGATCTCCTCGGGGGAGAACTCCTCCCCCTCGAAGGACCAGCGCCAGTCCGGGGTGCCCATATTGCGCTTCACCATCTCGATGACGCGGTCGGGCTCCAGGACGGCGGTATTCTTCGCCTCCTTTCCGACGACGCGGGTCGCCGTGTCCTCGAAGTAAACGACCGACGGCGTCGTGAGGTCGCCCTCGACGTTGGGGAGGACGTATGGCTTCCCCGAAAGCTCGTCCACGACCGCGATGCAGGAATAGGTGGTACCCAGGTCGATCCCGAAAACCTGCTTGCTCTCCATCGTTCCTCCGCTCCGGGCAGGAAATTCAGTCCTCAGCCGCCTGCAGGGACTCCGGCTCCGGCACGTGGCGGTAAGCCACCACCCACTCGGGCCGGATGACCTTGCCCTTCATCTCCGGCCCGGGAACCTTGACCTCGAACCCGGGCCGCACTCGCCGCGCCAGCCGCTTGGCCAGTTCCGCGGCGGCCGTGGGCTCGGTGTCGATCACCTTTTGCCGGGAGCGGTCGATCGCGTCGCCCTCGCAGGTGAACCGGGTCACCTCGTAGCGTTCGAGCACCATTTCGACCGTCTCCACGAGGAAGGCGACGCTCTCGGCGCTGGCCGGGGGAAGCCCGTTCACCAGGCCGGCGGCCTCGTCATAGATGCTGATCAAATCGGCCATGACTGGCATCATGATCTGCTGGTACAAGCCCTGCCGGTAACCTTGCAGTTCCTCGTGGAGGACGTCGATCTGGCGTTCCTTGGCCTGGTCGTACCGGATCTTGGAATCGAAGCACTCGCGCAACTCGCGCAACTCCGCCAGGATCTCCGCCGCGCCCGGCCCCTCGCCCGCCGGAATGCCGGCCTCGGCCTCCCCGGCCAGGTCCCCGGCGGCCGCGCCCGGCCCGGTCTCCGCCTGCGCCTCGTCCACGATTTCCGCCTTCCCCCGTCATGATGCCGCCGGCAAGCAGCATCATAAGCGTTTTTCAGCCGATGTCGCCCATCTCGGCTAAAGACTGGCGGCGCCGTCCCAGTCGTTCGCGGAGCGTTGCCCGCCCCTCGCCCCGCGGGGGATCCGCGAGGGACGGAACGGCCCGGTTTTCATCCCAGTGGTCACGGATGAAGCGCTCGATCGTCCAGCGATAGGCGAGGGCCGGCTCAAGAATGGCCATCGCGGCATTCCACGTTTCCGCGCCGGCCTTCATCGCGGCGGCCAGCAGGCCCTGGATCATGGGGACGGGGGCCTCCCGCGCCCATCGCGCGATGGCCACTGGCGCGGGCTGCTCGGCCAGGTCGGGGAGTACCACCAGCTCGAAGATCACGGACAGGTCGTCGGAGCGGAACATGTTGTTGTTGCGGCCGATGTTCTCGTACCAGCCGGAGGCGGAGATCACGCTCCAGCACTTGCCGCGTTCCTCGGGGGTGATGGGCTCCCCGTGGCGGAACGCGTCCAGGAGGGCCTGGAACTGCCCCTGGTTCTCGGTGAGCATCTCCAGCTCCTTGAGCAGGCTGCTCGCCGGGCCGACGCCGGGGCCGGGGCCCGCTGGCAGCGGGACGTGCCGCTCGGGGGTGGCCGGCCAGCCCTCGGGCCGGTGGACGCTCTGGCCGCGCGGGGGGAGCGGGGGAACCGGCTGCCCGGACCGCGAGGACGCGAGCTCACCAGGGCGCTGATCCGGCCGGCCGCGCCCGGGGGCGGGTGCCCGGCCCTCGCCGGCGTGGCCGGCCGCTCCGGCCAGCTCGTCCCCGGTCAGCTCGGCGACCTTGCTGGCCGGAGACTGCGACGGGTGCGCCCGCCCCCGGACGCCGGGCGGGTGCGGCGGGATGGACGGCTGCTCGGGCGGCGCGGGCTGCCTGGGCGCGGCCGGCTGCGCATTGGCCGGCGGCGGCTCATGCGACGGGGGCGGGGCGTACGACGGGGGCGGCTCATGCGACGGGGGCCGGGGGTACGAGGGTGGCGAGGCGTGCGAGGGAGCGGCAGCGCTGGACGACGGCTCCATGGACGACAGCGCTGCCGGCTGCGCCGCTGACAGTGGCGCGGCGGCCGGCCGCCCGGCGGTAGGCAGCCCGGCAGTAGGCAGCCCGGCAGTAGGCAAGGCCATGGTGGGCGGTTCGGCGGAAGGTGGCGCGGGAACCGGCGACGCCTCGCGCGCCGGCCGGACTGAGCCCGAGCGCGGCCGCCGGGCCGGGGGCGGCGAGCCGTCGGCGGCCACCGCGGGCTCTTGCGGCTGCCACCCCCCGGCCGGGACCTGTTCGCCGGCGCCCGGCGATTGCGCCTGCGCGCCCGCTGGGCCCGGGACGGCCGCGGTGTCGTGGGCGGGCCCCCTGGCCGGGGCCTGAGTGCCTGGCCGGCTGGCGCCGGAGGCGGTCGCGGGAAGGCCGGGCGGCGCGGGGGCAAGGGTTTCGGCACCCTGGGGCGAGGCCTGGCGCCGGGCCGCGGGCGGGCGGGCCTTGCGCAGGGCCTGCGCGACTCGCTCCACCCGCAGGGCGGCGGTTCCCCCGTTGCCAGCCGAGCGGGCGATGAGCCGCTGCAGTTCCGCCCCGCCATGGCGGCGGTACTCGGCGGTGAGCTGGGTCGCTAGCTCGACCAGGCCCGCATAGGGGGTTCCCTCGCCGAGCGCGTCGGCCGCGAACGGGCGCACCTTGACTTCCTGGCGCCAGCGGGACGGCGGGGCCTGCACCTTGTCGCGCGCCACCCGGAACACGATCGCGGGCAGGCTGGCCGGGTCGGTCTCCCCGAGCGAGAGCTCGTAAGTGGAGAACGACCAGCCGCGCCCGGCCTCGCCCAGCAGCGGCCAGGCGATCCGTCGCAGCCCCCACAACAGGACGCACTGCACGCACCCGGCCAGCGGCACCTGCATGACCCGGTCCGCGACGCTGATGGCGAGCGGGGCCGACGGTTCGGCCAGGGCCGCCGCGACGACCGCCTGCAGCCCGTCTTGCCCGGCCGCGGCCCGGTCGAGGTCAGCCGCGGCCTCGCGGGCCATCGTGGTCAGGACCGCGCCGCTGGCCATCGGCAGCTCGCCGTCGTCGGGGACCTCGCCCGGCAGCGGGCCAGCCCACGCGGCGGACAGCCCGGCCCGGCAGGCCGCGAGGGCCACCTCGGGGCTGAGCACGCCCGCCGAGCCGACCACGACGCGGGAGACCAGGGGCCGCCCGCGGGAGCCGTCGTCGCGGCTGGCGGCCCGCTCGTCCCAGAACCGCCAGGCCAGGGCCGCCTGCCCGTTGGGGAATACCTGGTAGCAGGCGCTCTCGGACAGCTCATCGGAATGCGGGTGCCGCACCCAGGAGCGAATGCGGGAGTCCCACGCGGACAGCGACTCCCGCGAGGTCATGGAGCTCGCGGCGGGCGACAGGTCCCGGGTCTGGTGATGGCGGTACTCGATCTGGTGCAGGTCCTGCGCGTCCGCCATCTCAGACCCCTATCTGCTCAACTTGCGGGCCGGTGAGCACGCCCGTCATCGCCAGCATCGCCACCAGCGGGCGCAGGACCCGTTGCGGGGTCACGCCCCGGGGGTACCTGCTGGCCTTGTCCTCGCCCTCCTGGGCGCCGCCGGTGGGGGACGCGACGTGCAAGGTGGCCTTCGCGCACGCGAGGTACGGCTTGATCAGCGCCGTGGCCTGCTGCTGTTCCAGGTAGGCGTAGACGTCGGCGCTCTCGCGCAGGAACTCGGCCGGGTCCAGGTCCCCGTTGCCCGCGCGCAGCCAGCGCGCGACGGGCTCCTCGAAGCGCACCTTGTCGGCCTTGTTGAGGACGATCGCGGCGCTCGGGCGCTGCGCCGAGGGCCGGGACCCCATGATGTCAAGGACGTTGCTGAAGGTGTCGTCGCCGACCTTGCTGGCCTTGATGTGATCCGGGTCGATGACGAAGAACAGCCCGTTGGCGATCCAGAGGAACTCCTTCGTGGTGTCCCGCCGGGCCAGGTCACCGCCGGAGACGTCGAACAGCGCCACGACCCGCTCCGACCCGGGGCCAGTGCCGCGCCGGATGATGAACGCGTCGGTCAGCGTGGTCGTCGCGTCGTCGGGCGTCCCTGGCAGCACCTTGTTCCCGGCGATCAGCGGCTTGACCGAGTTCTCAAGGAAGTCGTGATGCGTGGCCCGGTCGAGCTCGGTCACGTCGATCCCGAATTCCGACAGCCGGCCCAGCTCCCCGATCATCGAGGCCAGCAGGTGGGTCTTGCCCGACTGGGTCAGGCCGACGAACCCGAGCAGGACGGGCGGGCCGAACTGCCCGTAGCGGGCGGGCAAGTAGTGCGCGACCTTGGTCACGTCCGACGACGCGGGGCAACGGATGTAGGCGCCGTGCGTGAACCGGGCCCGCTGGACGGGATTGAGGTCAGACGGGATGTCGATCCTCACGTACTCCCCGTCGCCCACCGTCGGGTCCCAGCGCCAGAAGTCGAGCGAGTCCCAGTCCCGGATGTCGCCGAGGCACATGGGGCACATGACGGCCGGCTCGGCCGGCGCGACCCGGGCGACCGGGATCGTCGGCGTCGGCGTCGGCGGGAGGGTGGACGCGAGCGGGTCGCCCGGGTTGATCGTCACGGTCGGCGTTCCCCCTCGGTCGGCGCCCCCCGGCTTGGCCCGGGGAGGCAAGGTGAGCAGCCGGCTGACCCGGTCGCGGGCGTCGGCCGCCCCGGGCACGCCGAGGCTCGCGAGCGTCGCCCGCAGGCCGGCCGGGTCGGCCGCGAACCGGCCGGCCAGGTCGGCCGCCAGCGCCGCGAACCCCGGGTCGGGCGGCAGCGGCGCGGGAACGTCCGCCCGGAACGAGACCAGCATGCCGGCGGTGTCATCGGACCGGCTGGCGCCGGTCGCGGAGGTCAGGAACGAGACGGGGGTGGTGTCGCCCGTCATCCGCAAGACCGCGAGCAGGCCCCACATGACCGCCTCGGCCAGCTGCGGGCCTACCGGCGGCATGGTCACGCGCCGCTCCTCCCGCAAGGCGTGCGCGAGGACCGGGGTCAGCCGCGCGACCGCGTCGGCGCTGCGAGCGCGCTGCTCGATGAGCTGCCGGCGCTGTCCCGCCTGCGCGGCCACGCGGGAGACGCCGCCCCCCGCCTCGTCCGACAGCTCCAGGGCGTAGCCGCCGGTGAGCTCACTCGACGGCCCCACGAGCACGCGGGCCGACAGCCAGGGGAGGTTCTTCCCGCCGCCCTCGAAGCGGATGAACGCCGCCTCCGTCCCGAAGTCCAGGTAGCCGAGCCCCGGAGCGGCCCCGGCATGCAGCCACGGGTCCAGCCGCCGCTGCCAGGTGGCCACTCGCTGGTTGTCCCGGGTGGACGTCGCGGTCACGGCGACGGCGAAGCCGTCGCCGACGGCCCGGGCGCGGAAGGTGATGACCAGGTCGACGGCGTTCACCCGGCGCCGCCGGGCGGCCCGCCGGGTGCCCGCTGCCCCCGGGCCGGGAGGATGTCGTCCCAGAAGTCCGGCGGGACCGGCGCGTCGGGGTGCAGCCGCGCCCGGGCGTTGAGGAAGCTCGCGCGTCCCTGGACCAGCCGCTTGCTGGCGTCTTCGACGCTCGGCAGGATGTGATGCCGCCGCAGGCCGTGCTCGACGAGGTCACGGGCGGTGGGCCGCCCTTCCGGCGGCCCGAAGACCGCGTCCAGCATGCCGTTGAACAGCTGCGCCAGCCCCGCCTCGGCGAGCTGGCCGCGGTTTTCCAGGCTCTTGCCCCGGCTGCGCACGAAGTACAGCAGCCGGACGGCGGCCCACAGGTCGTCGCCCGGGCCGACCGTGCCGTAGCAGGAGTCCGGCCGCGACTCGGGGGCAACCCAGGCCCAGGACCCGCCGACAGGGGTGCGGGCGGCGCCGAACGGGGCGCTGCGGCTGAGGTCCCCGAGCTGGACGGTGCCGTCCTGGATGTCCCACGTGACCGTGTCCGGGCTGATCCCGCGATGGGCGATGCCCGCCCCGGCCAGCCAGCACAGGGCCGTCAGGAGCCCGGCCACGAACCGGTCGAAGGACTGGTTGTCCAGGTACTCGCCCACCTCGCGCAGCGGCTCGCCCTGGGGTCCCTCGAAGAGCGCGAACGGGTCGGCCGAGGTCGCCTCGTCGCCGTAGAGGCGGGTCACCTCGGGCGGGTAGCCATGCCAGCCCGCCAGCTCGTGCAGGCGGCGGCCCGCGAGGATCTCGTTGTCCAGCCGCAGGTAGCCTGCCTGCCGCCGGTCGCCGTTGACCGGCCGGTGCTGGAGCAGCTCCAGGCCATCGGTGGTGCCGTCTTCGAGGCGGACCACCCGGGCGGTCAGGAACTCCCCGGCCGGGGTCTCGACGTCGTCCACCCGCGCGGGAACCTGGTCTTGCTCGCCGGTGCTGGCCCGGCGGAACCGCAGCATGTCCGCCATGTCACGGCTCTCCCGCAGTCGACGGGTCCGCCGCCGCGGCCCGGGCCCAGCTGGACACGGCGACGCCCGGCCGGAGCGGGACCAGGCGCAAGATGCCGGCGAACGATCCCGATGAGGTGAACACCGGCTCGTCGCCCGGCAGGGCGCGCAGCGCCTCGCGGGTGAGCCGGGAGGCGAAGCGGATCACGAGCGGCTGGGTGTCCGGGTCGAGCGCGCCGAGGTCGGCGGGCCCGCACAGTTGCCACATCTCGTCCCGGGGCTGGTGCAGCAGCGCCTCCCGGATGGCGGCCACGTCATCCTCGGCGGCGGCCGGCCCGTCCCAGCCCGCGCCGGCCGCCCAGGACGGCAC
>DATBEM010000174.1:0-35167 GCA_036276115.1 Trebonia sp.
CCGGCGGACGTCGTCGGCCAGCTTGGTCAGCGCCTCCAGCGCCGGGCCGTCCGCGGCCAGCAGGGCCAGGGCCTGGTCGTCGGTCAGCGCGACGGGGTCCTTCTCCGCCTGCCGCAGCGCCGCCGCGACCTCGCCCGGCCGGGCGGCGGACGGCACGCCGTCCCCGTCCGCGGCCGGCCGCGCCGCCTCGCCCGCCGAGACCCGCTCAGCCAGGTCCCCGTCAGCCGGGACCCCGCCCGCCGAGACCCGCTCGCCCAGGTCCCCGTCAGCCAGGTCCCCGTCAGCCGAGACCCGCTCGCCCAGGTCCCCGTCAGCCGGAACACCATCAGCCGAGACCCCGCCGGGCGATGCGCCGGGCGCCGGGCGGCCGGCCGCGACGCGTTCGGAAATGGCGTCCCAGTCCCCGTAGACCTCGGCGAAGTCGGCCCGGCGGTCCTGGCTGCGGCCGGCGGTGTCGATGGCGACGTGCAGGTCGACCCGGCCCGACGCCTCGCCCCAGCCGCCATCGGGCTCCTGCCAGGGCAGCCCGACGGGCATCGCGCCGTCCCGGGCCAGCCCCGTCTGCGGGTCCGCGAGCGCCGCGACGTGCCGTGCCACGCGGGGGTCGAGCCAGGGCTCGCGCAGGTAGGGCGGGTAGGCGGTGAGCCGCTCGCGCAACCCGAACCCGGCCCGCGCGGTCACCTCGGCCAGCTCGTCCACCTGCGGCCAGGGCCGCTCGGGGTTAACGTGGTCGGGAGTCAGCGGCGAGACGCCGCCCCAGTCGTCGATCCCCGCCGCCAGGATCAGCTGGTGCTGGTCGCCCACCAGGTTCGGCGGCGCCTGCACGCGGGCGTTCGGGCCGAGTACCAGGCGGGTGACGGCAATGGTGGCGGCCAGGTCGTCCAGCTCCGCGTCGGGGGCGTCGCGCATCTTCGTGTCCGGCTTGGCGCGGAAGTTCTGGACGATCACCTCCTGCACGCTGCCGTACTCGCGCGATACCTGGCGGATCGCGAAGATGGCCTCAGCCCGCTCGGCCAGGGTCTCGCCGATGCCGATGAGGATGCCGGTGGTGAACGGGACGCTGGAGCGCCCCGCGTCCTCCAGGACGCGCAGCCGCACGGCCGGATCCTTGTCAGGGCTGCCGAAGTGCGGGCCGCCGCGCTCGGCGAACAGCCGCGTCGCGGTCGTCTCCAGCATCATCCCCATCGACGGGGCGACCGGCTTGAGCCGCTGGAAGTCCTGCCAGGACAGCACCCCGGGGTTCAGGTGCGGAAGCAGGCCGGTCTCCTCCAGGACACGGATGGCCATCGCCCGGACATAGGAGATCGTGTCGTCGTAGCCGTGGGCGTCCAGCCACTCGCGGGCGGCGGTCCACCGGTCCTCGGGCTTGTCGCCCAGCGTGAACAGGGCCTCCTTGCAGCCCAGGGCGGCCCCGCCGCGGGCGATGCCGAGGACCTCGTCCGGCTCAAGGAACGGGCTGGGCAGGCGGCCCGGCACGGTCGCGAACGTGCAGTACCCGCAGCGGTCCCGGCACAGCCGGGTGAGCGGGATGAACACCTTCCTGGAGTACGTGATGACGTTCGGCCGGCCCGCGGCCGCCAGTCCCGCGTCCCGTGCCCGGGCCGCGTACCCGAGCAGCGCCCGCAGGTCGTCCCCGCGGGCGTGCAGCAGCACGGTCGCCTCATGGTGGTCAAGCGCCTTGCCGTCCCTGGCCCGCGCCAGCGCCCGCCGCATGGCCGACTCGGTCACCGCTTGCCCTGTCAGGCCGGCCGCAGCTGGCCCCGTCGTCGCCGGCCTGGCGGCCGCTGGCACGGGGGCCGTCAGCTCGCTCGCGTCCGGCTTGGTGACGCTCCCGGAATCTTCAACCATGAGTACCGACACTACGACACGCCCGGCCGGCCCGCCCGGGCAGGTCAAAAGCGCCGGTAGTCCCGCATCGGCAGTCGCGGCCCGCGGCGGGGCGGGCCGCCGGCGTTGCGGCGGGGGATGGCGCCGGGCGAGGACACGGTGCTCAGCCCGATGAGCCGGGTCACCCGGTACCGGTGGCCGCTCCACGGCTTGAGCATCTCCAGCATCAGGGCATCGTCCGTGCGATCGCGCCCGGCCAGGGCGTGACCAACGATGTTGGACAGGTGGTAGTCGCCGACGGAGACCGCGTCCGGGTCGCCCGCCGCCCGCTGCCGGGCCTCGGCCGAGGTCCACCCGCCGATGCCGGAGATGGTGCGCAACGCCCGGTCGGCCTCCTCGTGGCCCTTGCCCAGGAGCCGCTCCAGGCTGTCGGCCACGGTGACGGCCCGGATGATCGTCTGCGACCGGACCCCCTCGACGCCCGCCTGGTGCCAGTCCCAGGACGGGATGCGCCGCCAGACGGCCGGGGCGGGGAAGACCCGCATGCCCTGGGGGGCCGGGCCCGGGGGCGGGGCCCCGTACTTCCCGAGCAGGATCCCCCAGGCCCGGTGGGCTTCCAGGACGAGGACCTTCTGCTCCAGGATCGCGGGTACCAGGGCCTCCATGAGCCGGCCGGACCGGCCGATCCGCAGGCCGGGGTTGCGCCGGGCCGCCTCCCGGATGAGCGGGTGAGCGCCGGGGTCGAACCCGGACACGTCGTCGAGCAGCCCCAGGCAGCCCGGGAGCGCGTCGAGGATCCAGGTCGCGCCGGGCCCCCAGGCCCGCGCGAGGATCCGGATGCCGCCGTCCCCGGCGGCCTCCCCCGCGGGACCGGTTGCCACCCGGACGGTGGCGGGGCCGTCCGGGGTCAGCGACGTGCGCCAGATCGCGCCCGCCTCGTCTACCCGGTAAGTCGGGTCGCGCCGCCCGTGCGCCTGCACCGACAGGGTGCGGCCCACGTCGAGCGGGTGCGGCGCGACCCAGTCGCGGGCCAGCCCGCCGTCCGCCCGGCCCGCCGCCATGCTGGCTACGCGTCGGCGGAGAAGCGGACCGAGGTCGGCGCGAGCGTGACGCCTGGCCAGACGCGCAGGCCGTGCGCGAGCTCGTTCCCCGGGCCGATGAGGGCCTCGTCGCCGATGACCACGCCCTGCAGCACGACGCCCTCGTCAATGCGGGCGCCCCGGCCGACGATGCTGTCGCGCACGACCGCGCCCGCGGCGATGGTGGCGTCATCGAACACGACGCTGGACTCGACCGCCGCACCGCCGCCGACGCGGGCTCCCGCGCCGATCACCGTCCCGCCGGTCAGCTTGGCGTCCACCGCGACGGAGGCGCCGGGCAGGAGCAGCGCCTCGCCGCACGCCCCGGGCATCGCCGGGGACGGCAGCCGGCCGAGGACGACGTCGCACGAGCCGCGGACGAACGCCTCCGGGGTGCCGACGTCGAGCCAGTAGGCGGACTCCGGGTAGCCCAGCACCAGGCCACCGGCGCCGATGATGCCGGGGAACGTCTCCCGCTCGACCGAGACCACCTGCCCGGCCGGGATCTGGTCGATGACCGACCGGCGGAAAACGTAGCAGCCGGCGTTGATCTTGTTCGTGACCGGGTTGGGGGTCTTCTCCAGGAACGCCGTCACCTGCCCGGAGGAATCGGTCGGCACGCAGCCGTAACGGGACGGGTCCGCCACCTCCACCAGGTGGAGGGTCACCGCGGCGTCCCGCTTGCGGTGCAGGTCCACCTGCGCGCCGACGTCGTGGCCGGACAGGATGTCGCCATTCAGCACCACGACGGGCTCATCGGGACCGCCGCGTAGCAGCGACGCCGCGTTCCTGATCCCGCCGCCGGTGCCCAGGGGGACGGGCTCGTGGACGTAGTCGATGGACAGCCCCAGGCCGGCGCCATCCCCGAAGGCCTCGGTGAACATCTCCGCCCGGTAGGACGTGGCCAGGACGACGTGCGTGATGCCAGACCCGGCGGCCCGGGCAAGCTGGTGGGCCAGGAACGGCACGCCGGCCGTGGGCAGCAGCGGCTTTGGCGCCGACAGCGTCAGCGGGCGCAACCGGGTGCCCTTCCCGCCTACCAGGAGAATGGCCTCTAGGGGTTCACGCACCATAGGTTTCTTTCCGCCCAAGGTTGACGTAGTTACGGACAGCTACGGTCGTTGCCGGGCCAGGAATTCACCAGAAGCCCGCCTTTAGCCGGCACAAGCACATGCGCCCCCATGCCGGCAACTCACGCAGCATACTCACGCGGGAACTTCGCGACTCGCGCGCGCGGGATGTCTCTGCCATCTTGTTAAGCACAGGCTAGGCGTTAACCGGACGTAACTCTGCCCGCGGGGCCTCCGGGCCGGCCAGGCCCTCGGGCCCGGCCTCCGACGGGGCGGGCACCAGAGGCCCGGCGGTGGCGTCCTGCGCCGCCCGCGTGTAGCTCGCGAGGTGGGCCGCGGCCGACGCCGCCCAGGTGAACTCCAGGGACCGGGTGTGCCCGGCCTTGCCGAGGGCGCTGCGCCGTTCCGGGTCCGACAGCAGCTCAGCCAGCGCCGCCTCGATCGCCGCGGCTTCCGGCTCGGTGTAGGCGACCGCGTCGCCGCCCACCTCGGGCAGCGAGGTCCGCATCGTCGTCAGCACCGCCGCGCCACAGGCCATCGCCTCCAGCACCGGCAGCCCGAAGCCCTCGCCGCGGGACGGGAACGCCACGACCTGGGCGCCGCCGTAGAAGCCGGGCAGGTCACGGAAGGGCAGGTACCCGGGCCGGACGATCCGCAGGTGGGGCGGGACCTGGGCGATCGCGGCGTCCACCTCATCGCTCCAGCCGCCGCCGCCGGCGAGCACGAGGGCCGGCGGCTCGGCCAGGCCCGCCACGGCGCCCGCCCAGCCCGCGACCAGGGCGGCGACGTTCTTGCGAGCCGCCATTGAGCCCAGGTAGGCGACGTACGGGCGGCCGCGCAGCCCCAGGCGGGCCGTGATGGTGGCCACGTCGGCCGCCGATGGCTGGTGGAACACCTCGTGGTCGACCCCGTGGTGGGCCACGTCGATCCGGGCGGCGTCCACGCCGAGCACCCGGACCAGGTCATCGCGGGTCGCGTGGGAGGGCACCAGGATGCGGGCCGCCCGGCGGGCGGCAGTGCGGATCGCCGACTTGACGAACGTCGCGCTGACCGGGGCGTGCTGCTCCGGCTCGGTGAAGAACGTCACGTCGTGGACGGTCACGACCGTCGGCCGCCCCGGGCGCAGCGGCATCGAGTAGTACGGCATGTGGATGACGTCGGCCGCGACCTGCGCCGCGATGAGCGGCAGGCCGCTTTGCTCCCAGGCGAGCCGCGCCGCCCGGTGCCCGAGCGCCGGCGGCCCGGCGATGACCCGCGCGCCGGGCAGGAGCCGCGTGTAGCGCTCCTCGTCCGCCCGCTGGCAGGTGATGGCGAGATCCGCCCCGGCCCCGCCAAGTGCCCCGATAAGGCCGTCAACATAGCGGCCCAGCGCTCCGCGGTCGGCGGGAACATCGGTCGCGTCAACCAGTACCCGAAGTGCCACAACTCGCTAGCCTACGCCCTGCCCAGCCTGCTAACGAGCATCGATACGCAATGGTAAGCTCCGATTCCCGCGCCGCCGGGCCGGGACCCCTGGCCCGCTGGCCCGGCAGGCGCTGCCCGGCAGGCGCTGCCTAGCAGGACGGGACGGGCTTGCCGGCCCTGAGGGCCTCGAGGTCGGAGATCGCGCCCGACAGGGTGCTCACCTTCACCACCCGCAGCCCGGCCGGGATCGCGCCCGTGGTGTCCGCGCAGTTCCCGGCGGGCGCCAGGAACACCGTCGCCCCCGCGTCGCGCGCGCCGACCATCTTTTGCTGGATGCCGCCGATCGGCTGCACCTGCCCGGCGGCGGTGATCTCGCCGGTCCCGGCGATGAACTTCCCGCCGGTGAGGTTCAGCGGGGTCAGCTTGTCGATGATGCCGAGCGCGAACATCATCCCGGCGCTCGGGCCGCCGATCTCGCCGACGGTGATGCGGACCTGGATCGGGAACTTGTACCCCTCCTGGACGTCCACGCCGATGACCGGGTGGCCGCCGACTGCCTTGGTCGCGACCGAGACCGGCACCGAGTGGCCGGACCGGGTGACAACCAGGTGCAGGACGGTCCCGGCCGGGTGCGCGGTTATCAGCGAGGTCAGCGAGGCCGCGCTGGTCACCGTGGTCCCGTTCACCGAGGTGATCACGTCCCCGGCCTTCAGGACCCCGTAGGCGGGGGTCCCCTTTTCCGCCTGCAGCACCGACACCGTGGTCGCGTACTTGATGTGCAGCGCCGACAGCGCGGCGGCGGTCGCCTGCTCCTGCGACCCGGCCATCTGGGCGGTGTCCTGCGTCTGGGTCTGCTGCGCGCTCTGGCCGGGCGGGAAGATCTCGCTGGCGGGCACGACCGCCTCAGACGGGTTCAGCCACGCCCGCAGCGCCTGGAAGATGTTGACGCCCGTCCGCGGCGGCGGCGCCCCCGTGTAGCTCACGGTCACCATGTTGAGGTTGCCGCTCGTCGGGTACACCTGGTGCCCGCTGATCGTGATCAGGGCGGCACCGGACGAGTCCTTCCCCAGCGTGTTCAGCGTCGGCCCCGGCATGAGGACTACATAGGGGACGGACACGAAGACGCCCACGCAGACCGCGACCAGGGTCGCCAGCCCGGCGATGAGCAACGTGAGGGATCGTCGCGACATGCTCGGAAGATTACGCGGTGCCGACCCATTCAGTGGCACCGTCGGTGAACCACTGCTCCTTCCAGATCGGCACCGATGCCTTCAGCTCGTCGATCAGCGCGTGGCAGGCGCCGAAGGCCTCCGCCCGGTGCCCGCACGCCACCGCGACGATCACCGCCAGGTCGCCGACCGCGAGCCGGCCGACCCGGTGCACCGCGGCGACCGCGATCACGTGCTCGGCGTACTTCGCGGTGACCTCCTCGGCGACCCGCCGCAGCTCCGCCTCGGCCGACGGGTGGGCGCTGTAGCCCAGCCCGGTGACCCCCCGGCCAGTGTCGTTGTCCCGGACCGCGCCCAGGAACAGCACGATGCCCCCGGCCGCGGGGTCGGCGACCGCCGCCCGGACCTCATCGACGGACAGCTCGCGGTCCCTGATGGCGATCAGCCTGATCTGGCTCACCCCGCAAATCTATAACGGGCCCGGCCCTGGCAGCGAGGTCCACCGCGATCCATCAAGGCATGATGGTTTTTATTTAGCCTTCTTGCGCGCCTGACGGATGATGGCGGCCGCGCCGATCGCGGCGGCGGTGCCCGCCGCCGCCCCGGCGGCGGTGATGGCGGCCTCCTTGCGGGCGATCCGGCGCCCGGCCACGGCATGGCGGCCGGCCCCGGCGGCCACCAGGGAGCGGAGCACCGAGGCGTTGTCGTGCCC
This sequence comes from Trebonia sp., assembly GCA_036276115.1. Taxonomy (GTDB): domain Bacteria; phylum Actinomycetota; class Actinomycetes; order Streptosporangiales; family Streptosporangiaceae; genus Trebonia. The sequence continues at coordinate 7,262 of DATBEM010000174.1, forward strand.
GGGCACCCAGCCGACGGCGCGCAGCGCGGCGCAGTCGACCACCCACGGGTACACCTCGTAGTGCAGCTCGGCGGCCGGGGCGGGGGTGATGCCGAGCTGGTGCAGCCGCTGGATGGTGCCGAACGTGACCCGGGCCGGCAACTCGACCGACTTCAGGCCGCTGATCTCCTCCACCTCGGCCCGCGACAGCCAGCCGTCGCAGCCGACCGCCAGGTCGCCCCCGACCGTCCCCTGCGCCGCCAGCTCCAGCGCGGTGACCAGGTCATCGACGTGGCAGAACTGCCAGCGGGACTCGCAGCCGCGCACGGCCAGCAGCCGGGGCGCCTCGAAGTGGCGGGTGAGCAGGGTGTCGATCGCGCCCCCGGCCAGGGCGGCGGGCCGCATGACGGTCACCGCCGTGGCCGGGTTGACCCGGCGCGAGCGGCGGGCGAGCTGCTCGATCTCCAGCAGGTCCCCGGCCAGGCTGCCGTCGGCCGCCGCCAGCAGCGGCGCGTCCTCTGGCAGCGGGACCGGGTTGTCGGGCCGGGCGCCGTACACCATCGCGCTGGACAGCAGGACGACGCGGCCGATCCGCTCGGCCGCGGCCACGGTCAGCACGGTCTGCGCCCCGCGCAGGTTGTACGCCCGGCGCTGGCGCGGGTCGCGGTCCAGCGAGGTGTCCACGTCGGCGTGCACGATGACGTCGACGCCGTCGAGGCGGCCGGCCAGGGCCGGGTCGCGGACGTCGGCCACCCGCCAGGTCACCCCGGGGATGTCGCCCCGGTGGTCGTCGATGGCCACCACCCGCCCCACGCCGTCGGACTGCGCGAGCCGCGCCACCAGCGCCCGGCCGACGCCGCGGGCGGCCCCGGTGACCGCGACGACCGGCGGGCGCGGCTCGGTGCTACGCTCACGGCGGACGCTGCGCTCATGGCGAACCTGCCGTCTGGCGTTTCTCAAATCGGCTGCTCCCGAATAGCGTGACGATTATGACCGTTTCTATCGTGCCTGACTACTGCTAACTGAGGGGGACCTCATGCCTGACCGTCCTCCGTTTGGCTTCGGTCCGCCGAGCCGTCCCGGCGACGACGACCCGAAGCCTGGAGACTCCGGCCCGGGGGGCAACGCGCCCGGCGAGCCGTTTGGCGGGATGTTCGGGGGGGCGGGCGGGTCCGGGCAGTTCGCCGACGCGCTGCGCCAGTTCGCGGACATGCTGTCCTATTCCGGTGGCCCGGTGAACTGGGACCTGGCGAAGAACATCGCGCGGCACACGATCTCCGCCGCCGGCGACCCCAGCGTTCTTGACGCCGAGCGCGCCGCCGTGACCGAGGCGGTCCGGCTCGCCGACCTGTGGCTGGACGGCGCCACGACGTTCCCGTCCGGCATCAGGAAGGTCGAGGCGTGGTCCAAGTCGGAATGGCTGGAGGCGACGTTCCCGGTCTGGTCGGCCCTGTGCGAGCCGATCGCCATCAAGGGCATCGACGCGATGGGGTCGATGCTCGACCCGTCGCAGCTCGGCAACCTGGGCGCCCCGGGCGGCCCTGACATGTCCGCCATCCCGGGACTGCCGCCGGAGATGGCCGGCGCGATGGGCGGCCTCGGGGGCGCCCTCGGCGGCCTGGCCGGGATGTTCCGCCAGCTCGGCGGGGCGATGATCGGCGGCCAGACCGGCGCCGCGGTGGGCGAGCTGGCCGGGGAGATGGCCACCTCGACCGATATCGGGCTGCCGCTCGGCCCCGCGGGCACGGCGGCGCTGCTGCCCGCCGGGGTCGCCGCGTTCGGCTCCGGGCTGTCGGTTGACCTCGGCGAGGTACGGCTGTTCCTGGCCCTGCGCGAGGCCGCCCACCAGCGGCTGTTCGCGCACGTGCCATGGCTGCGCCAGCACCTGCTGGGCGCCGTCGAGGCGTATGCCAGCGGGATCACGGTGGACCTGACCCGGCTGCGCGAGGCGATGCCGGACATCGACGTGTCCGACCCGTCCGCGCTACGGGAGGCACTGCAGGGCGAGGCGCTGTTCCGCCCGGAGGACACCCCGGCCCAGAAGCTGGCCCTGGCCCGCCTGGAGACCGCCCTGGCCCTGGTCGAGGGCTGGGTGGCGACCGTCGTGGCGGCCGCGGCGGGCGACCGGCTCACGCACGCCGCCGCGCTCGCGGAGGCGATCAGGCGGCGCCGGGCGTCCGGCGGGCCCGCCGAGCGGACGTTCGCGACCCTGGTCGGCCTGGAGCTGCGGCCCCGGATGCTGCGCGAGGCGGCGCAGCTGTGGGAGGGCCTGGCCGAGGCCAGGGGCGCCGAGGGCCGGGACGCGCTGTGGGGGCACCCTGACCTCCTGCCGACCGCGGAGGACCTCCAGAACCCGGAGGCGTTCGCCGGCGGCCAGGACGACTTCGACATCTCCGACCTGGAGGCCGACGGCCCGGCGGCCGACGACGGCAAGGGCACCGACGGCGAAGGAAACGGGACGGACCAGGCATAACGCTCGAATGTCGGTGCCCCCTGGCACAGTTGGCGCATGAGACCAGCATTGAAGGCGGGCCTGTCGCCACTGTGGCGGGATCAGGAGACGATCCAGTTCGGCATCGACCCGCGGCGCGCGGTGGCCATGACCGGGCTGGGGAAGGCAATCGCGGTCCTGTCGTTGCTCGACGGGTCGCGAGACACCGACGAGCTCGTCCGCGCGGCGAGCGACCGCGGCAGCGGGCCGGAGGCGACCCATGAGGTACTGCGCCTGCTGGCGTCGGCGGGCATGCTCGACGACTACCCGGCACGCCTGCACCGCTCGCTGCCGGATTACCTGCGCGGGCGGCTCGCGCCCGAGATGGCCTGCGCGTCCCTGGCCGACGGCGACGGCGACGGCGGCGCCCGGACGATCGAGCGCAGGCGAGCCGCCTTCGTCCGGGTGCACGGGGCCGGGCGGGTGGGGGCCTGCGTCGCGACGCTGCTGGCCGCCGCGGGCGTCGCCCGGGTCTCCTGCCTGGACACGGCGATCCCCGGGCACACAGTGGTCGCCGGCCATGCGGACACGGCCCCCGCGGGCCTCGGGGTGGCCGACGTGGGACGGCCCCGGGCGATCGGGGTGGCCCGCGCCATCGCGCGGATAGCGCCCGACGTCAGCACCCGGGACGATGCCCGGCTCGTGCCCGACCTGGTGGTGCTAACGGCGCCCGCCAGCGCCAGCGAGGCGGCGGCGCTGATGCGGGACCGGGTGCCGCACCTGGCCGTCCAGGCGGCGGAGGCGGTCGGGACGGTCGGCCCGCTGGTCTACCCGGGCCGCTCGGCCTGCCTGCGCTGCGTTGACCTCGCCAAGGCGGACCGAGATCCCGCCTGGCCCAAGATCCTCGGGCAGGCGGCCGAGGCGAGCGCCGTCTCCCCCGCGGCCTGCGACACGGTCCTGGCGGCGGCGACCGCCGCGCTCGCCGCCGCCCAGGCCCTGGCGCTCATCGACGGGAGTGGCCGACGGCCGGCCACGGTGAACGGCGCGCTCGATCTCGTGCTCCCGGACTGGCAATGGCGGCGGCGCGGCTGGGCGCCCAGCCCGGCGTGCTCGTGCGGGGCGGCCGATCGCGACGATTGTCACCATCCTCGCGCGGACTGACAAGTCGCAACGTGACTCACAATGGAGACGTGAGTAATGTGCCCCCCGGTGACGACGCCTCCCGCAGTGCTGCCCCTAACGGCGGTGCCAGCGCTAACGGCGGCGCTGACCCCAACGGCGGCGCTGACCCCAGCCCCAGTGCCGGCTCTGGCCGGGGTGGCGGCGCGCCGCGCGGGGGGGACGTGCCCCGCGGGTCGGTCAACCGGACCGCGAAGCTAGCCGGGCTGCCCCTTGGCCTGGCCGGCCGGACTGCCCTGGGCCTCGGCAAGCGGATCGGGGGCCGGTCGGCTGAGATCGTCGCCCAGGAGATCCAGCGGGGAACGGCCGACCAGGTGTTCCGCGTCCTGGGCGAGCTCAAGGGCGGGGCGATGAAGCTCGGCCAGGCGCTGTCGATCTTCGAGGCGGCCCTGCCCCCCGAGCTCGCCGAGCCGTACCGGGCGACGCTGACCAAGCTGCAGGAATCGGCGCCGCCACTGCCGGCCGCGACGGTGCACCGGGTGCTCGCCGGGGACCTGGGCGAGGACTGGCGATCGCTGTTCAGCTCGTTCGAGGACGCGGCGGTGGCGGCTGCCTCCATCGGCCAGGTCCACCGGGCCGTCTGGTCCGACGGGCGGCGCGTCGCGGTGAAGATCCAGTACCCCGGGGCGGGGAAGGCCCTCATCAACGACTTTACCCAGATCGCCCGGGTCGGCCGGCTGTTCGGCCTGCTGATGCCCGGCCTCGACGTCAAGCCCCTGCTCGACGAGCTGCGGGACCGGGTCGCGGAGGAGCTGGACTACGAGCTGGAAGCCTCCGCCCAGCATGCCTTCGCCCAGGCGTACGACGGCGATCCCGACATCCTCGTCCCCGACGTGGTCACCGGGACCAGGCACGTCCTGGTGTCGGAGTGGATGGACGGCACCCCGCTGGCGCGGATCATCAGCGACGGCACCCAGGAGCAGCGCGACCGCGCGGGCATCGTCTTTACCCGGTTCCTGTTCTCCGGCCCGGCCCGGGCCGGGCTGCTGCACGCGGACCCGCACCCCGGGAATTTCCGGCTGCTGGACGACGGGCGGCTCGGCGTGCTCGACTTCGGCGCGGTGGACCGGCTGCCGGACGGCCTCCCGCCGATCTTCGGGCGGCTGCTGCGGATGATGCACGACCCGGACCCCGACATCAACGAGGTCGAGCGCGAGCTGCGGGCGAATGGCTTCCTGCGGCCCGGCATAGCGGTCGACCTGGGCGCGTTGCGGGCGTTCCTGGCTCCGCTGGCCGAGCCGTCGTCGGTGGAGACGTTCAAGTTCAGCCGGGAGTGGATGCGCTCGGAGGCGGGCCGGATCACGGAGGCAACCTCCGCCAACGTCGCCCGGAAGTTCAACCTGCCGCCGTCCTACGTGCTGATCCACCGGGTGTCGACGGCCGGCATCGGCGTGCTGTGCCAGCTGGAGTCCGAAGGGCCGTTCCGGGCCGAGGTGCTGCGCTGGGTCCCCGGCTACGCCGACGGCCCGCTGCCCGTGTCGGGCTGAGGCCCCGGGGCCGGCAGCGCGCGAAGCCCGGGACGGCACCGCCGTGAGCGCCCCAGGGCTCACGATGATGCCGTCACGGGCAGGCGAAAGACGCGACGGGCGGGAAGAAAGGCGGCGGCCCGGCTAGCTCGTCGCGGTGATCGTGGCGGCCAGGGACGAGGCGCGTTGCCGGGCCTGCTGGAGGCGGCGCTCGGCGCGCTGCTGGACGAGGCGCAGGCGCCGGAGCTCGGCCGCCTGTTTGGCTAGCCGCGACTCGCGGGCATCCTTGATCCGCTCGTTCTGGTAATCACGAACGAGTCGTTCTGACATGTACATGACGTGACCTCTGCGTCGTTGCGGTGTCGGGCGTGCATGGGCGATCGCCGCGCGCCGCTCACGGGCGACGGGCGTGGTTACCTGATGGTGGGCTGGCTGGATGGGTGGATCGCTGGCAGGTCCCGGTGCCGCCTGGCGGATCCAGGCGGCACCGGGACGCGGTGCTCAGGCGGCCTGCTCGCTGGCCTTGGCGACCAGGGCCGGGTCGTCCTTGCGCGGGCGCCCCCGCGGCCGCTTGCGTGGAACAACGATGCCGCGCAGGAGCAGCTCCCCGCCCCAGACGCCCCAGGGCTCACGCCGCTCCAGCGCGCCCGCAAGGCATTCCGCCCGCGACAGGCATCCCTGGCACAGCGCCTTCGCCGCCTCCACATCCGCCGGGGACTCGGCGAAGAACAGGTCAGGGTCTCGCGTGCAGGGCAGGTCCAGGCCAACCGGGACAGGCTGGAAGAAGCCCTGCGCCGTCCCCGCCGAGACCATGGTCATCGTGTCGAACTCAGCCGTCATTGACTCGAACCCCGTCACGCTGTTTGCGTCCACGGAGGCGTCGGGCCACTGCATCGGTGCCATCCCCTCTCGCTGTGCTGGTCCTCTTGTACGTCCAGTGAGGTGGGACCGCCGCGAAATAACTAGGCCGCGGACCCGGTGAGCGGGTCCACGGCCTGAAGGGGATCTGGCTGGCCTTTCTGTAAGGCCTGTTCCCGTTCAGGTTCTGGACCCGGTGCGCCTCCGCCATTGGCATTGACGCGGGTCTGGTGCGAGTACTGCTTCCGGTTGTCGTTCGGGACCGCTATCGGGGCCGGGACCTTGACGCCCTGGCGCTTGGAGGCCACGCTCAGCGGCTGCGCCAGGGCGCCGGTAGCACCCTTGGCCGCCGCATAGCCGGCCGCCGCCGCGGCACCCGTCATCGGCATGACGGTGCCAGCGAAGCCAGCCGCCGCCGTACCAGTGGCTTCGCCGCTGACGAGCTCCAGGCCGTACCTCCCGGCGATCAGGACTCGGGCGTCCCGCGGCCGGAGATCCAGGCCCAGCGCGCACTCGGCCGGGGCCGGGGCGAACCACTGCGGCGTGCGGGCACCCTGAAGCGCGGCACCCCAACGGGTCACCGGGGAGTTCATGACTGAGTTCAACACGTGGGGCACCTCCCTTCAGAGGGTCTCGACTATGCTGCCCACGCGGGCATGACAGAACTCTACGTAAGAAGCCAGGAAGCAGGCAACTTATTTTTGACCTGCGATTTTACGATTCCGCGGTGCCGGGGTTCCGTCGCCCGGACGCGTCGTCCCGCCTGTCCCTCCTTACGCCGGGCGCCTCTGGCCTATCCGGGCGACGAACCTCGACGGCGGCCGCCCGCGAGTGCCCGTCGCGCCCGGCCCGCCTCCCCCGCCGCGGACCGGCGCCCACGAGAGCATCAGGTGCTCGCGCGCCCGCGTGACCGCGACGTACAGCAGCCGGCGCTCCTCCTCGACGGCCTGCGCCGTTCGTGCGTGCACGATCGGCATCATCCCCTCGACCAGGCCCGGGATGACGACGGCGTCCCACTCCAGGCCCTTCGCCGCGTGCATCGTCGCCAGCGTCACCGCGTCGGCGACCGGGGCGTGCCCGTACTCGGCCCGGCGGGCGACCTCGGCCGCGAAGTCCGCCAGGGACGCCTGCGGCCGGGCCGCCAGCATGTCGTCGGCCAGGGCGGCGATGGCGGCCAGCGACTCCCAGCGCTCCCGGGTGGCCCCCCGGCCCGACGGCGGCACGGGGGTCAGGCCGGCGCTGGCGAGCACGTGCCGGACGGCGCCGGGCAGGCTGTCGGGGACGGCGGTGGCGTCGGCCCCGTCGCTCACCGCCCGGGCCGCGCCCCGCAGCAGCACCAGGGCCTGCTTCACCTCGGCCCGGTCGTAGAACCGCTCCCCGCCACGCACCGTGAACGCGACCCCGGCGTCGGCCAGGGCCTGCTCGAAGCGCTCGGTCTGGGCGTTGATCCGGACCAGGATGGCGATCTCGCGCGGCGGCACGCCCAGGGCGATCAGGTGCCGGATCCGCGCCGCCGCCCCGGCGCTCTCAGCCGCCTCGTCGGGGTACTCATCGATCGACGGCTCGGGGCCGGGCGGCCGCTGGGACACGAGGTCCGGCCCGTCGGTCCCGGCCTGGCCGGCGCCCGCCCGCATCAGGTTGTTGGCCACGTTCACCACTTGCGGCGTGGACCGGTAGTCGCGCACCAGCCGCACCGTGGCGGCGCCGGGGTGGTCCGTGGCGAACGACCGCAGGTAGGCCGGGGTCGCCCCGGTGAACGAGTAGATGGTCTGCCGCGGGTCGCCGACCACGCACAGGTCGTCGCGGCCCCCGAGCCAGGCGTCGAGCAGCAGCTTCTGCAGCGGGTTGACGTCCTGGAACTCGTCCACCACGAAATGGCGGAAGGCGTCCCTGACCTCGCGGGCGGCGGCCGGCTCGGCGAACAAGATCGCGGCGGTCAGCTCGAGGACCGACTCGAAGTCGATGAGCTGGCGATCGCGCCGCAGCTGCTCGTAGGCCGCGTAGAGCTTGGTGACCGACTCGGCCCCCAGCGAGGGCGAGCGCCCGGCGGTGGTGGCCGCGAGCAGGTAGGAGTCCGGGTGCAGCTGGCACACCTTGGCCCACTCGATCTCGGTGATCGCCTCCGCCAGCCCGGCCCCGTCGGCCCGGATGTGCAGGTCCCGCGCCACCTCGCGCACCAGGCTGAACTTGGAGTCGATCACCTGGGGGGGCCGCCCGCCTACGAACCGGGGCCAGAAGTACGTCAGCTGCCGCAGCGCGGCCGAGTGGAACGTGCTCGCCCGCACCGCCTCCACCGCCGCCCCGGGGACGCGGTCGCCCAGCGCGCGCAGCCGCCCGCGCAGTTCCCCGGCCGCCCGCACGGTGAACGTCAGCGCCAGGACGTGCGCGGGCCGCATGACCCCGGTCGCCACCGCGTACGCCATCCGGTAGGTGATCGCCCGCGTCTTGCCGGTGCCCGCCCCCGCCAGCACGCAGACCGGGCCCCGGGTGGCGAGCGCCACCTCGCGCTGTTCCGGGTCGAGCTCAGCCAGCAGGTCATCGGGGTCCACCTGACCATACTGGCACCCGCACGGGGCATAGAGCCGGCCTGCTGGTTGTTACAGGTTGCCGGAACGTCACATAACAGACAGCGCCACATGCGAGCCAGCGCCACCTGACGGATGGTGGCCGCGAAGACAGTGTGGACCTTGAAACTGGAGGCACCGGTGCCGGTCACGATGTACACCACTCCGTGGTGCGGGTTCTGCAAGCGCCTGAAGGCGCAGCTCGGACGGGCCGGCATTGAGCTCAACGAAGTGGACATCGAGCAGGACGAGGCCGCGGCCGAGTTCGTGATGGGCGTCAACGGCGGCAACCAGACAGTGCCGACCCTGCTCTACTCCGACGGCACGACGATGGTGAACCCGTCGGCCGCGCAGGTGCAGGCCAAGCTCGCGGAGCTGGCGACCGCCGCCAGCTAGCGGCGCGGCTCGCTGACGGCGGTCGCCGTCCCGGTTCAGCCCGCCCCTTCCGGCGGCAACCCCCCAGTCGCATACCGCTACGCTCCGTGTCGTTGTGACGAATGGTGCCAGATGTTCATAAGTCGCCTAGAGTGACAAGTGAGCATTGACCCGTGATACTGGAGGCACTGCGGGTATAGCAACGCAGACAGGGGGGACATGGGAGCGATGAATGTCAGCGAGTCTGCCCGGGGTTCCCGGGGCGGGAACGACGACGTCGTGGTGCGCAAGGCAGAGCATGGCTGGGTGGTGGGGAAGGAAGAAGTCTCCGACCTGACCAGCGCGATGGTGCTCGCCGACCTGTTCGCGGCCGACCAGGACCAGGCGGCCTACGCCGAGGGCCGGGCCGCCGAGGCCGCGATCACGGCCGCCCGCGGCACTGCCGCCGGCGCGGCGGGCGGCACTGCCGCCACCCCGGGCGGCGCCCCGGCCACCTCCCGCGCGGTCCCGCCGGCCCCTGGACGGGTCCCCGTCCCGCCGGCGACCAGGCCGGAAGGCCGGACGGCCATCAGTCCCGGGCAAGGCGAGCCGCCGCGCGGGCCACGGTTCGTCCCCCGGGAGACCGAGACGAGCGAGGCTGCCCGGCTGGCCGTCACGGTCACCCAGCTGGAGCACGCGCTGGCATCGCGGGTCCGGGTCGAGCAGGCGATCGGCGTGCTCGCCGAGCGGCACCGGCTGCGCCCGCGAGAGGCGTTCGACCTCCTGCGCGGGGCGGCCCGGTCGCGCGGGCGGCGGATCACCGAGATGGCGCAGGACGTCGTGTCCAGCACCGCCAACCCGCTGCTGCGGCTGCCCGAGGAACTGGCCCGGCAGGCGCCGGCGCCCAAGCAGCGCGGCACCCGGTCAATGCGGCGCGGCCGCCGGGCCGACCAGCCCTAGCCAGGACTTCAGCGCCAATCAATCAGGAGCGCAGCGCCGCCGAGGACCGCGGTGCTTGCCTAGGGGAACGCAGCCCTAGCTAACTAGGAACGGAGCGCCGCCAGGACCGTGGCCGCGATGGCGGCCTGGCCGCGCGCGTTGGGGTGGAACGGCACCGTCAGCGAGCCGGGCAGGAGGCCCTCCACGTCGCGGGTCGCCGCGCTCGAGCAGAAGTCGTGCCCGATGGTCGCGTCGTAGGTGTCGGCGAACGTCGTGCCGGTAGCGCCTGCCGCGGCGGCGAGGACACTGTTGAGCTTCACCTCCAGGCCGCGCAGGTAGGTGATGTCCCCGCTGGTGATCGGGACCCCGGGCCAGCAGCCCCCGTGCTGGGGGAACAGGTCCGGGTAGCCGGCCAGGACCACCCGCGCGCCCGGGGCCCGCGAGTGGATGGCGGCCAGCGTCGCCGACATCTTCGGCCCCAGGGCGGCGATCCGGCTGGCCAGCTGGTCGGTGCCCCCGCCGGCGTAGTGCCGCTGGCAGGGGTTGCTGAAGGGAGCGGACCAGCTCAGCTTGACGCACTCGTTGAGCACGTTCCAGAATCCCAGGTCGTCCCCGCCCAGCGTCAGCACGACGAGGGCGTCGCCGGCCGACAGCGAGCCCATCTGCGGGGGGTTCTTCCCGCCGGTGGTGGACTGGGACGCGGTCATGTCGGCGACCACCGCCCCGCTGCAGGAGGCGTTGACCAGCCCGCTGGCGTCGTGCAGGGCGGCGGCGACCTGCCGCGGGTAGGCGTTGGCCGACCGCAGGCAGCCGAACGGGGCGCTGCCGCCCGCCAGGGGCATGAGGTCGCCCGCCGTGTAGGAATCGCCCAGCGCGACGATCGGCCCGGTCAGTGAGGTGATCGCCGCTCCCGGCGCCGGCGGCGTGGCCGGGCCGGAGGGTGCGGCGGGAGGCGCGGCGGCCGAGGAGGCCGCGGGCGGCGTCCCGGCGGGTGTCGAGGAGGCGGAGGAAGGCGGGGGCGCCGACGGCGATGACACGGCCGTGGATGCGGCCGCGGCCGGGGCGGAACCGCTGCCGTTGTCGCCCGGGGCCCCGGGGGCGGCCAGCCTCGTGCCTGGTGTCGCCAGGCGCGCGGCCAGGGCGGTGGGCTCGGCCGTGGACCCGGCGCCCGCAGCCGAGCAGCCCGCGACCGCCAGCAGGGTGATCACCGCCACCGCGCCGGCCACCGCGGCCCCGGCCGGGGCCGTTCGCGCGACTGCCGCCGCGCCCTTGCGTCCAAGCCTCATGGCGTAACCCCCACCTCGCCCAGCGTTACCGGAAAGCAAGCTACCATCACCGCGACTGGCAAAGCGGATGTTTTACGCTAAACGGCGCAACTGGTCAAAGACGACACCAATGTGACCACCGGGAATTCCGCGTTCGCCTGCTCACCAGGACCCTGCTCACCAGGACCCTGCTCACCAGGACCCTGCTCACCAGGACCCTGCTCACCAGGACAACGCCAGGCGAGCACTACCCGGTTCCCGCTCCCCTCCCCTATGCCTTCTTGCTCGGGCCGGACTGCGGGGGTGCCGCCGGCGGCTGGGCGCCCTGGCCGCCCTTCGCCGGCCGCCCCGGGGGCGTCGCCGGGGCCTGCCCCGAGGCCGGCGTCCCCGACGGGGACACTGGCGCGGTGGGCGTCGGCGTGGCGAGCTCGCCCGCCGGCACCTTGACCGTCGTGTTCGCCCAGGGGCGGGTGAAGCCGACCACCTGACCGTCGCCCGGCGCCGCGCCGGCGACGTTGCCGAACTTCGAGACGCGCAGCGGGAAGCCGGTCGCGTACGCCTCGATCATGGTGTTCTTCCCGATCACGAGCGCGACATGCCCGGGCGCGGCCGTCGTGCCGTCCGACCCGGCGAAGAACACCAGGTCCCCCGGCGAGGCAGCCGAGGCATCGACCTTCGGCCCCCACGCCCACTGCGCGGACGAGGTGCGGGGGATGTCGATCCCGGCCTGCCGGTAGGCCATCATGACCAGCCCCGAGCAGTCGAACGCGTCCGGGCCGGTGCCGCCGAACAGGTACGGCTTGCCGATCTGCGCCTCGGCGAACTTGACCGCGGTCGCCACCGCGATGTTCGGCGCGGTCAGCGCGTCGAGCACGGTGCCAGTGCAGCCGCCGGCCGACTGGGCCGGGTCCGGGTCGACCTGGCTGACGACGTACCCGCCGCTGGCGTACTCCGAGGCGAAGTTCTCCACCGCCGAGACGTACCAGCCCGCGTGGTTGTAGGCGAAGATCGCCCCCGACGGGTCGCTCGCGAAGCCGTGCGCGTTCAGGTACTTCGCCGCGCCCGCGATCGCGTCGGCGGGCTCGTAGACGCTAGCCTGGCCGTCGCCGTCCTCATCGGTGGCGACCCCGCTAACCACCTGGGACGCGGCATGAACGGGAGCGCCGCCCCAGGTGTTGGTGGACGCCCCGTAGATACCGATCTGCATCGGCCCGGCCGCGCCGAACGCGTTCGCCCCGCTGTGCACCCCGGGCAGGGTGGACTGCCCGTTCTCGCTTTCCTCGGTGCCGATGCCGGCCAGGATCGTCCACGGGATGTTGTACTGCAGCCCGACCTTCTGGTACCAGTGCAGGTAAGTCGCGGGAATGCTGTTCTTGCCCTGGGAGCTGATGGGGGGCTGCGCGACCGACTGGGCGGGCGCGTCGCTGCACCCGCTCGCGCCACCGCCGGCGAACAGCACGCTGATGCCGCCGATGACGAGCATCGGGATCGCAAGGAAGAACAGCAGCACGATGAGGCCCACGCCGAGGCCAGCCGACCCAATGGCCTTGCGGTTCACTTGTCGCCGACCCCCACGTTGCCCGCCCCGCCCTGCTCGATGTCGTTGACCTGCCAGCCGCCTGCGGCGGCGATCGCGGTCACGTTGTAGGCACTAGTGGTGGACGTCGTCTTCCCGTTCGCGGTCGTCTGCTCGGTGAGGGAGACCAGGAACGTGATGGACGGCTCGGGCTGCGCCCCGAACGCGGTGATCTGGCTGATCGTGCCGCCGCTCTTGAAGCTGGCCCGCTGCTGCTTCCAGGCCGGGAGGCCGAGCTGGAAGGTCTGCTCCAGGTTAGCCAGAAGCGTCGGGGTGGCCAGTGGCGTGAGCCGCTGGCCGTAGCTGGTCACGGTGTCGGCGTAGCTGTAGGTCTCGTCCGCCGCCAGGAAGGAGACGGCGGTGCTGGCGGCGGCGTCCAGGTCCTGCTGGGTGAACGGCAGCCAGGCATAGATGTTGGCGTTCTTGACGGTCGTGGGCACCGGCAGCGGGGTGGGGGCGATGACCTGCGACGGGACTCCCGCCAGGGCGGGAGTCGGGGTGCCGGCCCCGGTCCCAGCGGAACCGCTGGGACCGGGCTGGCCGGCCGGCGTACTGCTGGCGGCGGGGGTGGCGGCCGCGTGGTGCCGGCCGGGACCTATCAGGTAGATCCCGAGGCCGGCCAGGGCGACTACGACCACGACGAACAGCCCGCGCTGCTGGCCGGGGGACAGCTCCATGCCAGGCCCCCGCTACTTGCCCCGGCGGAAGGGCCGCGGCCAGGTCGACGGGCCGGGCGGCGGGACCGGCGGCGGAGCCGCCGGGCGGGTGGTACTCCCGCTGGCCGACCGGGCGCTACTAGCGGAGGACCCGTGACGGGTGGGGCTGGACGAGCCAGCCGAAGCGCGGGGCAGCGGCCCCGTGCTGGCTCGCGTGCCGGAACTGCGTGCCCAGCCTGCCGAGCCGGCCCCGGAGGAGGAGCCGCCCGCGCCGGAGCCGCCCCCGCCCGACCGGGGCGGCAGGGGCGGCGCGGCCCGCCCTGACGTCCCGTAGCCGGTGTCGGGCCAGGCCCGGCCACGTCCGCCGGACGAGCTTCCGCTCCCCGTGCCCGATCCGCCCGACCCCGCGCCCTCGCCGCCGGACGGCTTCTCGGGTCGCAGGCGGCTGGTCCCGCCGTCGCCGGACGTGCTTGCCCGCACCCCGCCGGCCGTGGCCGCCGCGCCGGCCATGCCGCCAGTGGCGGCGCTGTCGGTCCCCGCGTCGGCTCCGGCTGCGGCCGAGTCGCCGAACCGGCGGGCCCAGCGGGCGCCGAGGCCTGCTCCGACGCCGGGCACCACTGCCCCGGCGGCGCCGCCGGCGACGCCCGCGGCGGCCCCGGCCGCGCCGGCCGTCGCCCGCCGGAAGCCGAAGGTCCCCTCGCGGAGGCTGACGTCCGCGCGGGTCTCCGCGCCGACCAGGCCGTAGCCGACCGAGGAGAACAGGTGCTGGAAGGGGCGCCGGTAGATGAACACGGCGACGGTGACCAGGGTGATCATGATGATCTTGAGCACCCATGGCAGCGCCGTGTCGGAGGTGCCCATGATGAGGGAGTAACAGTACAGAAGCACTGACAGCGTGAGCGCCACCGCGATCTGCTTGAGCAGGACACCGATGATCATCTCGAACCAGCGGATCGCGATCACGCGGCCGAAGCCGGGATGGGTGCCGACGATGAGGAAGAACGGGCCCGCCACGAGCAGCAGCAGGAACCCGAGTTTCAGCAAGATCAAGGTGAGCGCGATCAGCAGTACCAGCAGGCCGGCCGCCACCGCCGCGAACAGCGACGAGAACCCGATCTCCAGCCTCGTCGTCCACTGGTTGCCCTGGAACAGCGAGTAGTCGGCCGGGTAGTTGGCCTTCACCGCCGCGGCGATGCCCTGGTAGACGTCTTGCTTCTGGGTGATGAGCTGGGTCGTGGGGGTCTCGTTGACCCCGATCGCCTGCGACCACAGCAGCTCTCGGCCGTATTGGTTGACGATGGTCGCCGGCTGGCCCGCCTTGGTGCTGTACACCGTGGTGCCGAACTCGCCGTTCAGCCAGGGCTTGCAGACCAGCACCGACCACAGCTCGTTCGCGTTCTGGTCCACGACGCCGTTCCCGGACGTGAACGCGTAGCTCGGCGGGACGCTCTGCGGGTCGTTGGTGCCGACCGGCAGGCAGTCCGCGTTGACTGGGGCCGGCAGCTTGCCGAAGGCCACGTCCATCACGTTGGTGACGCCATTGGACACCGTGGTGCCGATCGAGGTGAAGTCACCCGGGCGGCCGATCAGCCAGATCGCGGCCGCGCAGGCGATCACCATCCAGATCGTGCCCTCGATCGTGCGCGTCGCCCGCTTGCGGATCAGGCCCTGCCAGGCCAGCCAGATCGCGCCGAGGATCACGATCGGCGCCAGGTACGGGAAGTAGATCGCGTTGCCGAGGGCGGTGATCAGGTTGTTGACCGAGCCGCTGAGCCAGGTCAGGATGCCGTCGCTAGCGGCCGACTGGTAGACGGTGATCGTCAGGCGGTCCAGCGACTTGGCGAAGTTGAACACCATGTTGGACACGTCGTTGCCGATCAGCGACGTCATGTCCGAGCACTGCAGGCCGTAGGCGGACCAGTTCTGCCCGGCGACGCCGTACTGGTCGTACAGCGTCCCCTTGCCGCCGGCCAGCGAGCTGGACGTCGGCACGCCCCCGGGCACGGCGATCAGCGAGTTCAGCCCGGCCGAGGCCGACTCGGGCTGCTCGGTGCCGGGGCTGCAGATGTTGTTGATCTGGCCGATGGCGCCCGAGCCGGACGAGCACAGCCCGGCCAGCGAGCCGAGGTCCCCGATACCGGGGATATGGCAGGGATCGACGCTCGGCACCGTCATGGCGGTGGTCGTCGCGGTGCTGGCGGGCCTCGCCGGGCCGGCGGTGGCCGACGTGGCCGCCACCGCGGAATGCGCCGCCGGAGCGGCCGGTGCCGTCGTCGCGGCCTGGGCCGCCCGGGCGAGCAGCAGCCCGCTCAGCACGATGGGTAGCAGTGCCCCGACCAGGAACAAGATCCTGGCCTTGGCGCGCGGCGGTCGCGCGGCCCGCTCAGTACGAGCAGCGCGTTCAAGTCCTTCTCGATCAGCCATCGGGAGGCGCTCCTGTGCGTAAGGCGTAAGGCGTAAGGTGCTACTGCGATTACGATGAGTTACTCGCCGCCGGCTGGGGTTGGCGACGGGCTCGTGTCGGGTTCGTATCGATCCAATCCCTGAGTTCTCCAGAGATGAGGTCGACGCCGATGCGGCCCGCGCGGTCGTCGAGATCACGGAAAATGCATTCGCCGTTGCCGAGGGAGCGCAGCACTGCCTTGTGCTCCTCGGACGGCTCGACGCCGAGGAGCGACAGTACGTTCGCCACCTCGGCCCGTTCTGATGAGCGGAACGCGAAGACGCTGCTGAGGCAGTTGGTCACCTGCTCGTTCAGCAAGTCGCCGGCGTTCTGCGAGATGAGGACGAGCGCCGTGTTGCGGGATCGCCCCATCCGGGATACCTCGGGCACCAGCTTGGCGCCCTCGGGAGTGGAAGTGATAGCCCACGCCTCGTCAAGGAAGATTGCCTTCGGCGCGGTCCGGTCGACGCTGTTCAGTAGCCGCCGGGAGAACTGGGACACGAGGTACAGCAGCGCCACCGACAGCCGCTGCTCGTAGGAATAGTCGTCACGGGAGGTGGTCGAGTCCGGCATCGTCAGCCCGGCCAGGGTGAACACGGTCGTCCAGCCCTCGGCATCGATCTGCTGGCCCCCCGAGGGCGAGAACGCGAGCCGGGCTAGGCGCATCTCCGAGACCGAGCGCATGACCGCGCCGAGGTTCTTCCACGCGGGGTCCTCGGCCTCCTCCAGGTAGCGGACGACCTTGCCGAGGCTCGGCCGGGGCCCGTTGGCGACCGCGCCGACGGCCTGGATCATCGCCGACTCGCGCTCCTCGCTCATCCGCGGGAGCAGCAGGCGCAGCGTCTCGGTTGCCATCGTCCGCTTCTCGGCCAGGTCGTCGCCGAACGCGAACGGGTCGAGCAGTCCCGGCGCGGCTGACCCGAGCGGCAGCACCCGCGCCCGGCGCCCGGTACGGGACAGGTACTCCGCCAGGGGCTCGGCGTCGCCCTTGGGGTCGATTACCGCGATCGTCGCGCCCCGCAGCGCGAGCTGGTAGATCAGCAGCATGGCGAGGGTGGTCTTCCCGCCCCCGGGCTCACCGGTGATGGCCACCGCCGTAGGCCGGTTCCGGGCCGCCGCCAGCATGGGATCGAAATGGACGACAGAACGGGCCCGGCCCAGGGTCTCGCCGATGTACGGGCCGATCCAGCCCACCCCGTCGTGGATCCGGTCCCCCAGCTCGACCGTGGCCGTGGGCATGCCGCCCGCGATCGTGTAGAGCGGCTGGCGTTGCACGTAGGAGCTGATCCGCACCCGCTCGCCCGGCAGCGCCTCGCTCAGCAGCGAGAACTGGTCGCCGGTGGAGTTGACGATGTCGATGCCGATGTCCCGGTAGTGCTCGGTGACGGCCTCCACCCGGCGCACGCACAGGTCGCGGGACGGCCCAGTCACGATCAGCCGGTGGTAGCCGTAGACGAACGGCAGCCGCTCCTTGGTGATGCCGTGCTCCAGGAGCCGCGCCGCCGCGATCTGCTCCGCCAGCGCGATCGGCGCCTCCGCCCCCGCCTCGCGGATGTGCAGGTCCATGTCGCGGGCGTGCGCCAGGCGGCGCCCCACGTCCTTGCTCGCGCGGGCGGGCGAGACGAACCGCATCCGGGAGCTGACCTCGACCGGGAACGGCAGCGAGTCCGCGTAGTGCAGCCACGGCTCGCCCTCGGGGAACGCCATGACGTCGGGGAACCGCGAGAACGACAAGAACGCGGCGTACGACTCCCCCTCGACGTGCTCGAGCTTGAGGTATGAGCGCCCGTTGTGGATCTGGCCCTCGAAGAGCTGCTCGATCTCGCCCTGTCCCCAGGTGCGCCGCCGCGCCGCCGACGGCGGCGGGTCGTTGAGCGACCCCATCAGGGTGTGCCGGAACAGCCACGCGACCTCGCGGGAGGACGCGTGCCGGGCCGCTAGCGCGCTGGAGTTCAGGGCGCGGCCGAGGCGCTCGGCCTGCTCGGTCCACTTGGCGATCTCGCCGGCCGGGACTGACTCGTCGTCAATGCCGGCCGCCCGCTCGGTCGCCTTGTAGGAGTTGAGGAAGCCGGAGATCACGCCCCCGGAGAACTGGGCCGACAATCCCCGCTGGCCGAGCCGGACGCCCAGGTAGATCTCCTTGGACCAGAAGTCCTTCGCCCAGACGTGCTGGTAGATCATCTCCAGGTACTCGCGCCAGCCGGGGCCGCCGTCCGACGTCGCGTCCAGCCCGGTCGCCCACTCGACGGCCGGGTAGGGCCGGTGCGCGATACGCAGGTGAACCTCAGCGTCCTGCATCCGGATGGCGGCGAGCGCGACCGTGATGTTGGTCGCGAGCGCTTCGCGCTCCTCCGGGGTCGTGAACTCATAGGAGACGGTCGGGATCCGGTAGTAGGCCCAGGCATGCTGCTCGGTCAGCAGGATCCGGTCGTCGAAATAGCGGATCCCCAGCCGTGCCCGGCTCTTCGACCTCGCGCTCACCGCGCCGCCTCCCATTGTCGCTCGCGGCCTGTCTCCTGCTGGACTGCGATGATCATCATTGCGGCCTCCGGACCGGCGCGGCGGCCATTCCGGCGACGAGGACCCCGGCCAGGGCCGTGTACGCCACCCGCGTCTGCGGGTGCAGGGTCGATGGCCCGGCCGAGCCGACCGGGAGCATGTCGTCCCACGGCACCCGGACGATGGCCCGGCAGCGACCGCGAGCGACCGCCTCGGCCGCCTCGACGTCCGGCAGGCTGCGGCGGCTCACGCCGTTGACGAGCGTCACCGAGTGCATGGCAAGGTCAGCGAAGCCATGAGCGTCGAGCCAGTCGCGCGTGTCGGCCAGGGCGCCCGCCGCCTCCACGCTCGCGGGGGCGACGATGACGAGCTGATCGGTGACCTTGAGCAGCCGGGTCAGCCCGGTCGCGCCGGGGTCGAGGATCGTCAGCGGGTAGTGCCGGCCAAGGTGCTCCGCGAGGCGCCGCTCATCGCCGTCGCGCAGCGGGCTGTCGCTGGCGATCACGTCGAGCCGGGCCTGCTCGGCCGCGCGGCCGCGCTCGGTCCGGGGCTGGGGCGGCAGCCCGTCCGGATGGGCCGACGACTGGCCCTGGGGCTGCGCGCCCTCGAAGACTTCCTGCAGCATCGCCGCGGGCGAGGTGTACCGGCTGAGCGTGCCGTCGTGCAGGTCCACGGCGGCGACCGGCTCCTCACGCAGGCTGGCGAGCATGTGGCCGGTCATCAGCGCGGTCACCGTCTGCCCGGCGCCACTGGTGCAGCCGAGCATCAGCACCCGCTTGGCCTCCGTGAGCGGCAGCCGCGCCCGCGCCCGGTCCAGGGCCTCCTGGTCCCGCGCCCCGGGCCCTTGCCCGGCCCCGCTCACGATCTTGACCTTGGCGTGCCAGTTCAGGTTCCGGTCCCGCGACGGCCCCGACAGCGCCCGCTCAATCGACGGCACCGGCCGCTCGCGCGACGGAGCATTCGCGGCTGGCGCTGGCGCTGGGGCGGCCGGTGGCGGTGGCGGTGCCTGATCCGGAGCGGCCTGGCCCGACGCTGGCCGACCTCGTCCAGGAGCGAGGTGCGCAGGCGACGGCGGCCGCGCGGCCCGGGGCTGCTGCTCATTCTCCGGCTGGCCCGGCGCCAGTCGCTCCTGCCCGTGGTAGGAAGCTGGGGGCTGTGCCTGCTGGTCCTGCCAGGGTGCCCAGATCCGGGAGTGAGCCGGTCCCGCAGCGGGGCCGGAAGCTTCGCTCGCAGCGGTCCCGGAGGCCGCAGCGGCGGGCTTGGTCCCCCTGGCATCCGGGCGGCCGGCAGCGCCCACCGCACCAGCGCTGGCAGTCTCGCTCGGGCCGGGAGCAGGAGCAGGGCGTACGTTGGCGGCCGGAATCGCCGTCGGGGCCGAACCAGCGCTCGGGGCCGTGCCCGCGTTGGGGGCAGGACTCGCGTCAGCGGCCAGGCTCGGGTTAGCGGCCGGGCTCGGGTTAGCGGCCAGGCTCGGGTTAGCGGCCAGGCTCGCGGTCGCGGGCGGCCGCCCGGTGGCCACCCCGCCCGAGTGCTTCGGGGCGGCGCTGTCAGCGTCCTGCCCGGCCGCCGGTTCCAGGCGACGGCCGGGGATGGTGCCGCCGGAAGGAGGCGACGTCACCCCGCCGGTCCCTCCCGGCGTGGCCGCCGCCGGGATACCGCCCGTGGGCGACGCGGCCGCAGGCGTCGCGGCGGGACCATGTGGAGCCACCGGTCCGTCACTCATCAGCCTGGCCGCCCCGGGCGACACAGCCGCAGGCCCGCCACCGGCCGGCGTCCCCACCTGAGAGGGGCCAGCCGCAGCAGGCGACGCGCTCGCCGGTCCACTGCTCGCCGGCCGGATTACCCCGGGCGACGCAGCCTTGGGCGCGCCACCAGCCGGCTCCCCGGCCTGGGGCGTCGTGACCGTGGCCGTCCGTGCCTGCGCCGGTGCATCGCCCAGCGGCCTGGCCGCCCCCGGCGGCACAACCCCCGGCGGCACAGCCCCAGGCACACCACCAGCCGGCGCCCCAACCCGAGGCGACCCAGCCGCAGCCGGCGTTCCAGCAGCCGGCACGTCACTCACCGGCCCGGCCAACCCCGGCGGCACAACCCCCGGCGGCACAGCCCCAGGCACACCACCAGCCGGCGTCCCTCCGCGAGGCGTTGTGGAAGCAGCGGTCGATGCGGCCGCTGGCTGGCCGCTCGCCGCGCCTGGCTCGACCTGACTGGCGGCCCTCTCCCCGGCCGGCGCGGTCGGCGGAGTCGGACCAGATGGCACGGGCGGCACGGGCGGCACGGGCGGCCGAGCCGGGGCGGGCTGAGAACCGGGACGGTCCGGACCCGCCGTGGGTGCGGAGGCCGGTCCCGTGAGGAGCGAGAACAGCTCTTGGCGAGTGCGCCGGCCAAGCCCGGCGGGCGGGCCGGCGGCCGACGTGGCCGGGGCCTGCGGGGCAGTCGTTCCGGAGGCAGTGGTTCCAGGGGCAGTGGTTCCAGGGGCACTGGCCCCGGAGGCGCGAACTCCAGAGGGAGGAGCTCCAGGGACAGCGGCCCCGGAGGCAGCGGCCCCGGAGGCAGCGGCCCCGGAGGCAGGAGCTCCTGAAGCAGTGGTCTGCGCGTCGCCCCCGGCCATCGGCTGGGGCTGCCCTGGCCGGCCGGGGCGCACCTGACCGGGCCTGGAGTCGCCGGGTGCAGCCCCCTCGCGAACCGGCGGCCGGCCGGCGGG
The DNA here is from genome assembly GCA_036276115.1 of Trebonia sp. Lineage (GTDB taxonomy): Bacteria > Actinomycetota > Actinomycetes > Streptosporangiales > Streptosporangiaceae > Trebonia. The sequence goes on from DATBEM010000174.1 coordinate 28,172, forward strand.
CGTTCCGTGGACTGGCTGGGGCTGGGCCGGGTCCGCGCGGTCAGAGTCCCAGTAGCCGGACTCGCGGCGGGTCGGGCCTGGACGGCGTGGCTCGCGCTGGCCGTGCTCGTGGTCGGGGCTAGTCGCGCTGGGGGCGGCGGGCTTGTCGAACGGGGGGCGGACCATGCCAACCGACGGCCAGGCGTGGGCCGGGTCGGCCGGCGGGGCGGCCGGCGCGGAGCGCTGAGCGGGCCTGCCGTGCCCGGAATCGGCGTGCTGGCTCCCGCCGGCGGTCGCCCGGGCGCGGACGGGTGCCGGCGGCTGCCCGGTGCCGGGTGCCACTGGCGGGTCAGCCGAATAGGCAACCGGCTGGGTGCTCGCCGCAACGTCGCCCGCCGGGCTGGCCCCCACCGGGACCGCGCCCGCGAAGGTGGGACCGTCGAAGGCAGGACCGGTAAAGGCAGCCCGGCTGGCCACCCCAGCGGCGGTAAGGCCCGCACCGGGAGCGCCGGTCGCCCACGCCGGGGGGGCGCCGGCGGGCGAGGCACCGCCGGAAGCGGTTTGGGCGGAAGCGCCGGGGGTAGCGGGGAGTCGGCCAGGTATAGGCGCGGCGGGCGCAAGGCCGATCGCGACCGGGGAGACCAACGGCGCGGCATGAGCGGGCATTGACGCCAGCACGGGGGCAGCGGCGGGCCGCAACGGCGCGACCCCGAGGACTGCCTGATCGCGTGCGGGCGCGTGGCCGGGCAGCGGCGGCGCGGGCGCAGCCTGCCCGGAGGCAAGCGCGGTCATCGACCGGCGCCCGACGCCACTACGGGCCCCCGGGGAACGCCGGCTGCGGCCACCGCGCAGCAAGCCCGCCCACCCCCCGGCCTTCTTGGGCGTGCTCTTGTCCTTGGCGGCACTACCTTCAACGGCACCTTCAACGGCGCTCTCATCGGCACTGTTGCCGCGCACCGGCCGGTCAGCCACAGGCCGGCCTGACCTTGACTGGTCCGGCCGCGCGTCGCCCGGCCGCGCGTCGCCCGGCCATGCACTGCCCGGCCACGTGCTACCCGGCCCTGAACTGCCCGGCAGGGCGCTGCCGGCAATAGCACCGGCCGCGACAACGCCCGGGCTGACAATCCCGTCCGGGACTGCATCGCCCGCGGCGACGGGCCCGGAGATAGCGCTGGCACTGCCCGGCCGAACCAGTGGCCTGGCCGAGCCATTGCCGGCGGCGGTGCTGTTGCCCTTGGCGGTGCCGTTCGCCGCGCCGTTGCCGCGGTGGGCGCCAGTCGCGGTCCAGCTGCCGGTAATCCGCCCGCTCTTGGCCAGCCGGCGCCGCCCGCCGCGCTGGTCGGTGCCGGCGGCGGCTGCCCTGACGGTATCCGGCCCGGCGATAGCAAGAGCGGCGCCGGTCATGGCCGGAGCCTGGACGTCGCCTGCCAGGATGAGCGGGGCCGGCGCGGCGTGAGCGGGAACCCGGGCGGGCCGGACTGGCACGCCTGCCTTGCGCCGGGCCATCGCTCCCCGCTCCAGCAGCGTGGTCATGCTGGGGGCGCGACTGGCAGCGCGCTCGCCGGCCACCCGGTGGCTGTGCCATACCCGCGCGGTGACGATGATCCGGTCCTTCTCCGCGAGCGGCGTCATCCGGCACCACACGCGAGGCTCCGCAAGATAGCGGATCTGGGACTCAAGCAACTCGGGGAGGCGCTTCCCCTCGATCACGGGCCTGGTGGTCAGCCAGGTCAAGACTCCCGGCGGGAGCACGTACAGCCACACCAGGGTGTGGTTGAACGGCAGCCCGAGCGCTAGCAGGAGCAGGATATAAGGGACCGTTATCCCAGTAAATACGGCAATCCAGTTAATCGGCAGCGGCGCCGGCAGACGGAAATCGTACAGCTTGTACAGCCGCTTTTCGATTCGCCAGATATTCGTATAAGTGGGCAGGTCCACTTTAACTAAGCTCCTCAGCGAGAAATGGCTAGTGGACCCCGAGCGCGTTCGCGATCCCCGTGGCCAGAGCCTGCACGATGCTGGGGGTGTAGAAGACCACGGCGATCGCCACGGCGAGGATGATGAACTGCACGAACTTCGTGATCTCCCTGGTGAAGAGGAAGAAAAGGGCCACGATCCCGATAATTCCAAGGAACAGCGGGCCAAAGAGGCTTTGCAGGTAGTCCACAAGGCCTTGCGTGCTAATCGCCGCCTGCGGCACGTTCGCGGCGAGGTATTGGAGAGACATTATCAATTCCCTTCCGGGGGCACCATCAGTTGGGTGGGGCGGATGCTGACGGCCGGATCACTGGGCAGTCCCCAAGGGCTGGGTGGATGCCTGGATGTTCTTCACATTCCACTTGCCGCCCTGCTGATCGATGACCGACATGTCGTACGTTGTCGCGAACCCTCCTTGCTGCCCCGGCAACTGCCAGTCCACGGTGACGGTGATGTCGCGGGCATCCCCTCCGGATGGCACGTAAAGGCCGCCGGCGGGGATGGTGGGGTTCGTGACCTGGCCGCCCAGGACGGCGAGGGACCCGGGCGTCACGAGGTAGCGGTTGAGCGCCGTCTGGCTGGCGCTGGCGTACGCCGTGAAGAAGCCCGGCAACTGCTGCTCCAGCTGCGCGGTGGCGCCCAAGTCCGGCGCGGGACGCTGGACCGCCGGCGGCGTGGCCTGCTTGGGCGCGGGGAGCAGGGCGGGCAGGCCGGTTACGACGACGTTGCCGTTGGCCGCGTAGACCGGGACGCCGAACTCCGTCAGCCGGTTGTTGAGCAGGACGAGCAGCGTCACCACAGCGGCGTGCTGGTCCCGGGCGTCCACGCCGACGACCGACTCCGACTCCAGTGCCGTCTTCGCCGCCGTTCCGGTGTAGCCGAACTGCGGCGCCTGGGTGGCGAGGGCAGCCGGGGTGAGGAAGCTCGCCAGCTGGTTCTCGCGCAGGCCGGCCGTCGCGGGGTTGAAGTTGAAGTAGATGGGGCCGAACTGCATGATGAACCCCTCGGCGAGGGTCGCCGGGAACTGCGACGCCGGAGTGCTCGCGGCCGGAGCGCCCGTGCTCGTGGTGGCGGCCGGGGAAGGCGTCTCGTCGAACGCGATCGCGGTCGCGCCGCGGTAGATCACGATGAGCAGGGCCGCCCACAAGACGATACGCAGTGGCCAGACCGTCCACCGGCCGCCGCTGCCACTCCACGGCGCCTTTGCCACTGGAGCCGGGCGCCCGGTGCCAGGCCATCCCGGCGAGTCATCAGCGTACGCGGATGACTCCGTACCGCTATCGGCGTCAGCAACGCCGGTCCTGCGCACCATCACTCCTCCACCCGCGCCTGCCGCGGCCCACCCTCGGGGGTAGCCAGGGCGGCCAGGTTCCGACGCGATCCCTGCCGGTCTCGTGCTCCATTGTGCGGCATAAAGCGACCGCCTGTGCGCCATTGGAACCGAACAAACCGCGCCTTGTCCATACCGGAGTTCTCTCCAGTCTCATGCGTACCATGCGCTGGACCCGCCATGTCGCGAGCCCCGCTTGCCGAAAGTAACTCGTCACATACAGATACGCAACTACCGGGCCGGCGGTTCACGCAGAAAGCCAGAAATCTCTCATCATGGCCGGTAGTAGGCCCGCAAGCCGCCCACCATCGACCCGCTCAGCGAATACTGTCAGTAATCACTGGAGGTCCCGGACTCCTTGCGCCCGCCAGGTGCCTGCCGCAACCTCAACCGGATCACATCAACAGACACTCCCGACCAGTTACGCACCGATTATCACTCTAATAACAGGAGTTACTTGACGCTACATTTGCAGGCCAGGTGATCGCTTGGGCGCTTTGACTGGTCCCCGGGGAGATCGCTACCTGATCACGTGGCGGCCGCTGGCGCCAATCCGGGCCGACCGGGCCCAGGCCTGGCGGGCGAGCGACCGCAGGTCGCCCCGGTCCAGCAGGAAGGCCACGACGCCGAAGGCGATCACGGCGCAGATCGCCGCCACCACCGCCACGAGCGCGTCCAGTGCCTTGCCCGACGCCCCGTGCGAGCTCGCGGGCGCCAGTACGCTGGTCACGCCGACGCCGGCCACGCAGCCCATGACGCAGGCGAGGAAGCCGGCCAGCGCGGCGTAGCCCGCTCCGGAGACGGCCGCCTTGCCCTGCATCCGCCGGGTGATGAGGATCAGCGGGACGGCCACCGCCGTCTGGCCGAGGGTGTTGCCGAGCGCGAGGGCCGCGACCTCCAGGCGGGGCGGCACGAACTGCGTCAAGATGGCGTCGAGGCCGATGACCAGCACCCAGTTCCCGGTCAGGGCCACGCACGCTACCCGCAGCCGGCTGAGCGCGAACATCACCCGGGACAGGTTCGTGATCACGGCGGTGCCGGCGATGCCGGGCGCGAACGCGACGAACCCCTCGATGAGCTGCCGCTGCTGGTCAGGGTGGACGAGGACGCGGGCAGCGGGCAGGGCGACGGCGAAGATCACCGCCGTCCCGAGCCACGCCAGCAGCAGCACCGCCCGGGTGGACCCGGCGCACGTCCGGTCGAACTCCTCGCCGTCGCGGGCCGACATGACGGGGAACGCGCTGGTGGTGATGGACAGGGTGAGGACCGCCGTGACCGCGTTGAAGACCAGGGCCGCGTAGTTGAAGACGACCAGCGCCCCGGTCTCGCCGTGCCCGTTGGCCAAGACGATCACGACCACGGCGGCGATGTCGTTGGCGACGAACTCCAGCACGCCGACCAGGGCCAGGCCGCCCACCCGGCCCGCGAGCCCAGCCGGGAACCGCAGCGTGGGGCGCAGTCGCAGGCCCAGCCGCCGCAGCGGCACGAGGCCGACGACGACGAGGGCCGCGACGCTGAGGGTGGTGCCGACCGACAAGACGGCGACGGCGGATGCGGGCGCGTGCCCGAGAACGGCCCCGTTGTCCAGCGGCACGAACACCGCGTAGGAGGTGATGAGCACCAGGCTGGCGACGATCGGCGCGAGGGCCGGGCCGGTGAACCGGCGGTAGGCCTGGAGCATGCCGAAGACGACGACCGACAGGCCGTACAGGGCCACCTGCGGGGCGAACACCTCCAGCATGCCGCTCGTCGCGCTCACCATCTGGGACCGCACGCAGTGGCTGCTGGCGTTGGACGGGTTCAGGACGTGCGCGATCGGCCCGGCCGCGGCGGCGACCACGACCACGATCGGCACCAGGATCACGACCGTCCACGTCAGCATCGCGGAGGAGATCTGCCCGACGCGCTCGCGGGCGGCGGGGTCGATGCCCGCCCGCTGGGCCGAGCGGGCCAGCACCGGGACCATCGCGTTGGTCAGCGCGCCGGCCAGCACGAGCTCGGACAGCAGGTTGGGAACCTGGTAGGCGGTCACGTACACCGTGCCGAGGCAGTCCGAGCCGACCGTCTGGGAGAACACCAGCGTCCGGCCCAGCCCCAGGACCCGCGAGACCAGGGTCAGCCCGGCGATGAGCGCGGCCCCCGAGGCGATCCCAGCCGCGAGCTTCGGCGCCAGCGCGGGCATCGCGCCCGTCCTGGTGGCCTCTTCCCCCGGCACGGCATCGGTCAGGCCCGCGTCGTTAGTCTTCACAACTCTGGCACGTTCCGTGGTCGCATGAACACAAGACCTGCGCTCCACCCCTCAGATACCTTTGCCGGAATCATAGGGGCCGAAGGAGCCGCGTGCCGGAGAATCGCAGGTGGTTAACGGCGGGTTGCCCCGCATTCACCCCAGCAGTCATCCCCCGTCACCGTGGTGACACAGTGAACCTGAGGTCAACCCGGTTGCGTTGCCGGCAACCCTCGCGAGCTAGCTCCCGCCCAGCAGGACTTAACGAGCTGGGCGAGTGCCCTGCCGGAGGACCGCCGCTATCTCATCGACGGAGTCGATTTCCCCCGCGGCGACCGCCATCACAAGGTCGTAGGCCGCGTCATTGGCCAGGGTGAGGCGGCGGCCGTTGAGCCCGTAGAAGGCAATGACCGCTGTCAGCGCGAGCCGCTTGTTGCCGTCGATCAGGGCATGGTTGCGGGCGACTGAGTGGAGCAGCGCCGCTGCCTTGCCGTCGAGGTCCGGGTAGGCGTCCTTCCCGAACACGGTGGCTTGCGGTCGCGCCACCGCCGCTTCGAGCAAGCCGTAGTCGCGCACCGCGTAGCCCGGGCCAAGCGCCCGCTCAGCGACGTAAAGCAACTCCGCGAGCGAGAGGTAGATCACTCCCCCAGCCGCCTCAGGGCTTCGGCATACCTGGGCAGCTCCTCGTCGAGCACCTGGCCCAGCAACTCGGACCGGCTGTGGTTCTCGATGTACTCCCGGATGGCCTGCCGGGCCACCTCCTGCATGGAGCGCTGCTCAAGTTCCGAGCGCAACCGGAGGGCCTCGGACTCGTCATCGGCAAGCCGCAGGGTCATGGCCATGACAGCATGGTATCAAACTTGATACCGTCTCGGCAGTCCCGGGCCGCGCCTTGACGCTAGACGTTGAACCGGAACTCCACTACGTCACCGTCCTGCATGACGTAGTCCTTGCCCTCCATGCGGGCCTTGCCGGCCGCGCGGACGGCGGGGATGGTGCCGGCCGCGATGAGGTCGTCGTAGTTGACGACCTCGGCCTTGATGAAGCCGCGCTTGAAGTCGGTGTGGATGACGCCGGCCGCGTCGGGGGCGGTCGCCCCGACCGGGATCTCCCAGGCGCGGACCTCCTTCGGCCCGGCCGTCAGGTACGTCGTCAGGCCCAGTGCCCGAAAGCCGGCCGCCGCGAGCTTGGCCAGGCCCGGCTCCCCCAGGCCGGCGTCCGCCAGCAGCTCGGCCGCCTCGTCGTCGGGCAGCTCGGCCAGGTCGGCCTCGGTCTTGGCGTCGAGGAAGATCGCCTCGGCCGGCGCGACCAGGGCGGCCAGCTTGCCCGTTAGCTCCTCGTCCGCCAGGTCGCCGACGTCCATGTTGAAGACGTACAGGAAGGGCTTGGCCGTCAGCAGGTGCAGCTCGCGCAGCGCGCCCAGGTCGATGCCGGCCTTGGCCGCGCCCGCGAACAGCGTGGTCCCGCCGTCCAGCAGCTCCAC
>DATBEM010000175.1:0-1812 GCA_036276115.1 Trebonia sp.
GAGAGCACACCGGGCGCTGGCGGACGTCACCGACCCGGCCCGGGACGCCGATCGCCGGGCATGGCACCTCTCGCTGTCGGTCATCGGGGCGGACGAAGACGTCGCCTCGGAGCTGGAGCGCTCCGCGGAGCGGGCCCGCGGTCGCGGCGGCTGGGCGAGCGTGGCGGCTTTCCTCGAGCGCTCCGCCCAGCTCACCCCCGACGAGCGGCGTTATGCGAAGCGAGAACTCGCTGCGGCGCACGCCACACTCGTCGCGGGAGATCCGGAACGGGCCCAGGTGCTGCTCGACCGGGCCCGCACCAGGGCTTGATGATCCGCTGGCCCGGGCCCGGGCGCGCCAGCTCGCGGGGGGCGATCCGGCTGGCGTCCGGGCAAGCTACCGAGGCGGTGTCGATTCTCCTCGAAGCGGCGCGGGCGCCGCGGCGCTGACGCCGCAAGAATCCCAGATCGCCCGCCTCCCCAGGACCGTCGAGTACCACCTGCGGAAGGTGTACACCAAGCTCGGTATCACGTCCCGCGCCCGCCTCGCCCACCAGTTCGGCCAGCAAGACCTCCCCGGGACGAAGTTACGGCGGCTGGGGTTTACCGCGCATAGTTTGCGTCCGCAGGATTCGTCGGGCCGTGACCAAGCCGGCGCGCTGGCCGGCCCAGGATCCCCGGGAAGTCTCGCTTGCGGGCAACCGTCCCCTGATGCGACGATCCTGGCCAGGCACCAGGGAGGATGTCATGGCGGTCAGGGTCGGCAACATCACCTTCGACTGCGACGACGTGCCGAAGATGGCGGCCTTCTGGTCGGCTGCGCTCGGCCGCCCGATCGATAGGGGCAGCAACGAGCTGTTTGCTTCCATCGGCGGAGCCGACGGTGAGCGGCAGGAGCCGGCGTGGTACTTCAACAAGGTGCCCGAGCCGAAGCGGGCCAAGAACCGTGTCCACCTTGATCTGGTGAACCCCGACCCCTCAGCCGTCGATGAACTCGTGGGGCTTGGTGCCACAGTCGCCGGCGAACACAAGCTGCCGGGGGGAAGCCATCGCTGGACAGTGATGCACGACCCCGAGGGCAACGAATTCTGCATCGCGGCCAAAAGCTTCACTGGCTGGGACTGAGCCACAGCGCAACCAACCCATGATCACGAGACTGGTTCTGGGCGGGGTGCGCGAAGCACGCTGATGGAGCGGGGGCCGGCGCTGAGCTGGTCACCCGGGTGCAGGGCGGCTCCGCGCGGCCCGGCCGGCTCATAGGTGTCTATCTCGGGCAGCCAGGCCTGGCCCGCGCCGGCCGGTGCGGTACGGCAGGCCGGGATCGTGAACTTCAGTGGCTCCCACCAGGCGTTGACCAGGACGAGGAAGTCGTCATCGATCATCGGGGTGCCGTCCCGGGCGCGGTCCGGGGCGTCGGAGCCGTCCAAATAGATGGCGATGGCGAGGGCGCTCCCGTCGGCCCAGTCGGCGTCGGTCATGGCCGTTCCGGCCGGGGTGAACCAGCCGAGCTCGGACGCGTCCGCGCCGGTGAGGAAACGGCGCCGCCGGAACACCGGATGCTCCTTGCGGATCTCGATCAGGCGCCGGGTGAAGGCCAGCAGGCCCGGGTCGGCCGACCAGTCGAACCAGGAGATCTCGTTGTCCTGGCAGTAGGCGTTGTTGTTGCCCTGCTGGGTGCGGCCCATCTCGTCGCCGCCGAGCAGCATGGGGACGCCGGCCGACAGCAGCAAGGTGGCGAGCATGGCCCGGGACTGGCGGGCCCGCAGGGCCAGGACGCCCGGATCGTCGGTCGGGCCCTCGGCGCCGCAGTTCCACGACCGGTTGTCGTCGGTT
>DATBEM010000176.1:0-27059 GCA_036276115.1 Trebonia sp.
TCTAAGACCTCGGCCAAGGAGCTGATGGCGGCGGCCGGCGTACCGGTGCTGCCCGGGCTGACGCTGGGCGACTCCGACGAGCTGCCCGCCGGCCTGGCCGGCCTGGCGGCCGCCCGGGTCGGGTTCCCGCTGCTGGTCAAGGCCGCCTTCGGCGGCGGCGGGCGCGGCATGCGGGCCGTCCACGACGCCACCGAGCTGACCGAGGCCGTCACCGGCGCCCGCCGGGAGGCCAAGAGCGCGTTCGGCGACGGGACGGTGTTCCTGGAGCGGCTGGTGCAAAAGCCCCGGCACATCGAGGTGCAGATCTTCGCCGACACGTTCGGGCAGGTGGTGCACCTGTTCGAGCGCGAGTGCTCCATCCAGCGGCGCTACCAGAAGATCATCGAGGAGGCCCCGTCGCCCGCCGTCTCCGCTGAGCTGCGGGCCGAGCTCGGGGCCGCCGCCGTCGCCGCCGGGAAGGCGATCGGCTACGTCGGGGCGGGCACGGTCGAGTTCATCCTGGATCAGTCGGGCGAGTTCTTCTTCCTTGAGGTCAACACCCGGCTGCAGGTCGAGCACCCGGTCACCGAGCTGGTCACCGGCCTGGACCTGGTCGCGCTGCAGTTCCTGGTGGCCGAGGGCAAGCCGCTGCCGCCCGCCGCGACCGACGCCGCCTTGTCCGGCCACGCGATCGAGGCCCGGCTGTACGCCGAGGACGTGGCGGCCGGGTACCTGCCGGCCGCCGGGACGCTGCACCGGTTCGAGATCCCGGACCGGCCCGGCCTGCGCGTGGACGCCGGCTACCGCAGCGGCGACACCGTCAGCGTCTACTACGACCCGATGCTGGCCAAGGTCATCGCGCACGCGCCGACCCGCGAGCAGGCGGCCCGGCTGCTGGCCCGCGCGCTGGCCGAGTCCCGGCTGCACGGCGTCGTCACCAACCGCGACCTGCTGGTGGGCATCTTCCGCGAGCCGGAGTTCCTGGCCGGGCAGATCGACACCGGCTACCTGGACCGGCACCCGGCCGCGGAGCTGATGGCGGCTGACCCCCGCCGGGACGAGGCCCACGCCCTCGCCGTCGCCCTGGCCGACCAGGCCCTGCGCCGCGAGTCGGCCCCGGTGCTGGCGGCCGTGCCGTCCGGCTGGCGCAACGTCGCCAATGCCGCCCAGCACGTCACCTACGCGACCGCCGGCGCGTCGCATGAGATCGCCTACCGGCTCATCAGCGGCTTCGGCGAGACTCAGGTCCAGGCGACGGTGAACGGCGCCCCGGTCAGCCTGCGGCTGCTGGCCTGCACCCCGGGCCTGGTCGACTACGAGGCGAACGGGTTGCGGCGGGTGGTCCGGGTCAGCCGGGACGGGGACGCGCGCTACGCCGACTCCCCCCTCGGGGCCAGCGTCCTGGCCGAGCAGCCCCGGTTCCCGCTGCCGGAGTCGGCCGTCGCGGCCGGCTCGCTGGTCGCGCCCATGCCGGGCATGATCGCGCGGGTGGCGGTGGCGGCGGGCGACCTCGTGAGGACCGGGCAGCCGCTGGTCTTCCTGGAGGCGATGAAGATGGAGCACTCCATTCGCGCCCCCCACGACGGGACGGTAACCGAGGTCCGGGTCACGGCCGGCCAGGCAGTCGACCAGGCGGCCGTCCTCGTCGTCCTCAGCACCGGTGACGAGGAGACCTCATGAGCGAGGAGTGCCCGCTATGCTGGCGGTTTTTGCCAGCGGGCGCGGATCGGGGGGTACGGGGGGTCGCCCCCCGGGAGATAGCGCGAACGCGGCCGGCGAGCGCCAGCGAGGAGACCTCATGAGCGACGCGGTTCGCTACGAGGTCGCCGACGGGATCGCCTGGGCCACCATCGACCGGCCCGAGGCCCGCAACGCGCTGGGCCAGGCGGTCCGCGCGGGGCTGTGGGCGGCGACCCGCGCCTTCAACGCCGACGACGCGGCGAAGGTGCTGGTGCTCACCGGGGCCGGGGACAAGGCGTTCTGCGCCGGCGGTGACCTCAAGGAGATGGCCGACACCGCCCTGGCGGTGCCGCCGCCGGACTTCATGCCGGTGTTCGGCCGCAACGTGGACGTGCCCAAGCCCACGATCGCCGCCGTCAACGGCGTCGCCCTGGCGGGCGGGTTCCTGCTCGCGCAGATGTGCGACCTGGTCGTCGCCGCGTCGTCCGCCCGGTTCGGGATCACCGAGGTGAAGGTCGGCCGGGGCGCGCCGTGGGCGGCGCCGCTGCCGTGGCTCATCCCGCCCCGGGCGGCGATGGAGATCCTGCTCACCGGCGACCTCATCGACGCCGCCCGGGCCGAGCGGCTCGGCCTGGTCAACCGGGTCGTGCCGGACGGCGAGCTGCGGGCGGCGGCCGGGAAGCTCGCCCGGCGGATCGCCGCGAACGCGCCCCTGTCGGTCCTGGCGGGGAAGCAGACCGTCGGCCTCATCGCCGCCCGCCCGCTCGCGGAGGCCTACGCCGAGGCCGACCGCATCTGGGAACCGGTCTACCGGAGCGACGACGCCCAGGAAGGGCCGGCCGCCTTCCGCGACAAGCGCCCGCCCCAGTGGAAGGGACGCTAGATGCCCGACGCCGGCAACGCGGCCCCGGGCGGCGGCGCCCCGGACGGCAAGGCGGCCCTGGTCGCCGCCCTGGCCGCTGACCTGGCGGCCGAGACTGCCAGCCTGGCGCCGCTGCTCACCGGGCTGAGCGACGCGGGCTGGCTGGCCCCGACGCCGGCCGCCGGCTGGACGATCCGGGACCAGGTGACGCACCTGGCGTTCTTCAACGACGTGACCGCGCTCGCGTTGCAGGACCCGGCCGGGTTCGCCGCCCGGCGCGACGAGCTGCTGGCGCTGGGCGACCGGTTTCCGGACGTGATCGCGGAGCGCTTCCGGCACCTGGCCGGCCCGGATGCCCGGCGCTGGTTCACCACCTCCTGCACCCGGCTGGCCAGCGCCTGCCGCGCGGCCGGCCCGGCGGCCCGGCTGCCCTGGTTCGGCCCCGACTTCAGCGTGCCCGCCGCGATCACCGGGCGGATCATGGAGACCTGGGCGCACGGGGAGGACATCACCGCCGCGACCGGCACCGCCCGCCCGCTGACGGCCCGGCTGCGGCACGTGGCCGAGATCGGCATCCGCGCCCGCCGGTTCTCCTTCGCCTCCCGCGGCCTCCCGGTCCCGCCCGAGCCGGTCTACGTGGAGCTGGCAGCCCCCGACGGGTCAACATGGACGTGGGGAGCCGCCGACGCGGTGAACCGGGTTACCGGCGACGCGCTCGACTTCTGCCTGGTGGTGACCCAGCGGCGGAACGTCGCCGACACCGGGCTGCGCGTGGCCGGCGACGGGGCGACCGCCTGGATCGCCATCGCCCAGGCATTCGCGGGCAGGCCGACCGACCCGCCGCCCCCTGGCTCCCAGCCGGGCGACGGGAGCCGCCCGTGACCGCCCCCCGCCGCCCGGTGCGGATCGCCAACGCCTCCGGCTTCTACGGCGACCGGCTGCCGGCGATGCGGGAGGTCATCGAGGGCGGCCCGGTGGACGTGGTCACCGGCGACTACCTGGCCGAGCTGACCATGCTCATCTTGTGGAAGTCGCGCCGCAAGGACCCGTCGGCCGGCTACGCGAAGACGTTCCTCGTCCAGCTGGAGGAGGTCCTGGGGACGGTGCTCGACCGCGGGATCAAGGTCGTCGCCAACGCGGGCGGCCTGAACCCGGGCGGCCTCGCGCAGCGCGTCACCGCGCTGGCGGCCACGCTCGGGCTGGCCCCGAAGGTCGCCTGGATCGACGGCGACGACCTGTCCGGCCGGCTCGGCGAGCTGATGGCGGCCGGCCATGACCTCGCCCACCTCGACACCGGGCGCCCGCTGCGCGGCTCGGGGGCGGAGCCGCTGACCGCGAGCGCCTACCTCGGCGGCTGGGGCATCACGGCCGCCCTGGCGGCGGGGGCGGACATCGTCATCGCCCCCCGCGTCACCGACGCGTCCCTGGTCACCGGGCCCGCCGCCTGGTGGCACGGCTGGTCCCGGACGGACTTCGACCCGCTCGCGGGCGCCCTGGCGGCGGGCCACGTGATCGAGTGCGGCCCGCAGGCCACCGGCGGCAACTACTGCTTCCCCGGCGAGATCACCGCGCCCGGCCCGCCCGGCTACCCGGTCGCCGAGGTCGCCGCCGACGGGTCGGCCGTCATCACCAAGCACCCGGGGACCGGCGGCGTCGTCTCGCCCGGCACCGTCACCGCGCAGCTGCTGTACGAGATCGCCGGCCCGGCCTACCAGAACCCCGACGTCGTCGCCCGGTTCGACACGATCGCGGTGGAGCAGGCGGGGCCGGACCGGGTGCGCCTGTCCGGCACCCGCGGCCACGCCCCGACCGGGAACCTCAAGGTGGCGATCAACTACGCGGGGGGCTACCGGAACACGATGACGCTCGTGCTGACCGGGCTGGACATCGAGGCCAAGGCGGCCGCCGCCCAGGACCAGCTGTTCGACGCCCTCGGCGGCGCGGACCGGTTCGACGCGGTCGACGTGCGGCTGCTGCGGTTCGACCGCCCCGACGCCCCGTCCAGCGAGCAGGCCACCGCGCACCTGCAGGTCACCGTCAAGGCGAAGGACCGCGAGCTGGCCGGCCGCCAGTTCTCCGGCGCCGCCGTGGGCCTCTACCTCGGCGGCTACGCGGGCTTCCACACCACGACCCCGCCCGGCGACGCCTCGGAGTTCGGCGTCTACTGGCCCGCCCTGGTCCCGGCGTCCGCCGTCACCCAGCGGCTGACGCGGCCCGACGGCACCACCGAGGTCATCGAGCACACCGCCCCGGCTGAGCACACCGCCCCGGCTGAGCAGGCTGTCCCGGCTGAGCAGGCTGCCCCGGGCGGCCCGCCCGAAGCCGGGGCTGAGGCGGCCGGGACCGGGCCCGCCGAAACCGGCCCCGCGCCCGGTCCCGGTGCCGGAGAGGCTGCCGCCGCGCCCGGCACGGTCCGGGTCCCCCTCGGCACCATCTGCGGGGCGCGCTCGGGCGACAAGGGCGGCAACGCCAACGTGGGCCTGTGGACGCGGACCGGCGAGCAGTACGCCTGGCTGCGCTCGTACCTGACGGCGGCGCGGTTCCGCGCGCTGCTGCCGGAGGCGGCCGCGCTGCCGGTGCAGCGCTACGAGCTGCCGAACCTGCGGGCGGTCAACTTCGTCGTCGCCGGCCTGCTCGGGGACGGCGTCGCCTCCTCGGCCCGGCCCGACCCGCAGGCCAAGGGCCTCGGCGAGTACCTGAGGTCCCGGTCGGTCGACGTGCCCGCGGAACTGGCGTAGCCATGGCCCCCGTCACGACCAGGCGGTCTCGCGACCCGGCCCGCAAGGAGCGGATCCTCAGCGCGGCGGCCGGGCTCATCGCCCGCGACGGCTTCACCGCCGTGTCGATGGAGGACATCGGGGACGCGGTCGGCATCACCGCCTCGGCCATCTACCGCCACTACGACAGCAAGCACGCCGTCCTGGTGGCGATGCTGGACCGGGTGGTGGACAAGCTGCTGGCCGACGGCCGCGCGATCGCCTCGGCCGGGCTGGCGGAGCCCGGCGCGGCGCTGGCCCGGCTAGTCGACGCGTACATCGACTTCGTGCTGGGGGACCGGGCGGTCGCCCAGGTCTACTTCCGCGAGCTGGCCCAGGTCCGCCCGGATGACCGCCGCCGGCTGCGGCGCAACCAGCGGCTGTACGTCGAGGAGTGGGTGCTGCTGCTGACCGAGCTGCGCCCCGGCCTCGACGACGCGACCGCCCGCGGCCTCGTGCACGCCGCGATCGGCACCTTGCAGTCGACGCTGTGGTACTCGACCGCCCTGCCCGAGCCCCGGCTGCGGGCCCTGCTTCAGGATGCCGCCCGGGGCGTCCTTGAGATCACTCCCTACCAGAGCCCAGGAGGCTGAGATGGAGTTCGCCGTCAACGAGGACCACGCGGCCCTGCGCGCGGCCGTCGCCGAGGTCACCGCGTCGTTCGGTCACGAGTACTACGCCCGCAAGGCCGAGGCGCGCGAGGAGGCCCGCGAGCTGTGGACCGCGCTCGGCAAGCAGGGGTTCCTCGGCGTCAACATCGCCGAGGAGTTCGGCGGCGGCGGCGCGGGCATGGTCGAGCTCGCGATCGTCTGCGAGGAGAGCGCCGCCCAGGGCTGCCCGCTGCTGCTGACGCTGGTCTCGTGCGGGATCGCGGCCGAGGTCATCGGCAAGTTCGGCACCCAGGAGCAGAAGCAGCGGTGGCTGCCCCGGCTCGCCTCGGGCGAGGGGAAGATCGTGTTCGCGATCACCGAGCCGGACGCCGGGACCAACAGCCACCGGCTGGCGACGACCGCCACCCGCGACGGCGACGAGTGGGTGATCCGGGGCCAGAAGTACTTCATCTCCGGCGTCGAGCAGGCCGACGCGATCCTGGTCGTCACCAAGACCGGCACGTCGGCCGACGGCAAGGCCCAGATGTCGCTGTTCATCGTGGACACCGACGCCCCCGGCCTGACCGCGCAGCCGCTGCCGGTGGCGGTGGCGATGCCGGACAAGCAGTGCACGCTGTTCTTCGATGACGTCCGGGTCCCGGCCAGCCGGCTGGTGGGGACCGGGGGGGACGGCTTCCGCCAGGTGTTCCACGGGCTGAACCCCGAGCGGATCACCGGGGCGGCGCTGTGCGTCGGCATCGGCCGGTTCGCCCTGGCCAAGGCGGCCCGCTACGCCAGCGAGCGGACCATCTTCGCGGCCCCGATCGGCACCTACCAGGGCGTGTCCCACCCCCTGGCGGCGGCGAAGATCCACGTCGAGGCGGCCGCGATGATGACCGCGAAGGCGGCCTGGCAGCACGACAACGGCGAGCGCGCCGGCGAGGCGTCGAACATGGCCAAGTACCTGGCGGCCGAGGCCGGCATCGCCGCCGTGGACGCCGCCATCCAGGTCCACGGCGGCCTCGGCGTCTCGACCGAGCAGGGCCTGATCCCGCTGTGGGGCATGGCCCGCCTGCTGCGCATCGCCCCCGTCAACAGCGAGATGATCCTGAACTACGTCGCCCAGCACTCCCTGGGCCTGCCGCGGTCCTACTAGCGGCCGGCCTTGCTCAGCGGCAAGATTTCCCTTCACCGACCCGTGTGGCTGCTGGTGCCCACGGTGCGAGGTTTCGCTGGGTCTTGCCGCGCGTGCCCCCGGGCTGCCAGGCTCGGAGGAAGATCACCACGCAAGGGGGGCTGACGATGCCGTCTGCTTCGGAGATGCACCGCAACCTGATCCAGCGGGTCAACGTCGGGGACAGCCTGACGCGGACCGCCGCCCGCCACCCGGGCCGCCTGGCGCTGGTCGAGGGGGCCGGGACGCCCGGGGAGCGGCGGCTCACCTACGCCGAGTTCAACTCCCTGGTCAACCGGTTCGCGAACGGGCTGGCGGGGGACCTGGGCCTGCGGCGCGGGGACGCGCTCGCGCTCGCGTCCGGCAACAGCGTGGAGTTCCTGGTCACGTACTACGCCTGCGCCAAGCTGGGGGTCGTGTGCGTGCCGGTTAACCTCGGCTGGCGGCCCGAGGAGGTCGCCTACGTCCTCGGGCACAGCAAGTCCCGCGCGATCGTCGTTGAGTCGCAGTTGCTGCCCGCCCTGAGCGCCGCGATAGCCAAGGTCCCGGCCGTGGCCAGCGTGATCGTCGCACCCGGCCCGGACGGAGACCGGGCCCGTGATAAAGCGGAAGGCACGGTTGCCTTCGCTGGCCTGTGCGCGGGCCAGGACGCCGAGCCAGCGGCGTACGTGGCCGACCGGGACCCGGTCAGCTACCTGTACACGAGCGGGACGACCTCGTTCCCCAAGGGGGTCGTCGGGAACCACACCGCGATCTACCTGGAGTCGCTGTCGATGGCGGTCGAGGCGCGGTTCGACGAGACCGACCGGTTCGCGGCGATGATGCCGATGTTCCACACCGCCCAGCTCAACTGCCACTGCACGGCGGCCGTGATGGTCGGCGCCAGCCTCTACATCCTGCGCAAGTTCGAGGCCGAGACGCTGCTGGCGCTGATCGAGTCCGAGCGGATCACCCAGGTCTTCGGGCTGCCGATGATGTACCGGGCGATGCTCGACCACCCGTCGATCGGGTCACGTGACCTGTCGAGCCTGCGGCGGGCGCTGTACGCGATGGCGACGATGCCCGAGGCGCAGCTGCGGCGCTGCCTGGAGGTGTTCGGGTGCGACTTCTACCTGCTGTTCGGGCAGACCGAGATGAGCCCGACGACAACCCTATTTCGGCCCGAGCACCAGCTCTCGCACGCCGGGGCGGTCGGCACCCCGGTCGCCAACGTGCAGGTGGGCATCATGGGGGAGGACGGTGAGTTGCTGCCGCAAGGGGCCGAGGGGGAGATCGTGTACCGGGGGCCGCAGGCGCTGAGCGAGTACCTGGACGACGAGGGCGCCACCGGGGAGGCGTTCGCGCACGGCTGGTTCCACTCCGGCGACATGGGGCGGTTCGACCCCGACGGGCTGCTGTGGTTCACCGACCGGCGCAAGGACGTGATCAAGACCGGCGGCGAGAACGTCGCGTCCATCGAGGTGGAGAAGGCGCTCTACGCGGCCTGCGCCGATGTCGCCGAGGCGGTCGTCGTCGGGCTGCCGCACGACCGCTGGACCGAGGCGATCACCGCCATCGTGGTCCCCCGCGACGGGGCCGCCCTGGACGGGGCGGCGCTGCTGGCCGCGGTGCGCGCCCGCCTGGACCCGTACAAGGTGCCGAAGGCGGTCATCGCCGTGGCCGAGCTGCCGCGCACCTCGACCGGCAAGATCCAGAAGAACGTCCTGCGGGAGCAGTACGCGCGCTACTACGACGGCCGGGCGTGAGCGGCCGCGGGCACCTGGGAGGCTAGAGCCATGACAGACCGGCGCATGGGCATGTGGTTCGAGGAGCTGGCCGTGGGGACCACGGTCGCGCACATGGTCACCCGGACGGTGACCGAGGCCGATAACGTGCTGTTCTCGACCATGTCGATGAACCCGCAGCCGCTGCACCTCGACGCCGACTTCGCGTCGCGCACCCCGTTCGGGCGGCCGCTGTTCAACTCGATGTTCACCCTCGCGATCACGGTGGGGATCTCGGTGCCCGAGCTGACCCTCGGCACCACGGTGGCCAACCTCGGGTTCTCGGCCGTGGAGTTCCCGGCGCCGGTCTTCGCCGGGGACACGCTGCACGTCGAGACCGAGGTGATCGCCGCCCGGCTGTCCAGGTCGCGGCCCGGCGTCGGCATCGTGACGTTCCGGCACGTCACCGTCAACCAGAAGGACGAGGTCGTGTGCCGCGCCGACCGGCAGGCGATGATGCACTGCCGGCCGGCGCCTGAGTGAGTTGAGGGCCAGGGCCGCGGCTAGGCCGCGGCGCTGAAGACCGGCAGGTAGCCGTTCTTCTGGCCGGTCGCGGTGGGGTGGTAGGAGCTGTCGATGGGCAGGGTGACCGAGTTCAGCCAGCCCGACCCGTCGCACAGCTCGTGGCCGGCGAACGCGCCGCGCACGTCGGCGAACGGGTCGCCGTGGCGGGCGGCGGCGGCCGCGAGCACGCTGTCGAGGGTGTCGGCGCCCTGGTTGAGGGCCTGGTGGTCGGCGCTGCTGAGGCCGAGGCAGAACCACGCGCCCGTGTCGTAGAAGTCCGGGTAGCCGAGCACCACGATGCGGGCGCCGGGCGCCTTGGCGCGGATGTCGTTCAAGGTGGTGTCCAGCCGGCCGGGCAGGGTCGTCTGCACGAACTGCTCGGCCGACGCGACGGCCGCCTCGCACGTGCTCGTGGAGTCCAGGACGCAGGTCTCCATGATGTTCGCGAAGCCCGCGTCGTTGCCGCCGATCGTGATGCTGACCAGCGTGGTGGCCGAGGTCACCGACGATAGCTGGGTGCTGATCACGTCGGAGGTCGTCGCGCCGCCGCAGGCGGCGAACGTGAACGAGGCGGGCGCGTTGGCGCCTGCCCACAGCACCGGGTAGGCGTTGGGGCTGCGGTCGCACGAGCCGCTGGACGAGTAGTAGTTCCCGGCGCCCTCGCCGGAGGAGTAGGAATCGCCGAGGGCGACGTAGCTGACGGTGGACGCGTGCGCGGGGATGGCCGCGCCGGCCAGGGCCGCGGTGAGGATGGACGCGGCCGCCAGGGCGCTGGTTGCGAGCATGCGGGATGGGCGCATTCAGTCCCTCCAGTGGGGAGACCTGGTGGTGATGGGCTAGTTTTCGCGCGCGCACCATCGTTTTAACACAAGTTACCGGCTAGTAGAAGAGCCGAAATGGCCGATATTCATTCGCGTGCCAATGTCATTTCACGTTCACTCCGCCGGGGCGGCGGGGCGGCGGGGCGGCGACCGGGTTGGCCGGCCCGGCCGGGCAGCCGCCGGGCGTCAGGCCAGGGCCAGCGCGATGGCGTGCAGGATCAGGCCGACGGCGGCGCCCACCACCGTGCCGTTGATCCGGATGAACTGCAGGTCGCGCCCGAGCAGGAGCTCAAGCTGGAACGACGTCTGCTCGCCGTCCCAGCGCTGGATGGTGCCGGTGACCAGGCCCGCGAGCTCGTCGTGGAACTGGTCGGCCAGCCCCCGGGCGGCCTGCTCGACCATCCGCTCGATCCGCGCCTGGAGGCGGGGGTCGGACTTCAGGCGGTGGCCGGTCGCCTCGATCGCGTCCGTCATCCGGCGGTGCAGCTCGGAGTCGGAGTCGGCCGCCTGCGCCCGCAGGGCGTCCTTGGCCCGCCCCCACAGCATCGAGGACCAGTCGCGCAGCAGGGCGCTGCCCAGCATCTCGTGCTTGAGGTGCTCGCCCCGCTCAAGCAGGACCGGGTCGTTCTCCAGCCGGTCGGGCAGGCCGTCGATCCACGCCTCGAACTGCTTGCGGGTCTCGTCGTCGGGGTCGCCCGACATCGCCTCCAGGCGGCCGCGCAGGTGCGCGTACATCCGGTCGAAGACCCGGCCGTAGACCAGGCCGGGCACCCAGCGGGGCGCCTCGGACTCAAACCGCTGCTTCAGCTCCACGTGATGCTCGTCGAGGTAGCCGTCGGCGCTGGCGAGGATCGTGTTGAACAGCTCGGAGTGGTGGCCGCCGGCGATCACGATCCGCACGACCCGCCCGGCCAGCGGCGCCACGTCAACCGAGTCCACCAGCCGGTTCAGCTCGGTGCTGATGACCCGCTGGGCGTCCTCGTCCCGCAGCGCCTCGGCCAGGGTGACCACGAGGTCGGAGGCGTGCCCGGCGACCCGGGTGGCGTTGGCCGGGGCGGCCAGCCAGGCGGCCAGCCGGGTGGCGATCCCGGCCGCCTTGAGCCGCTCGGCGAGCACCTCGCCGTTGAGGAAGTTCTCCTGCACGAACTGGCCGAGCGTGGCGGCGAACTGGTCCTTGCGCCGGACGATCACCGCCGTGTGCGGGATGGGGATCCCGAGCGGGTGGCGGAACAGCGCCGTCACCGCGAACCAGTCGGCGACCCCGCCGACCATGGCCGCCTCCGCGCCGGCCTGGACGAAGCCGAGCAGGGTCCCGTGGGCGCCGATCGCGGTCACCACGATGAACAGCACCGTGACCGCGCCGAGCAGCGCGGTTGCCCTCCGCCGGGCGTCGGCGAGCCGGCGGGTGCGCGCCTCCACCGACTCGCGCGACATCGGGGGCCGCGTCGGTGACGCGGCCTCCGTCGGTGCAGGTTCCATCAGGCAGCCCCCGGTTCCGGTCGCCCGGGAGCTCGGCCCCGGGCGAGCATTCCTCGCTACGCCAGCCTAGCCGGGCGGTCGCGCCGGCTGTCCGGACGGCTACGGGACGGCAACGCGGCCTCCGCCGCGAGCGCGCCGGGCCGCCCGGCCGGGGGGACGGGCGACGGCGGCGCCTCGTCCGGGATGGCGACGCCCGCGTCGGCCAGCAGGGCCTCGCGGTTGGCGAGGATGAAGGCCTTCAGCTCCGGGGGCCGCAGGTCGATCGCGGCCAGGGCGGCCCCGTCGCCGCGCAGGCTGACCCGGTCGGGGTCATAGCGGCCCTTGCCGGAGGCGGTGAACTCGGGGCCGTTGCGCAGGCTCACGTCGAGGCTGGCCAGCCGGGCGAGGAAGAAGTAGTGGATCTTCAGGCCGGCCCGCGACGAGTCGCTGACCAGGAACACCGGGAACGCGCCGGTCGCGGTCGCTCCCAGCTCCTCGAAGATCTCCCGGTGCATCGCCGCCTCGGCGCCGGCGTCCTCGTCCTCGATCCCGCCGCCCGGGGTCGTCCAGTACACCGGCAGGCCGGGCTTGGTCCGCCTGATCAGGACGAGCTGGCCGTCCTCGTCGATCAGGATCCCGCGCGCGGCCCGCCGGGCGACCGTCACCGTCAGGAGACCCCGATCGCCCGCTCCGGGCAGCCGAGCGCCGCCGCCCGGGCGGGGCCCTCCTGCCCGGCCGGGACCTCGCCGCCCGCCACGGCGGTGGAGTGGCCGTCGGCGTCGTCCAGCTCGAACAGCGCCGGCGCGCGCATCGCGCACAGCGTGTGGCCCTGGCACCTGTCGGGGTCGACGTGGATCCTCACGCGCACTCCTTCGCAAGCGGCTTCCCGGCGGCGGTCCGTGGCTGCCAGGCTACGCCACGTGCCAGGCGTCAACGGCGGCCCCCTTGTTGACGACACGGCCGGTGGCCGCCAGGTGAACCAGGTGGGAGTACGCCTCGCCGATCGCGAACCGGCGCGGCAGCCCCAGCATCTGCTCCCACGGCCGGCTCCAGTGCAGCGCCGCCGCGACGGTGACGGTAGTGCAGCCCGGGGCGGCCGCCACCGCCGCCAGCACCTCGCCCAGCCGCTCCCCATGGTGGGCGAGCAGCCCCTCGACCCGCCCGGCGAGGCCGATGAACCGGTACTCGTGGGCGGGCAGGACCTCCTCGGCGGCGATGCCGGCCACCGCCCGCAGTGACTCCAGGTACCGGCCGAGGATGTCGCCCGTCTCCCGCGGCGCGTGGCTGATGTTGGGGGTGATCCGCGGCAGGATGTGGTCCCCGGTCAGCAGCACGTTGCGGTCGTCGTCGAAGAAGCACACGTGGCCGGGGGTGTGGCCCGGGGTCCACACGTTCACCAGGCCGGTCCCCGGCCCGAGCGGCCGCTCGCCGTCGACCAGGAACCGGTCCGGCTCGATGGCCAGCTCGGCGAAGAAGTCCCCCCGGGGCGCCCCGGTGCGGACCGCCCCGAAGTCCTCCGGCTGCGCGCCCCGGGCCAGCAGCGAGTCGGCCACCGCCTGGTTGAAGTCAGCCTGGCTGGCCCACAGGCCCCGGCGGGTGACGTCGGCCTCGTGCATCGCCACCCAGGCCCCGGTGTGCTCGCGCAGCCGCTTGACCAGGCCCATGTGGTCGCCGTGGCCGTGGGTGACGAGGATCGCCCTGATGTCGGCCAGCCCCCAGCCGGCCTCGGCCAGCCCGGCCAGCAGGCCGTCCCAGGCCGCCTCGGCCGGCCAGCCGGTGTCCACCAGCGCGATCCCGCCGGCGTACTCGATCGCGTAGGCCAGCACGTAGCGCAGCGGGCTGTTCGGGTACGGCGTCGGGATGGACCATAGGCCCGGACGGACCAGCTCCACCGGCGGCAGGACCCGGTCGAGCCACGCCTGCCGCTGGAGGGTCCCGCTCACGGTGATCCCGGCTGGTACTTCGCTCACTTCGCTCCTCTGGCACCGGTCATGCGCGCGATCAGGGCGCCCTCCCCATCTAATATCCATTTCACCCGGTTCACCGTGTGCGCATCGTCACAGCTGGCGGGGCCGGCCAGCCGCGGGCCGGGCCAGGCTAGGGTGACGAGGACGGACGCCCGGCTGCTGAGAGGACGCGAGGCCATGGACCGCCTGACCGACACCGATGGCCTGACCGGGGTGCAGCGCGACATCCTCGCCGCGGTGCGCGAGTTCACCGAGGAGAAGATCCTGCCCGTCGCGGCCGGGCTCGACCGGGCCGACGCCTACCCCCACGAGATCGTGGCCGGGCTGCGGGACCTGGGGGTGTTCGGCCTCACCATCGCCCCGGAGTACGGCGGCCTGGGCGAGTCCCTGCTCACCTACGCGCTGGTGGCGGAGGAGATCTCCCGGGGCTGGATGAGCATCTCGGGCATCATCAACACCCACTTCATCGTCTCCTACCTGCTGGCCCGGCACGGCACGGCCGAGCAGAAGGCGGCCTACCTGCCCGCCATGGCGGCCGGGGAGATCCGGGCGGCCTTCTCCATGTCCGAGCCCGAGCTGGGCTCCGACGTGGCCGCGATCAAGACCCGGGGCGTCCGCGACGGCGACGAGTACGTGCTCACCGGGCGCAAGATGTGGCTGACGAACGGCTCCAGCGCGAGCCTGCTCCTGCTGCTGGCCCGCACGGACGAGGGCGCTGACCGCCCGCACCAGAACCTCACCGCCTTCCTCATCGACAAGGAGCCGGGCCTGGGCGAGACCCGGCCCGGCCTGGCCGTCCCGGGCAAGCTCGCCAAGATGGGCTACCACGGGGTCGACACGACCGACCTGGTGCTGGACGACTGCCGGGTGCCCGCCGCCCGCGTCCTCGGCGAGCGCCCCGGCCAGGGCTTCTACCAGATGATGGACGGCATCGAGGTGGGCCGGGTCAACGTGGCCGCCCGCGGCTGCGGGGTCGCGCAGCGCGCGTTCGAGCTGGCGGTCAGCTACGCGCGGCAGCGGTCGGCGTTCGGCCAGCCGATCGCCCGCCACCAGGCGATCGAGTTCAAGATCGCGGAGATGGGGACCAAGGTCGTCGCCGCCCACCAGATGATGGTCCGGGCCGCCCGGGTCAAGGACTCCGGGGCGCGGGGCGACCTGGAGGCCGGCATGGCCAAGTACCTGGCCGCCGAGTACTGCCACCAGGTGGTCGAGGACGCGCTGCGCATCCACGGCGGCTACGGCTACTCCAGCGAGTTCGAGATCGAGCGCCTGTACCGCGACGCCCCCATGCTGCTGATCGGCGAGGGCACGGCCGAGATCCAGAAGATGATCATCGGCCGCCGCCTGCTGGAGCAGTTCACGACCGCCTGACCATTTTTCACGGGCCCGGTCCCGGCCGCCAGCGCGGCCCGCGGCTAGACCTTGCGCCAGCGCGCCTCGCAGCACGAGTACGCGCCGAAGATGATCAGCCCGATCGCGACCGCCAGCAGCAGCCACGGCCCGAGCGGGGTCGCGGCCAGCGCGCGCAGCGCCGAGTCGATCCCCTTGGCCCGCTGCGGCTGGGCCTCGACGGCGGCCACGACGAGGAAGGCCCCCGCCGTCGCGAAGACCGCCCCGCGGGCGATCCCGCCGACCTGGCCCAGCCGCTCCACGACCTGCCTGGTCCGGGTGCCCATGTCGCCCAGCCGCAGCCGCCGCAGGAAGCGCTTGCGCACCGCGGCGTAGGCGAAGGCGACGCCGCAGCCCACGAGCACCAGGCCCGCCAGGATGACGGCCACCCGGCCGCCGGGGTGGCGCATGACGGTGGCCGTCAGGTCAACCGACTGCTGGTCGCTGGGCTGCGGGCTGCCGACGCCGAGGGCGTAGATGAGCACGCCCCAGGCGATGACCGCGTAGATGACGGCGCGGCCGGCCGAGGCGAGGCGGGTGGTCGCCTTCTGGCCATCCTCGCCCGCCGCGCCGAACAATGCCTCCGACAGCCGCCAGGCCACCATCCCGGCGAAGCCGGCCACCAGCAGCCAGAGCGCGACCTCCCCGGCCGGGGAGCGCCCGATGAGGTGCAGCGCCCCGGTCCGGTCGGCCTGCTGGCCGGAGCTCCCGAACGCGACCTGGACGGCGATCCACCCGATGATCGCGTACAGCACGCCCCGGGCGGCCAGCCCGGCCCGGCCCAGGTAACCGGTGACGTCGCTGCGGGCAGCCTGACGGCCCGCGCGCCTTGCGCCGCGGCCCTTGCGCCGCACTGCCCAGCTGGCCATGGCCGCCTCCTCGATTGGCCAGCCTCAAGTGCCCTGGACAAGGCCGGGCAAACAACGCGCCGGGCGCTATCGCGCGGCCGCCGCCCGCAGCGCCTGCTTGGCGATCACCAGCCGCTGGATCTGGCGCCGTTGTTGGTGCCGAACATGGAGCGGAACGCCGGGGTGGTGTACCCGGGCTCCATCACCAGGCGGGCTTCTTGCGCCATCGCCAGCCCGAGGCCGCCGTACTCCTCGGGGATCGCGAAGCCGAACAACCCCATCCGGGCCGCCTCCGCCCGCGGCCCGGCGGGCATCTCGTCGGTCGCGTCGATCTCCGCCTCGCGGGGGATGACTCGCTCCCGGACCAGGTCGCGGACGGTTTCGATGACGGCTTCGAGGTCGGCGTTGTCCATCGGGTGCCTTCAGTCGCAGCCTGCCTTGCGCGTGCCCGCGCTCGCGCCCGGGCCTCTGCCCGATGACGCTAGCCGCCCGGCCCGGTGGGGCGAAAGGGGCGGCGCGGGCGGGCGGTTCGGTAGCCTTGCCCGGTGACTTCACCAGCGATCAGCGCGGACGCGGCGGGCACCTGGCACCTAGGCGAGCTGACGGTCAGCCGGCTTGGCTTCGGGGCGATGCGGCTGAGCGGGAGCGAGCCGTTCGGGAAGGCGGCGCCGAGTGACCGGGGCCAGTCGGTCGCGGTGCTGCGGCGGGCGGTGGACCTCGGGGTCAACCACATCGACACCGCCGCGTTCTACTTCACGCCGCTGCGCTCGGCCAACGAGCTGATCAACTCGGCCCTCGCCCCCTACCCCGATGACCTGGTCATCGTGACCAAGGTCGGGCCGGGCCGCGACCCGGCGGGCGAGTGGTACACCGCGACCCCGCGCCAGCTGCGGGGGCAGGTGGAGGAGAACCTGCGCCAGCTCGGGCGCGACCAGCTCGACGTGGTGAACCTGCGGCGGATGGGCCAGGAGCTGATCGGGGACCACTTCGGCGCCCTCGCCGACCTGCGCGACGAGGGCCTGATCCGGCACCTGGGGATCTCCAACGTCTCGGCCGCGCAGCTGGCCGAGGCGCAGGCGATCGCGCCGGTCGCCTGCGTGCAGAACCGCTACAGCCTCGACGCCCGCGACCATGACGAGGTGCTGGCGGCCTGCCGCGACCAGGGCATCGCGTTCGTGCCGTTCTTCGCGATCGCCGGGAGCCGCCGCGACGGCGGCGGCACGGCGGCCGACGCCCCGGGGGTGGCCGAGGTGGCCCGCCGCCACGGGGCGACCCCCGCCCAGGTCCGGCTGGCCTGGACGCTGCACCAGGGCCCGAACGTGCTGGCGATCCCCGGCACCGGCGACCCGGCCCACCTGGAGCAGAACGTGGCGGCGGCCGCGCTCCGCCTCACCGCCGACGACCTGGCCACCCTCGACGCCCGCGACTGACCCCGGCGCCGGCGGCCAGCCCGCACCCGAAGTGCCGTCGATTGGGCGCACAGGTGAAGCGAACCGACGGCAGTCCACCGTCCGCTGCTGATAACAGCAAGAAATGGCGACCGGATTCGTGCGGTATGCGCACGGTTGTGCGGGCGGCGGCGGGCGGCATACGCTTTGACCCGTGAGCATGGCCGGCTGGCGACCATCATCAGCACAGGGGTACCTAACATGCACGATGCCGTGATCTGCGAGCCGCTCCGAACCGCTGTTGGCCGGTACGGGGGCGCGCTGAAGGACGTGACGGCGACCACCCTCGGCGCCACCGTGGTCCGGGAGCTCATCGAGCGCACCGGGATCGACCCGGCGGTGGTCGATGACGTGATCTTCGGCCAGGGCTACCCGAACGGCGAGTCGCCGGCCATCGGCCGGATCGTCGCCCTCGACGCGGGCCTGCCGATCGAGGTGCCCGGCCTCCAGCTCGACCGGCGCTGCGGATCGGGCCTGCAGGCCGTGCTCGATGCCGCGATGCGGGTGCAGACCGGCGTCGCCGACGTCGTCATCGCCGGCGGCGCGGAGTCGATGAGCCAGGTCGAGTACTACTCGACCGCGATCCGCTGGGGCGCCCGGGGCGCCGACGCCACCCTGCACGACCGGCTCAACCGCGCCCGGGAGACCGCCGGCGGCGTGCACTACCCGGTCGAGGGGGGCATGCTCGAGACGGCCGAGAACCTGCGCCGCGAGTTCGCGATCTCCCGCCAGGAGCAGGACGAGTACTCGGTCCGGTCGCACCAGCGGGCGGTCGCCGCGCAAGCCGAGGGCCGCTTCAAGGACGAGATCGTCCCGGTCGTGGTGCCGGGCAAGAAGGGCGACACGATCGTCGAGGCCGACGAGCACCCGCGGGCCGACACGTCGGTGGAGGCGCTGGCGAGGCTCCGGCCGATCCGGCTCAGGCTGGACCCGGAGTCGACCGTCACGGCCGGCAACTCCAGCGGCCAGAACGACGCGGCCGCCGCCTGCCTCGTCACCACCCCCGAGAAGGCCGCCGAGCTCGGCCTGCGGCCGCTGGCCCGGCTGGTGAGCTGGGCGGTGGCCGGCGTCGAGCCCGCCCGCATGGGCTACGGCCCGGTGCCCGCGGTGGCGAAGGCGCTGCGCCGGACCGACGGGCTGACCCTGGCCGACATGGACCTCATCGAGCTCAACGAGGCGTTCGCCGCCCAGGTGCTCGCGGTCGCCCGCGCCTGGGAGCTCACCGACGCCGACTTCGGCCGCCTGAACGTCAACGGCTCGGGCATCTCCCTTGGCCACCCGATCGGGGCCACCGGCGCCCGCATCCTGGCCACCGGCCTGCGCGAGCTGCACCGCCGCGACGGCCGCTACCTGCTGGAGACCATGTGCATTGGCGGGGGCCAGGGCCTGGCCGCGGTCTTCGAGAAGGCTTGATCGGCGTTCCTTTCCCTCTTTCAGGGAGCCTTCACTTCAAGGAGCCCTCCGCCTCGCGAGGCCGGTGGCGGCGCTGGCACCGGCCTCGCGAGCGAGCTGGCGGGGAGGGCGCAGGGACGTGCCCTCCCCGCCAGGGTCATCGTGCTAGCTGGGGTCCTGCATCAGCGACGTGATGCACAGCAGCAAGCTGAGGAAGCTGCCGCCGCCGCCCCCGCCGCCCCCGCCGCCACCGTGCTCGCCGCCGCGGGTGGACTCCAGGGCCTGCATGTCGAGTAGAGCCATGCCGGTACCTCCTTACCTGTTCGACCTGATCGGACTTCCCTCCGGATGGAGGCCTTAGAGGGGGGCAGGTGTCGCCGCCGCGCGGGCGGCTCTGATGGTCTCGGTAGCGCTTGGCCTCGCCAGCGCTGCTCATGGTCCCGGCGGCGCTAGCGGTTCCGGTTGCCCAGGTTGCCCTGGTCGCCCGGCCGGCCTCGGTGGGCTGGGTGACCTGGGTGGGCTGGGTGGCCTGGGTGGTCCTGGTGGCGTCGCCGGGCTTGGCGGTACCGCTGGCAGTGGCCGGGCGGTGAGGCCCGGCAGCAGGCCGCCCTCGGGGCGGCGGGCACGGGCCAGGGCGAGCAGGACGCCGGCGGTCCCGGTGCCAAGGTCCATCGACAGCCGGTACAGCATGTCCCCCGGGAAGGCCATGCCCCCGCCGTAGGCGACCGCGTGCCACCCGAGGCGCCGCACGTGCGCGGCGACCTCCGCCCGGCCGGCGGGCACGGCCGCCGGGGTGGCCCGGTGCCCGGTGCCCGCCTCGCCGGCGGGGGCGGAAGCGGGGCGGCCGGCGAGGTAGTACAGCAGCCCGGCCCGCCCGTTGAACAATCCGGGCTGCGCGTAGTACGTCCCGCTCGCCGCGCGGGTGATCTCGCCGGCCGCCGTTCGCAGGCCCGCGTGCTCCCGGCGGGCGAGGAACTGGTCGATGACGAGGCCGAGGCCGGCGCTGCCGCCCTTGAGGTAAGGCAGCGTCCGCCCGCCCTCGGCCACCTGGAGGCCGCCGTCGCGGCTGGCCGTGCACTGCCCGAGGGCAGCGGTGAGCAGCGCCTCGGCCGCGTCCAGGTAAGCAGGATCCCTGGTGCGCTCGTGCATCCGGACGAACAGCAGCCCCTGCCCGGCCGCGCCGTGCATCAGCCCAGCCGGGCCACCCGCGGTGACGCCGCTGTTGCCGATGGTGGCTCGGCTGGCGGTGCTGCCCCCGCTTGCGCCCGCGACCGCTTGCGCCACTCGCTGCCCGGCGTCCGCGAGCGCGGCCTCACCGGTCAGGTCCGCCAGGTCGAGCAGCGCGAGCGCGAGGCCAGCCAGGCCGCCCGACAGGTCATGCCCGAGCTCGCCCCAGGGCGTGTCCGCGCACCGTCCGGCCAGGGCCAGGGCGGCGTCACGATGCCCGAGCCGGGCCAGCGTCCAGGCGACGCCGGCCAGCCCGTCGTAGAGGCCGGGCTTCATGCCCGGCGGCGGGTCCTGCGCCCGCGCCAGCAGCCACTCCTCGTACTGCGGCTCGCGGACGCCTGCCCCCTCGGCCAGGGCGAACAGCACCCCGGCGGCCCCGTAGCCGAGCGCGATCCCGCCCCCGGCCGTCCGGAACTGCGCCACGTCCCCCGGGAACAGCCGGTCCGGCCGGGCGGGAGTGGCGCTGGCCCGGATCGCGGCCACCAGGGCAGCGAGCGCCCCTTCGCCGGCCACGTCCCGGGCGCCTTGTTCCGGCCCGGCGGTTCCGGGCGCGCGCCGCCGGGATCCGGCGATCGCCGGCCCGGATGGCTCGTCCTCGGGCGCGCGCCGCTGGGCCGGCACGGGGGCCGGGGCTCCGCTGGCTATGCGGGCGACCGCCTCGTCCAGGAAGGCGGCCGGGACCGGGAAGGCCGCCGCGATCTCGGCCGCCAGGTGGCCGGCCTTGCCCGGGTCGAGGGGGAACAAGGTGGTCAGGGGCATGAACAGCGCCATCCGGAGGCAGGCCAGGCTGTAGGCGTCGACGGCGGGGCCAGACCGGTCGCGCGGGGCGGCGAAGCCGGGGTTGCCGAGGGCGCGGCGGCCGAGGTCGCCCGCGTCGGTGGCGACCTCGAAGTCGATCAGGGCGACCGTCTCGTCCGGGCGGATCATGATGTTCATCATGTGCAGGTCGTTGAAGACGACGCCCCGCTCGTGCATGCGGGCGACCGCCCGCTCGACGCTCGCGCAGGTCCGCATCGCCCACGCGGTGTACCCGGCGAGCGTCCCCGGGTCGGGGTCCGGGGCCTCCAGCGGGTATTTCCCCACGATGATGGAATTGAGTTCCTGGCCCGTAATGCGCTCCTCGACGAGGAAGTGATGCCCGCCGGCCTCGAAGTAATCGATAACCTCAGGCGCAATTCCAAGGCCGGATAGGCGGCGCATCATCTCGTGTTCACGGCCCAGGCGCGCAACGGCATCGGATCCGTCCGCGGCCAGCCCGGCATGCGGCCGCGCCTCCTTGAGGATGATTTGCGCGCCATCGCGCTTATCGGTCGCGGCGTACACGCCGCCCCCGTTAGAGAAGTGCAGGGCGCCGGTTACCTTATAGGGCAACCCGGAAAGGCTCACGGCGTTACGTGCCGCTAGGTGCGGGGTAAGGAATTCCGGCAGCGTCACCCATTCGGGCACAGTGAAGACCGGGGACCTTGAATCGGGTACAAGCCGCCCGGACGGGTCCTCGATGGCGGGCACCGGGTCGCCGCTGGCATTGCGGCACGACCGGGGGGTGAACCCCCCGTAGCGGACGTGCAGCGGGCCCTGCCCGTAGCGCAAGTCGCTGAGTATGTAGGGCCCGGCGGCCCCGCCGAGGCGCGTGTCGAGCTCCCGCAGGATCCGCTCGCAGGCACCCTCGTCGGCCGGGTACACGGTGGCCGCCTTGCCGCTGGCCTCGCGCGGGGCGTACTTCATGTTGCGCGCGAGGATGCCGAACGGCGAGCTGACCAGCTTGAACGGGATCGCGCGGGGCAGGCAGTACTCCCGGACCGCGGCCAGCGTTTGCGCGGCATTATCCTGGCAGGCCGATACGTGGATCTTCCAGCCCTGCGCGGGAATTGCGGCGCCGGACGGCCAGAATTGCATCCAGTCGCCGTTTGGCGCCTGCTTCCATCCATCTGGCAGCGGCTGGTCAATGATCTTGAAATGCTGGGCCCGCCCGTTACGGTCCGGCGAGTCGTAGAACAAGTCATGGGCGAGGCAGTAAAGCTCATACTGCTTGTCCACGATCCCCCCGATGTCGCGCTTTCGCTTACCGTGATCTCACGGTAGCACGGGGTGCTGGTAAAGGGAATGCGGTCCAGCGTAAATAAATTAGCTGCGCGGGCGCTTCGGATCCTTATTAGAAGTATTAAGCATAAAGGATGCTGAATTCGCCTTCTGCGGCCGGATTAGCCGCTTTCGGGAAGCCCGCCGCGGTCGCGTCCGGCCAGGAAGCCGGCCACGAGGTCGGCCTCCCGGGCGAGCATGGCGATCAGCTCGCGCTCGGCCGCCTCGCCGTCCCGGGCCGCGAGCGCCGTCATCAGGGCGCGCAGGTGGCGCTTGCGGGCTCCGGCCGCCTCCGGGTCGCCGGCGCCGAAGTCGCCCGGCACGAGGGGGACGGCCATCAGCCGGATCGTCGCGCTGACCCGGCGCGAGCGCGCGAGCGCCACCAGGCGGCGCAGGAACTCGGCGCTGAGCCGGCCGAGCTCGCCGGCGTCGGTGGCCGCCTGGACGGCCGCGTTGACCCTGGCCAGCGTGGCGACCTCGTCGGGGGTCGCGCGGCTGGCGGCCCGGCGAGCCCCGTAGCCGTAGGCGCGGCCGAGCAGCTCGTAATGGTCGCGGGCGGACTCCTCGTCCAGCCCGGCCGCGAACGCGCCCCGGTGCGGGGCGATCATGACCCAGCCCTCGCGGTCCAGGGCGATGACCGCCTCCCGGACGGGGACCCGGCTCACGCCGAGCTCGGCCGCGATCTCGTCTTGCGGGACGCGGTCCCCGCCGCGCAGCCGGCCCGCGAAGATCTGCCCCCGGATGTAGTCGGCGACCTGCTGGGTGCTCGTGGGGCGCGGCAGCGCCGTGGACGGCGGCGACGCGTCGCCAAACGGCATGGCGTCGTCAAACAGCATGGCGGGAAGGCGGCGGGCGATCGCGGTCTCCTGGCGGTTGGCTTTCGGATGCGGATCACTGCGGCGTGTCAACTGTATGTTACACAAAGTATGCGTATCTGGCGGGCAAGTGCGAAGGCGCGCACCCGGCCGGAGCCGGGCGCGCGCCTTCGGCGGGCGGGCCGGGGCGGCCGCTAGCGCAGCGCGGTCACGGCCGGCGCCAGGAGGTCGATGATCTCCGGCGGCTCGGTCATGTCCCGCGCGAACACGTAGACGGCCGTGAGGCCGGCGTCGCGCAGCCGCTCGCACTGCCGCAAGACGTCGTCCCGGGTGCTGGACGGGTCGACGGTGATCATGCCGGTCTTCTCGATCTCGTCGTAGTCCCGGCCGACCGCGTCGCAGTGCCCCTTGAGGACCTCGAGCTTGTGGGCCACCTCCGGGCCGCCGAACAGGTTGCAGGCGTCGGCGTACTGGGCGACCAGGCGGAGGGTCTTCTTCTCCCCGCCGCCGCCGATCATGAGGTAAGGGCGGGGGCGCTGCAGGGACTGCGGGGAGTTGAGCGTGCGCCCGAGGCGGTAGTGCTTGCCCTCGTAGGGGCCGTCGCTGTCGGACCACATCTGCTGGCAGACCTGGATCGCTTCCTCCAGCCGCTCGAACCGCTCGGCGGTGGGCGGGAACTCAAAGCCGAGGCCGGCCGACTCGTCGGCGTTCCACGCCGCGCCGATGCCGAGCCCGGCCCGGCCGCCGGACAGCACGTCCAGGGTCGTGACCGCCTTGGCCAGCAGCGCCGGGGCGCGGTAGGTGACGCCGGTGACGAGCGCATGCAGCCGCACGGTGCTGGTGTGAGCGGCCAGGAAGCCGAGCGCGGTATAGGCCTCGAGCATCGCGTGCTCCTCCGGCCCTACCCCTCTGATCTGCCAGAAATGGTCCATAACGGTAATCCGGGCGATGCCTGCGTCCTCGGCGGCCCGGGCGTGCCGGGCCAGCCGCGGGCCGAGCTCCGCGTCGCCGCCGTTCCAGGTGAAGTCCGCGATGTGCAGGCCGAGTTCCATGAAGGTCTCCTATGCCAGGGTGCGCTCGCGCCGCGCGAGCGCGCGGGCCGCGGGCACTTCGTCAGTGGTCCTGAGCCTATCGAGTGCCGCGGCCGGCGCCCGCGCCGGCCGGCAGCCGGCTAAGAACCCTGGCGCCGCTGCTCAGGGCACTGCCGCCGCCCGCCGCCAGTGCCCTGAGCGAGCTGGCCGTGAGCGGCCTGGCCGGGGGCGGAACTGGATGGTGGCACCGTCCATGAGCTGCATGCACT
This sequence comes from Trebonia sp., assembly GCA_036276115.1. Classification (GTDB taxonomy): domain Bacteria; phylum Actinomycetota; class Actinomycetes; order Streptosporangiales; family Streptosporangiaceae; genus Trebonia. The sequence continues at coordinate 24,053 of DATBEM010000176.1, forward strand.
TACGGCGCGTCAGCATGCTGGCGATTGTCGGCCGCCCGGGTGAACGACGCGGGCTCCTGGGGTGTCGCGGCAATGGCCGCGTGACGGCCAGAACGCCTCATTCCTCTGAAAACCGCCATGCCCGGACATGGGCGCCACCCGCCCCGCGGGCCCGGGCGCGGGCATCGCCGCCGCCGGTCTGGTTGAGTAGGAGCATGTTCGCAGGGGGAACGCGATGACCGAGCAGCGCGCCCGGGAGTACCTGGCCTGGCTCGCCGCGCAGGCCGCGCACGGGGCCGTGCCGGGACTGCCGCCGCTGCCGGGCCGGGCCGCGGAGCTGTTCGGCGACGCCGGCTGGATGCGGCGGCTCACCGCCGCCGCGGTGGCCATGCCCGTCCCGGGCGTGACTGAGGTCGACATCGGCGAGGTGGCCGTGGCGGCCGAGGCGGAGTGGAACCGGCGCGTGCTCGGCCTGCTGGAGCAGCTCACCCGGATGGAGGCCGTCGCCAGCGACCTGGACGAGTCGCCCGCCGCCGACGACGGCCAGCGGCAGGAACTGCGGGCCGAAATCGACATCCTCGCGGGCCAGGTCCGGCAGATCAGCCACCGCGACGCGGTCGGCTTCCTGGCCGAGCTCGGCCTGCTCGACATGGCCTCTGGCCCAAGTGGCATGGCGTCTGGCCCAAGTGGCACGGCCCCTCGCCCGGGCGACGGCACCGCCGGGCCGGAGGCCTCGCTGGCGAGCCGCCTGCTGGCGGTCTTCGCGCAGTGGGGCGGCGCCGACAGCGAGCTGCGGCTGCGGCGGCCCGACGGGGCGGTCACGCACTGGCAGGTCCAGGAGGCAGACGGGGGCGTCGGCCTGCGGCGGCTGGACGCCGCGCCGCTGGAGGTCCTGGTCCTCGCTGACGACTACGCCGGGCACGCCGCCCCGGCCGCCGCCCGGCTAGCGGCCGACGCCGCCGACCGGGCACGGCTGCGGGCGGCCGGGGTCGTCGTGTTCCAGCTAACCGGCGAGGACATCACGGCCGAGGACATCACGGCCGAGGACACTGCCGCTGAGGAGACTGCCGCTGAGGAGACTGCCGCCGAGGGCACTGCCGCCGAGGAGACTGCCGCCGAGGGCACTGCCGCCGAGGGCACTGCCGCCGAAGGCACTGAAGACATTGCCGCCGCGGGGGGAGCGGCCGCGGCGGCGCCCCCGTATGAGGACGAGGCGCAGGCGGCAGCACGGCGCGGCTTCCGCATCCTGGGCGGCGACCCGGCCGAGCTCGACGGCCTGATCTGGGCCGGGGCGCTGCCGGCGCTGAAGGCGTTCCTGACCGACCCTGCCCCGGCCCGGTGGCGGCGCGCGGCCACGGCCGCGCTGGCCGGCTTGCTCGTGCGGCCGGGCGGCTGGCGGGTCGGGCTGACCGCGCAAACGTTCGCCCCCGTGGTCATGGCCGCCCTCCTGGGCGACCCGCTGCCTCCTGGCGGCGGCCTCTCGCGGACGCTGGCGCGCCTGCTGGACCCGCGCGGCTGCCCGGTCATCGTCATCACCGACCAGCGGTCAGCCGGCCCGGACCGCCCGCTGGGGGACTGGACCGCGCTGGCCGTCATCGATGACCGGCCGGTGGCGATCAGGGCGAGCGAGGCCGCCCACCGCCGGCGCTGGGCGGCCTGGCTCTACTGGGGGAACCTGCTGCAGTTCCTGCAAGGCGACGGCAGCGACGGGCGGCAGCTCGCGTTCACCGGGCTGGCCGGCTTCGACCCGGGCAGCCTCGCGGCCGCCGACCGGCCGCCGGACCAGCCCGCGCTCATCGCCGGCGGGCAGCTCGACGCCGCCTGGGGCGGCCAGGTCGAGGTCACCGACCGCGAGGTCGCGGTCCTTGGCCACGCCCTGGAATTCCTCGGCGTCCCGCTGCCCGGCGAGGACCAGGTCGGCTACGAGCTCGGGGACGCGGCCTGGCTGGCCGAGCTCGCGTGGCCGCTCGCCCGCGTCGCCATCCTCGCGGGCTCCCCCGGCTCTGGCGCGAGCGTCGAGGCGGCCGACTGCGCGGCCGCCTACCGGGCGGCGGGCTGGGACGCCCGCCTGGCCCGGGACTGGCCCCCGGACGAGCTAGCGGCCCGCATCCGGCCCGCCGGGCCAGCCGCTGGCCAGGGCCCGGGCGCCGACCCGGGCACGGCTTCCCCGGCGGGCGCGGCGTCTGCGGTCGGCCCGGCTCCTGCGGCAGGCCCGGCTCCTGCGGCAGGCCGGGCGTCTGCGGTCGGCACAGCTCCTGCGGCAGGCCGGGTGTCTGCGGTTGGCCCGGCTCCTTCTGCGGGCACAGCGTCTCTGGTTGGCCCGGCGTCTGCGGTTGACGCGGCACCTGCGGTCGGCACGGCTCCTGCGGTCGGCACGGCGTCTGCGGGTGGCGCAGCGTCTCTGGTTGGCACGGCTCCTGCGGTCGGCACGGCGTCTGCGGGTGGCGCAGCGTCTCTGGTTGGCACGGCTCCTGCGGCGGGCGCAGCGTCTGCGGTTGGCTCTGCGTCTGCGGCAGGCTCTGCGTCTGCGGTTGGCCCGGCTCCCGCGGCAGGCTCTGCGTCTGCGGTTGGCCCGGCTTCTCTGGTTGGCCCGGTGTCTGCGGTTGGCCCGGTGTCTGCGGTCGGCACGGCTCTTTCTGCGGGCACAGTGTCTCTGGTTGGCCCAGCGTCTGCGGTTGGCGGAGCGTCTGCGGCAGGCCCGGCGTCTGCGGGTGGCGCAGCGTCTGCGGTTGGCGCGGCTCCTGCGGCGGGCCCGGCTCCTGCGGAGGGCGCGGCTCCTGCGGTTGGCCCGGCTCCTGCGGTTGGCCCGGCGTCTGCGGTTGGCCCGGCTCCGTCGGCGGGCACGAAGTCCCCGGCCGATGCTGTCGCCCCAGCGAGCGGCGGGGTGCCACGGCGAGGCCCGCGCCCAGCGCGGACCGCGGCGTTCCTGGGAACCAGGGGATTCCGGGCGCGACAACGGGACGGTGAACCTGAGGATGCCGTGGATGACGGGGCTCGCGCGGGCAATACAGGCGCCGTAGGCCCCGCG
>DATBEM010000177.1:0-28400 GCA_036276115.1 Trebonia sp.
TTCCCGCAGGAAGTCGTTGCCGGATCGCGACGGCCGCTGCGTCCCTCCCGGGAAAGGGCAGTCCCGCCCGTGTGCCATTCTGGGATCCATGGCTGATACCCGCTACCGTCCCGCGACCGCCAAGGTGCCCGAGGTCACGGCCTGGTTCTGGATCGTCAAGCTGGCGACGACCGCGATGGGCGAGGCGGTTTCCGACTACCTGGTCAATGACTGGAACAAGTACCTCGGCGTCCTGCTGGGCTTCATCGTGTTCGCCGTCGCGATCTTCTTCCAGTTCCGGTCCCGGGACTACAGCACCTGGCGGTACTGGATCGCGGTGTCGATGGTGGCCGTGTTCGGCACGATGTGCGCCGACGTGCTGCACGTCGTGCTGGGCGTCCCCTACATCGGCTCGTTCGTCCTGTACGCGGTGCTGCTCGCGGTGACGTTCACCGCCTGGTACCGGACCGAGGGCACGCTCGACGTGCACACGATCACGACCCGGCGGCGGGAGGCGTTCTACTGGCTGACGGTGATCTTCACGTTCGCGATGGGCACGGCGGTCGGTGACCTCACCGCGACGACGTTCCACCTCGGCTACCTGGCGTCGGCATTCATGTTCCTCGGGGCGCTCCTGGTGCCGCTAGCCGCGTGGCGGCTCGGCGCCAGCCCGGTCGCTACGTTCTGGGTCGCCTACGTCCTCACCCGCCCGGCCGGGGCGTCGTTCGCGGACTACTTCGGCATGGCCAAGGACGCTAGCGGCCTCGGGGCCGGCCACGGCCCCACCAGCATCGTCCTCATCGTGGTGGTGGCGGCGGGCATCGTGGCCCTGAAGTTGTCGGGCCGGGACGCCCAGCAGCCGATCCTGGTGCCGGGCCGGCCGGCCCCCGGGCCAGCGGCGCCGACCGGAGCACTGCTCCCGGATCAGACGCTGAACTCGACGCCCTGGGCGAGGGGGAGCTCGCCGGAGTAGTTGACGGTGGTGGTCACCCGGCGCATGTAGGCCCGCCAGGAGTCTGAGCCGGACTCGCGGCCGCCGCCGGTTTCCTTCTCCCCGCCGAAGGCGCCGCCGATCTCGGCGCCCGACGTCCCGATGTTGACGTTGACGATGCCGCAGTCCGACCCGGCCGCTGAGGTGAAGATCTCGGCCTCGGCCTGGTCGCGGGTGAAGATGGACGACGACAGGCCCTGGCCGACGCCGTTGTTGAGGGCGATCGCCTCCTCCAGGGACTCATACGGCAGCAGGTAGAGGATCGGCGCGAACGTCTCCTCGCCGACGATGCCGGCCTGGCCCGGCATCGCGACGATGGCCGGCTCGGCGTAGAACGCGTCCGGGGCCTCGTCGGCCAGCCGCCGCCCGCCGCCGGCCAGGACGGTGCCGCCCTGGGCGCGGGCGGCGTCGAGGGCGTCGCCCATCGCCTGGTAGGCGCGCTCGCTGATCAGCGGCCCGACGAGAGTGCCGGCGGCCAGCGGGTTGCCGACCGGCAGCCGGGCGTAGGCGCTCGCCAGCCGGGCGGCCAGCTCCCCGAGCACGTCGGCGTGGGCGATGACGCGGCGCAAGGTGGTGCAGCGCTGCCCGGCGGTCCCGGCGGCGGCGAAGACGATGCCGCGCACGGCCAGGTCGAGGTCGGCTGACGGGGTGACGACGGCGGCGTTGTTGCCGCCGAGCTCCAGCAGGCTGCGGCCGAAGCGGGCGGCGACCCGCGGCCCGACCGCGCGGCCCATGCGGGTTGACCCGGTCGCGCTGACGAGGGCGACCCCTGGGTGGTCGACCAGGGCCATGCCCACGTCGGCGCCGCCGAGGATGACCTGGCTGAGGTGCGCGGGCGCGCCAAGGTCGGCCCGCGCCCGGTCGAGCAGGGCGGCGCAGGCCAGGGCGGTCAGCGGCGCCCGCTCCGAGGGCTTCCAGATGACCGGGTCGCCGCAGACCAGGGCGATCGCCGCGTTCCAGGACCAGACGGCGACGGGGAAGTTGAACGCGGTGATGACGGCGGCCACCCCGAGCGGGTGCCAGGCCTCGGCCAGCCGGTGGCCCGGGCGCTCGGACGGCATCGTCCGCCCGTAGAGCTGGCGCGACAGCCCGACGGCGAAGTCGCAGACGTCGATCATCTCCTGGACCTCGCCCCGGGCCTCGGAGGTGATCTTGCCGACCTCCAGGCTGACGAGCGCGGCCAGGTCGTCCTTGTGCTCGCCGAGCAGCTCGCCGAGGCGCTTGACGAGGGCGCCGCGCACCGGGGCGGGGGTCTCCCGCCACGCGGCGAACGCCGCCCGGGCCCGGGCGACGGCCGCGTCCACGTCGGCCGCGCTGGCCAGGGCGACGGCGCCGATGGGCCGGCCGTTGACGGGCGAGATGACCGGCACCGGCCCGGCGGGACCGGCGCCGGAGGCCGGGATCGCGGCCCCGCAGCGCGCCAGGGCGGCGGCGGCCTGCTGCTTGAGCTCGTCGGGGGTCGGCAGCGTCATGGGTATCCTCCCGCGCGTGCGCCTCTTGCTGTTATCAGCAGGGCGCCATCGTGCCAGCCAGGCGCGCGCCCAGCCTTTGACGCACGCCCCAGGGCCGCGCCCGGTGAGGCGCGACCGCACTCAGACGATATGGCGCGGGGCGGCAGCCCGGAAGACCCGGACTGGCGGAGACAGGGGCACCAGCGCGGACGGGAGGGGCGCCGGGGAAAGGAAACCGGTCAGGCGTGCCCGAAGCGGACCCGCAGGCCGCTGCGGCGCAGCATCCGCATGAACCACACGACCGACAGCAGGATGCCAGCCGCCGTGCCGGCGACGGTCACGACGGTGGTGAGCAAGAGGAAGACCGCGGTGGGCTCGAACACGAGCAGGATCGCGAGGCCCACCGTGGAGGCGGCGAAGATGCCGGCCCACAGCCAGGTCACCCCGCGGAAGAAGCGCTGCAGGCCCGGGTGGGCGGTGCCGGGCTGGCGCAGCGCCACGACCTCGGCCGCGAGCTGGGCGATCAGCGGTCGGCTGGTGGGGGCGGTGCGGGCGAACAGGATGCACAGCGCCAGGTTGGCCACCGGGAACTGGAGCAGGAACAGCAGCACGCTGCCGGTGGCCAGGACGAGGACGGCCTGCAGCGTCAGCACCAGGCCGGAGATCACCAGCAGCCCGGGAACGGTGCCGGTGAAGACCTTGCGGGCCACCGCGGTCAGCCAGACCATGGCGGTCGCGGCCGCCATGCCGATCCCCTGGCCGCCGAACCGCTCGCCGATGAGGTACCCGACGACGGGCAGGGCGAGGGACTCGGCCAGGTTCCAGCCGGCGGTCAGCGCGAGCCGCGCGGGCGCCGGCAGCTGGAGGTCGGCCGGGACCGGCACCGCGGGAGCCGCCGCGGCCAGGATCCCGGCCGCGTCAGCGGGCTCGGGCGGCAGGAGCGATTCGCCGGCGACGGGTACATCGGCCGGCGGGTCCTGCCGGGCTCGAAAACGCAGCTTCATCTCGCTCCCTTACTGGTCATCGGCAAGCCTGGAGGCGACCGTCCGGCTGGACCGGTCGTTGGTCATGAGTCCTTCCCGGCATCCCGCGGACCATTCCTGTCAAGGCTCCTTCCTGACCGCCCGATTTCAGTTGATCCCGCCAACCTGAAGAACCCCTGGGCTGAGCTGGTAAGCAACCTCTGCATCGGGCGGCGCGGGCCGCCCCGCGCGCCATCGTTGTCACCCGGGACCCGGGCGCCAGGGTCGCGTCCATGGTGACTTCCGCCCCGTTCATTGGCTTCATCCCCGCCCGGGACCTGGGCATCGCTCGTGCCTTCTATGAGAGCACCCTCGGGCTGCGGGTCGCCGCCGACACGCCGTTCGCGGTCGTCCTGGACGCCGGGGGCACGATGCTGCGGGTCACCGCCGTGCCCGGGCACGAGGCCGCCCCGTTCACGATCGCCGGGTGGGACGTGCCCGACATCGCGGCGACGGTGCGCGCCCTGGCTGCCCGGGGCGTGGAGTTCACCGCTACGACGGCATGGAGCAAGACGGCCTCGGCATCTGGACGACGCCGGGCGGCGACCGGGTCGCCTGGTTCCGGGACCCGGATGGCAGCACCCTGTCGCTCACCACGTTCGCCGGGCGCTGGCGCGGCCCGGGCGGCCTACCGCGCGAGCGCGATGTAGGCGGGCACCGTGTACTCCCCGCCGTTGGCGACCGTGCTGTAGTCGTTGTTCTCATCGATCGCGGCGGCGGGCACCTGTCCCCCGCCGGCCGTGGTCAGGAGCACCTGGGCGCTGGGCGGGGCGCCGGCCGCGACCGTGACCCGGACGGTGAGCTGGTCGCGCTGCCCGGCCGCGAGGCGCACGCCCGGCCTGGTGGTGCAGGTGGCGGTGGCGACCTGGCAGGTCCAGCCGCTGGTGCCGCTGACCGCGACCGGGGTCAGGCCGGCCGGCAGGGCCGCCGTGACCGTGACCGGCCCGCTGGTGGCGGCGTAGCCGTCGTTGGCGACCGTGAGCGCGATCGTATCGGTCCCGTGGCCGCGGGTGAACGGCGCGTAGGGCGTGCCGCTGGCGGACGGGTAGCCGGCCACGGCCAGCAGCGGGAGCTGCCCGATGGCGGTCGGGTCGCTCCCGCTGGCTGCCTCGGGGGCGCCGCCGCCGCTGGCGGTGACCGCGTTGGCCACCGCGGGCTGGGCGTTGTCGGCGACGGCGACCCGCAGCGTGATCGGCGGGTAGGCCGCCCCGGGCGCGAGCGGATCCGGGCGCTGGCACGACGGCTGCGGCACGAACGTGTCCGGCGGCGGCCGCCGGGTCGCCGTCGACGGCAGGGTGGCCGGCGCCAGCGAGCAGGTCCAGCCCGCGCCGGACATCGCGACCGGGGTCAGGCCGGGCGGCAGCGTGTCGGCGACGACCACGGCGCCGGCCACCGGGCCGGCCGCCCGTGCGCTGGACAGCCGCAGGGTGTAGGCGTCGGCGGCGTCGCCCTGGCGCCAGCCGCCCGCGTGGCTGCTGGTCACCGCCAGGACGGCCGGGTCGGGCGACGGGCTGGCCGGGACCGCGGGCGCGGCCGGGAGGATCGTCGTGGCGGCGCTGGCCGTGGCCGGGGCGGCCGCGTCGCCGCCGCCGCTGACGGTGACGGTCTCGCTGCCGGTGGCGGCCGCGTTCGCGGCGGCGGCGGCGATGACCGTGATCGGCGGTTCCTCGCCGTTCTCGCCCGCCAGCGGGTCGGAGCGGTAGCAGGTGCTGGCCGGCTCGGCCCGTGGCGCCGTGACCGGGGCGAGGTTGCAGGTCCAGCCGCTGCCGTACAGGCCGGTGATGGTGACCCCGGCCGGCCGGGCGCTGATCGTCGCGGTGACCGGGGACGCGGGCGACCCGTTGGTGGGGGCGCCGCCGTCGTTGATGACGGTGACCTCGTAGCGGCCGGTCCCGCCCTGCTGGAGGGCGCCGTCGACCGCGTTGTCGGCGGTCAGGCCGGGCACCCCGGCGATCGGGGTCGCGGTCGCCCCGGAGGCCGTCGCCCAGCCGGGCGCGCCGCCGGAAACCGTGACCCCGTTGGTGGCGTGCAGCCCGTCGGTCGAGTCCTGGGTGCCGAAGCCGGCCCCGAGCGGGACGCCGGCGGTCAGCGTGAGCGGCGGGTATGGTGCGCGTCCGGGTCCTGCCACAGCGTCGCCTGGTCAGCCGGGGACAGGAACCGCTGGAGGGAGTCGGTCGTCGGGACCGTGTCGCCCGAGCCCTCCTCGCTGTCGAAGCCCCACGAGCCGCCGACGTTGGTCAGCGTCGAGTCGGCGTCGGTCGCGTTGTCGGGGGCGTGAGTGGTGTCGTACCAGTAGCCCGGCGGGACCCAGTCGTAGGGGCCTTCCTTCTCCCCCGCCGGGCCGAGGATCCCGCTGGTGTTGTACTCGGCTGAGGAGATGACCGGCTCGGTGAACCCGGCCTGGCTGAAGCCGGCCAGCGACGCGGCCTCCTGCTCGTCCACCGGCTGGTTGTCGCTCCAGCTGTAGACCAGGATGCTCGGGTGGTCACGCAGCCGCATCCCGATCGCGAGCGACGACTCGTACATGACGTGGTAGCCCTGGGACGTGACGCCCCGGCCGCCGGAGGACGGCTCCCACGCGTCGCAGCACTGGAAGCCGGCGTCGATGAGGATCCCGGCCCGGTCCATCTGCGCGTAGAAGTCGGCCGGCATCTCCTTGCCCTCGGTCCGGATCCCGTTGATGCCCATCGACTTGATGACCGACAGCTGACTGGCGAGGTCGGCCGCCGAGTAGTGCAGGAACAGGTTCTCCGACCAGCCGCCGGCCCGGTAGCTGAACGGGACCCCGTTGATCTCGAAGACCCGGACCCCGTCCGGCGTCTGGGCCGAGCCCTTGGTCAGGTAGGTGGTGACCTGCCGGATGCCGAAGTCCACCGGGGCCGCCTCATCGGGCGGACCGCCGGCGGCGGTGACGCTTGCCCGCAGCTCGTACAGCGGCTGGCCGCCCATCTGGTAGGGCCACCACAGCCGCGGGTCCTTGATGACCAGCTGGCGGTAGCCGGCCGGGGCGAGCGTCACCGTCGTGCTCGCGCCCGGGGCGAGGGTGACCGGCCGGGTGACCCGGACCGGGCGGCCGCCGCCGGGGGGCGCGATCGTCGCGGTGACGACGCCGGACTGACGGGCAGCGGTGTCGTTGGCCACGTCCGCGTGCACGGTCAGCGCGGCCGAGGCCAGGCCGGGGGCGTCGTCCTGGGTGACGTAGGCGTTGGATATGGCGAGCGCGTCGGCGATGTGCAGCTGGACCGGGAACTGGATGCCGGTGTTGTTGTCGGGCGGGACCGGGGTCCAGTCGACGTTGTCGAGGGTGAGCATCGTCGCCGGGTTGTTCGGGTAGAGCTCGAAGGCGAGGACGTTGGCGCCCGGCCGCAGCAGGCGGGTCACGTCGAACGTGTAGCTGGCGTAGTCGCCCTCGACGGTCGCCTCGGTCGCGACCTCGGTGCCGTTCACCCAGACGTCGGCCTGCCCGACGACGCCGTTGACCACGAGGCGGGCATCCTGGCCGGGCGCCAGGCGGGCCGTGAACTGGGTGCGGAACCACCACGGGACGTCGAACAGCGGGTCGGTGTCCGCGCCGGCGCTGGTCATCGGCGGGCCGAAGCACTTGGCCAGGTTGTCGGAGTAGAACACGCTGGACGGGCCCGCGTCCCCCTGGCTGACCGGCTCCAGGGCCTTGTCGTCGGGGCACGCGCCGCTTTGCAGCAGGGCCTCGGCCTCGGTGCCGGCCGCGCCGCCGTCGTCATTGGCGACCGGCAGCCAGCCCGCGGTATCGAACCCCGGCGCCGAGACCCGCGGGCCGGGGGCGGTGGCGCCCGCGCCGCTGGTCCACTGGGTGGTCGCCGCCGTGCTCTGCACCTGCCAGCCCTGGCCGCCCAGCACCTGCGTCCCGGTCCCGGCCGGGGCGCCAGCCGGGGCCGGGGCCAAGGCGAGCGAGGCCGTGGCGAGCGAGGCGGAGACGGCGGGGGCGGCCGTGCCCGCGGCCGCCCCCGTGCCCGCGCGGGCGACCGCCCCGGCCGGGGCGGCGCCGAGGGCGCAGGCCAGCGCCGTGCCCGCGATGACGCCGATCGTCCGTAGCCTGGCCGTCATCGAAGCCTCCTGCTGCGCCGCGCCGCGCCCTGGGTAATTCTTTTCAAGCTGAAAAGAATGGGCGTGCCTTGCACACTAACCGGGCCGCCAACCCCCGGCAAGGCCCATATCCCGGCTCCCGCCCCGTGGCCGCGGCCCGCATTTTGCTGTTATCAGGCTGCGGGGCCGGGCCGGCGGGCGGTGGGCCGGCTCGCGGGGGCGGGCGCGGCCGGGCGCCGGGCCGGGTGGCGCGCGCCCGGCTGGTCGCGCTCGGCCGCGATCGCGAGCGCGCGGGCGGTGGCCCCGAGGACGGTGGCGTTCGCGCCCAGGGTCGAGATCACCACCTCGGGCGCGCGGAACACGGCGCGGGCGACGGCCGTCCGCAGCTGCGCGAGCCACGGCTCCAGTGCCCGGCCGATGCTGCCGTCGAGGATGATGAGCTCGGGGTCGACGAGGGCAGTGGCGCCGGCGATGGCCGCCGCGACGTGCCCGGTGAGCTCGGCGACCACGCGCGCCCCGGCCTCGTCGCCGTCCCGGGCGGCGGCGAAGACCTCCACGACGCTGGCGCCGGGGCCGAGCCCGCTCGGGCAGCCGGCCGCGATGAGCTCGACGGCCCGGGCGCGCAGCGCCATCCCGGAGGCGACGTCCTCCAGGCCGGCCGGGCCGCCCCGGGCGCCGGCCGCGCCCGGGGCGGCCGGGCGGGTGGCGACGGGGAAGTAGGCGATCTCGCCGGCGGCGTTGTGGCGGCCGCGGATCAGGTGGCCGTCGATGACCAGGGCGCCCCCGATGCCGGTGCCCAGGGAGATGAGCAGGAACGAGTGGGCGCCCCGGCCGGCGCCCCGCCAGGCCTGGCCGAGGGCGCCCAGGTTAACGTCGTTGTCGACCTCGAACGGCCAGGTGAGCTCGGCCCGCAGCAGGCCCAGCAGGTCCAGGCCCTGCCAGTGGACGTTCGGGCCGGCCGTGGCCAGGCCGGTCGCCGGGTCGATGAGGGCCGGGATGCCGACCACCGCCGCCCGCACGGGCATCGCCAGTTCCGCCGCCCGCGCCCGCAAGGCGGCGATGCAGCCGAGCAGCGCGCTCACCGCCGCGCTCCCCCGGGCCGCGCGGCCGTGCTCGCCCGGGGCGCCCGCGCCGGCCGGGCGGAAGTCCTCGGCGACCACCTCGCCCGCCATGTCCGCGAGGGCGCCATGGCAGCGGGTGCCGCCGAGGTCAACCGCGATGACCCCGCCCGGCGGGCCGATGAACCGCAAGACGGCCGGGATGCGCCCGCGGACCGCGCCGGTGCCCGGCTCCTCGGCGATCAGCCCGGCCGCCAGCAGCCGCTGCACGATCCGGCTGACGGAGGCGGCCGACAGCCCGAGGTCGCGGCCGAGCTGGCGACGGGTCACGTGCCCGCGGGACCGGATGGCGTCGAGCACCAGGAACGTGTTCAGCTCAGCGATGTTGCCAATGTCCATGGCCGCGTTCCTCACCTGGCCGCCAGCCGCGCCCGGCCCCGGCGTGAGCCCTGATCCCGATCTCCCGGGCCGGAGCCCGCCCCGGCGGCGGCCGCGCCGGCCGGCGCGCTCGCCGGCCGCGCCCAGGGCCGTCACCAGCCCCTGAGTCTACTCGGCGGCCCATCGCGGGCGACGGCAGCGGCCAGCGGAGGATCGCTGGGGCGCGGCCGGGGCCGCCTCTTGCTGTTATCGGGAGGGCGAAAGGCGCGACCGGGCGGCCGGGGGCGCCGGGCCGGCCCCGGCCGCCCGGCAACGGGCCGCCGGCGGCCGGCATCGGCGGCTACCAGTTGCCGCGGTGGTCGGGAACCAGCCGGACCAGCGGCAGCATCAGGAGCAGGAGGGCGCCGAACGCCAGCAGGACGTGGGCCTGGACGACGCCCGGGTCGGCGCTGCGGGCGATGATCGAGGTGGTGACCGACACCGCGGTGATCGCGCCGGCCTGGCGGAACATGCCGCGCAGGCCGGCGATGGCGGCGACCTGGTCGGGGGCGAGCTGGAGGCTGGCGTTGTTGGCGGCCGGGACCGACAGGCCCATGCCGAGGCCGCTGACGCCGGCCCCGATAGCGAGCCACGCATAGGGCGACATCGGCGCCGCGAGCGACATGATGACCAGGCCCGCGACCAGGACGAGGAAGCCGCCCACCATCGGCCAGCGGTAGCCGGTGCGGCGCAGCATCAGCGAGGCGATGCCCGCGATGGCGACCATGCCGACCGCGCGGGCGGTCAGCAGGGTGCCCGCGCCGAGCGAGGAGATGCCGTACCGCTCTTGGGCGTAGAGCGGGACGAGGGCGGCGAACCCGAGCGCGGCCGCGCCGTACACGTAGTTGATCAGGTTCATGACCCCGAAGCCGCGGCCCCGCAGCAGGCGGTAGGGCACGAACGGGGCCGCGTCGCGCCGGGAGTGGCGCACGAACAGCCAGCCGAGCACCAGGGCGGTGGCCTCGCAGCCGAGGAAGACCGGGCTGTACAGCGGCACGTCCCCGCTGCCGAGGTAGGAGATGCCGAACATGGCGGTCGCGATCACGGCGGCCAGCAGCACGACCCCGCGGATGTCGACGCGGCTGGCGGGCCGCAGGGCGGAGGCGGGGATGAACTTCGCCGTCGCCGCGATGAGCACGATCCCGATCGGCACGTTGACGAGGAAGATGCCGCGCCAGGTCCAGTAGCTGACGAACAGGCCGCCGATCACCGGCCCGACGATGCCGCCGACGGGCAGGATCGAGGTAAACATGCCCACCGCCCGGTCCCGCTGGGCGCCGAAGTGGTCCGAGACGATCCCGGTGGCCGACGGCATGAACGCGCCGCCGCCGAGCGCCTGGATGAACCGGGCGAGCAGCAGCAGCGGCATGCTGCCGGCGAACCCGCAGCACAGCGAGGCCAGCGTGAACACGGCGGCCGACACCAGGAAGACCTTCTTGCGGCCGTACATGTCGCTGATCTTGCCGGCCATCGGCATGGCGATGACCTGGCCGAGCGCGTAGATCGAGATCGTCCAGCCGCTCCAGTTGACCGTGGCGTGCATTTCGCGCTCGATGTCGGGCAGCGCGGTCGCCACAATGGTCTGGTCAATGGAGGCCATGAACAAGCCGATGGAGACGATGGCGAAGATGAGCCGGCGCCGGTCGGGCCGCCGCGGGCCGGGCACCGCCGCCCCCAGGGAGTCGCCGGCGCCCGCTATGGTCATGTCGCTCGTTGCCGCCACATGTCATGATATTAGTTGCTTGCCAGCAAGCATTCAAGTCGATTGCGGAGAGAGGCACGATGGACAGCGAACTCGTGGCCCGGCTGCGCGGCGTCATCCCCCGGCTCGCCCGCCAGCTCAACGAGACGTCCACCGGCGAGGGCCTGACGCCGACCCAGTACTCGGTGCTGGCGCTGGTGCGCAACCGCGGGCCGATCGGGCTGACCGAGCTGACCGAGCTGGAGGGGATCAACCCGACGATGCTGTCGCGGGTGGTCAAGGCGCTGGACGAGGGCGGCCTGATCCGCCGCCTGCCGAACCTGGCCGACGGGCGGGCGACCCGGGTGGAGGTGACGGAGGAGGGCACGCTCCTGCACGAGCGGGTCAAGGTCCAGCGGACCGAGGTCATGGCGCAGTGCCTGGCGGGGATGCCGGAGGAGACCGCGCGGGTGCTGCTGGCGGTCGTGCCCGCCCTGGAGTCCCTGGCCGAGGCGCTGCAGGCGCCCGCCCGGGCGCACCGCGACGGGCGCTAGCGCCGCGCGGTCGCGAGCGGACCGGGCGGGCCCCTTCCCGCTCCATAGGTATTGGTATTACCATTTCACCAACCTAGTTTCTGGAGGGCTGATGGCCAGCGACGCTCGTGTCTCCGAGACCATGGCGAAGAAGTTCGCCCGGGAGAAGGACTCCCCCTACGTGCGCTGGGTCGAGGCCGAGGGCCTCGACATCATCGCGGCGCACTACGTCCCCGACCTCAACACGGTCGAGCTGAAGCCCTGGGAGCGGCGCGGCGGCCGCGGCGTCTTCATCAACCACGAGGCCTCGCGCACCTCCAACGACTGCTACGTGGCCGAGATCCCGGCCGGGGGCAAGCTCGCGCCCCAGCGCCAGCTGTTCGAGGAGATGATCCTCGTGCTGTCCGGCCGCGGCTCGACCTCGGTCTGGAACGACGCCGGGGCGAAGGTCACCTTCGAGTGGGGGCCGGGCTCGCTGTTCGCGATCCCGCTCAACACCTGGCACCAGCACTTCAACGGGTCGGGCACGACCGCCGCCCGCTTCGTCGCCTCCACCAACATGCCGCCGGTCATCAACCTCTACGACGAGCCGGAGTTCGTCTTCGGGACCGCGCACGACTTCACCGGGCGCTTCAACGGGGAGCCGGACTACTTCGCCGACTCCGATGAGCGCGAGGGCCTGCTGCTGAAGACGAACTTCGTCGCCGACGCGGCCGGGCTGAAGCTGAACGAGGCGAAGGAGCGCGGCGCGGGCGGCGGCCACATCCGCTTCATGATGGCCAAGGGCTCGATGAACAGCCACATCTCCCAGTTCCCGGTCGCCACCTACAAGAAGGGCCACCGGCACGGCCCCGGCGCCCACGTCATCATCTTGTCGGGCGAGGGCTTCAGCCTGATGTGGCCCGAGGGCGAGGAGCCGCGGCGCTACGAGTGGCAGCCGGGGACGCTGATCGTGCCGCCAAACATGTGGTACCACCAGCACTTCAACACCGGCGACAGCCCCGCCCGCTACCTCGCCTTCAAGCACGAGGTGGTCTCCATCCGCAACGCCCAGGGCGTGCCGAAGGCGTGGATCAGCCGCCGGGTCGGCGGCGACCAGATCGACTACGCCGACGAGGCGCCGGTCGTGCGCGACACGTTCGCGCAGGCCCTGGCGAACAGGGGCCTGGTCCCGAACATGGACGCGGCCTACGCGGCCGAGCTCGACGACCTGCCGCCGCGGCCGGGCCAGCTCACGCCGACCGCATGACCGCCCGCCACGACCACGAGGGCGACCGCCTCGCTGATGCCCGTGATCATCACCACGAGCACGGCGATGACCACGAGCACGGCCTGGGCTGGGATGACCACGACGACGGGCCTGACGGGCGGCTGGCGGACAACCCGGCCTGGCAGCAGGACAACGTCATGCTGCGCAGCGTCGGGGTGGACATCGGGTCGTCGGGCACCCAGGTCGCGTTCTCGCGGCTGTACCTGCGGCGGCTGAGCGAGAACCTCACCAGCCGCTACGTGGTCGTGCGGCGGGAGCTGCACTTTGAGTCGGCGGTCACGTTCACGCCGTTCACCGACGGGATGCGGATCGACGCGGCCGCCCTCGGCGCGATCCTCGACCAGGCCTACGCCGACGCCGGGGTCACCCCCGGCGACATCGACACCGGCGCGGTCATCCTCACGGGCGAGGCGCTGCGGCGGCACAACGCCGAGGCGATCGCCGGGGTCGCCAGCGAGCACGCCGGCGACCTGGTCTGCGCCGCGGCCGGCCACCACATGGAGGCCATGCTGGCGGCGTACGGCTCGGGGGCCGCCCGCGCGTCGCGCCAGGACCACAGCCGGCTGCTCAACGTCGACATCGGCGGCGGCACCACCAAGCTCACGCTGGTCGAGGACGGCACGGTCACCGCCACCGCCGCGTTCCACGTGGGCGGGCGCCTGGTCGCGGTCGGCCCGAGCGGCACCGTGGTGCGGCTGGAGCCCGGGGGCGCTTACCACGCCCGGCGGGCCGGGGCCGCCGTCGCCCTCGGGCAGGCGGCCGGCCCGGCCGAGCTCGGCGCGATCGCGGACCAGATGGCGGCGGAGCTGCTGCGGGCGCTGGGCGGGGACCCGTCGGCCGACCCGGCCCTGTGGCTGACCGAGCCGCTGCCGCCGGCCGGGCGGCTCGATGGCGTCGTCTTCTCCGGCGGGGTCGCCGAGTACGTGTACGGCACCGAGCGGCGCACGTTCGGCGACCTCGGGCCGCGGCTGGGCGCGGCCCTGGCGGCGGCCGGGGAGCAGGGACGGCTGCCCGCCCCGGTGCGGCCGGCCCGCGCCCGCATCCGGGCCACCGTGCTGGGCGCCTCGCAGTACTCGGTGCAGCTCAGCGGCATCACCAGCTACCTCAGCGCCCCCGGGCGCACCCTGCCGAGGCGCAACCTGGCGGTGGCCCAGCCGCGCTACGAGCTGGGCGACGTGGTCGACGCGGCCGCCGTCGGGGCGCTGATTGCCCGGCACGTCGCCCGGTTCGACGGCGACGCCGGCCCCGGGGACGGGGCGGGGGACGGGGCCGGCGACCTGGTCCTCGCGCTGCACTGGGCGGGGCCGCCGGAGTACCCGCGCCTGCGGGCGCTGGCCGAGGCGGTCGCGGCCGGCCTGGGCGCGCGGATCGCCGCGGGCGCGCCGCTGTACGTGATGCTCGACGGCGACGTGGCCCGGACGCTGGGGACCCTGCTGCGCGAGGAGCTCGGCGTCGGTAACGACCTCGTCGTCATCGACGGCGTCCTGCTGCGCGACTTCGACTACGTCGACCTCGGCTCGGTCCGGCAGCCGTCGGGCACCGTCCCGGTGACGATCAAGTCGCTGGTCTTCGGCCACTAGGAAGGCTCCCGGCCCGCGCTCGTCCTCGGCAGGGACCCGGGCCCGGCCGGGCCGGCCAGGCGGAGGGCGCCACGGCTGCTCGGCACCTGGCGCCCTCCGGTCAGGGGGCGGCGTCGCCGGGTTCGGGCAGGCCGGGCAGCTGGCGCACGGACGCCACCGAGACCTGCCGCATCAGCTCGACCTTAAGGTCTATTGGTATGACCGATTACCATGATAACCTCCGGTCATGGCCCCGATCACCTTGAACGCGGTGACCCGGACGACGGGCGCCACCACGGCGCTGACGGACGGGAGCATCCAGCCTGACGGCTACCACCTGGAGTTCGCCGACGTGCCGGTGCTCATCCACGCCTTCCGGCGGATGGTCCGCGAGCTCGCCTACGACGTGACCGAGATGGCGTTCACGACCTACCTGGCCGCCCGGGCGCACGGCAAGCCGTTCACGGCCCTGCCGGTGTTCCTGGTGCGCGACTTCCACCACGGCGCGGTCCTCACCGCCACGGGCAGCGGCCTCGCCCCGCGCGACCTGGAGGGCCGGCTGGCCGGCGTCAACCGCGGGTACACGGTCACGACCGGCGTGTGGGCCCGCGGCATCCTGGCCGAGGAGTACGGGGTCGACCTGAGCCGCGTCACCTGGGTGCTGGCGGGCGATGAGCACGTCGCCGAGTACGTGCCGCCGCCGAACGTCGTTCCCGTCCCGGCGGGCAAGGACGTGCCGGGCATGGTCGCGGCGGGCGAGCTCGCGGCCGGCATCGGCATCCCGCCCGGTCCCGACGTGACGACGCTGATCCCGGACGCCGAGGAGGCGGGCTACCGGGCGCTGCGCGAGCGCGGCCTGTACCCGATCAACCACCTCGTCGTGGTCCGCGACGAGCTGCTGGCGCGGCACCCGGACCTGGCGGCGAGCCTGTTCGAGGCGTACGCCCGGGCCAAGCGGGCCTACGTCGCGGACCTGGCGGCCGGCGCGGTGGCCAGCCCCGGCCCGGCCGAGCGGATGTACGCCCGGGTCGCCCGGGAAACCGGCGCGGACCCGCTGCCGTACGGGATCGCCCCTAACCGGGCGATGATCGACAAGCTCATCGGCTACGCCGTCAGCCAGCGGATCCTCGACAAGCCGGTCACGGCGGAGGAAGCCTTCGCCCCCGGCACCCTCGAACTGACCGCCTGAGCTGGCAGGAGGATCTCGTGCGGATCGTCATCGCGGCCGACCACAACGGCGTCGCCCTCAAGGGGCAGCTGGCCCGCAAGCTCGCGGCCGAGGGCCACGCGGTGCGCGACCTCGGCACCCACGGCCCGGCCACCGTCGACTACCCGCCGCTGTGCGCGGCGGCCGGCCGCCTGGTCGCCAGCGGCGAGGCCGATCGCGGCGTCATCCTCGGCGGGACCGGCTCGGGCGAGCAGATGGCGTGCAACAAGGTCCCCGGCGTCCGTGCCGGGATCTGCCACGACCTGTTCACGACCGAGATCGCCCGTGCCCACAACGACGCCAACGTCCTCATCATCGGGGCGAAGATCGTCGCCCCGGCCCTGGCCGAGATGATCCTCGGGCTGTGGCTGGCGACGCCGTTCAAGGGCGGCCGCCACGCCGATCGCCTGGACCAGATCGCGGCGATCGAGCGCGGCGAGGCGCTTGCGCTCGACTAGCGGCCGTCGCCCTTGATGTGGCGGCCCGCGCGCACGTCGGCCGCCAGGGACTCGAAGGCGTCCAGCGCGGCCTGGGCGACGTGGGCGTAGGAGTCCGGGGTGGTGCCGAGCGTCCTGGCGGCGTACCCGAGGGCGTTGTGGGCCAGCCGCACCCGCCCGTCGAGCCACGGCCCGCCGCCGGAGCCGCCGATGACCGGGATCGCGACCGACCCGGTGACGGCCGGGCCGACGACCGGTCCGGAGTGCTGGAAGTCCAGCAGCGCCGCGCCCGCGGCCTCCAGCGCCTTGGCCTGCCCGACCAGCTCGCCGGTCATGCCCGGGGGCAGCTGGGCGCCGGCGGCGAGCATCTCCTCGTAGCTGACCCCGTGCCGCAGGGCCGTCTGGGGGGTGACGCCGAGCTGCGCCCAGACCGGGATGCCGGCCCGGGTGACGGCGGTGACGGCCTCGGGAAAGTCGGCCGCCCCGTCGATCTTGACCAGGTCCGCGCCCGCCTCCTTGGCCAGCCGGATGGCGGCCCGGACGGCGCTGTCGGTGCCCTCCTGGACCGGCCCGAACGGGATGTCCACGCTGACCAGGGCGCGGCGCACCCCGCGGCGGACGGCCGCGCCGACGATGAGCATTTCCTCCAGCGTGACCTCCAGGGGGCTGCGGTGCCCCCAGAGGTTCACGCCGACGGAATCCCCGACCGACACGATCTCGACGCCCGCCCAGTCGGCGATCGTCGCGACCTGGTAGTCCCAGGCGACGACGCCGGTGATCTTGGCGCCGTCGCGCTTCATCCGCCCCAGCGCGCCGAGGGTGACCTTCTCGCTCATACGCCCTCCTCGCTGGCGCTCGCCGGCCGCATTCGCGGGCGCGCTGTGCTTGCTGATTCGCTCGCGAGCTCGCTCATTCCGCCTTGCGCCCCATGAACAGGCAGGTGAAGAACGCGCGCCACACCACCTCGACGTCGGTGATGCCGGCCGCGGTGAAGGCGTCGAGGTGGTCCTGGACGGACGTCAGCGGGTAGTCGTGGTGGTGCTTGGGGCCGTCGGAGGTGATGCCGAGCTCCTTGCGGACGGCCCGCAGCCGCTGGTCCCACACCTCATCCGGGCCGGCGACGCCGGCCGGGCCGGCCGCGCTGGCCGGGCCCACGTGGTCGAGGTTGACGAGCCAGCCGCCGGGCCCCAGCCGCCGGGCGGCGGCGCTGTAGAAGGCAATCAGCCCGTCCGAGTCCAGGTGGTGGGCGGCCCGGGAGGTGGTGATCACGTCCGCGGTGGCGGGCAGGCCGGCGTCGTCCAGGGCGGTCATGTCGGCCAGGCGGTAGTCCACGCGGGCGCCGAACGGCGCCAGGTTCTCCCGGGCCATGGCGAGCATCGCCTCCGACGCGTCCGACCAGGTGCCGTGGGCGCCGGGGAAGCGCTGGAGGAACACCGCCAGCACGGCTCCCGGGCCGGCCCCGATGTCCATGATCTCGGCCGGGCTGGGGTTGTCGCCCGCGACGACCTCGGCCGCGATGCGGCGCGGGACGGCGAGCAGGTCGGCGGTGGTGGTGTCCCCCGCCGCCCAGGAGGTCGCGAAGCCCTCGTCGCGCCAGATCGCCGCCGCCTGCCGGCCCTGAGTGGTCATGCCGCCACCTCGAACGTGTAGTGCCAGCCGGCCCTGGTGTCGCGCGTGGTCCCCATCGTCGCTCCCTTGCTGCAATTGGTATGACAGTTATACCTCTCGCCTGGGACTTGCGTCGAGGGGGCCGCCACCGGAAGATGCGAGGGACACACTGTCCGCATTGGCCTGACCGTAAAGCCTTACGGCGTAAAATGGCACCCTGACTGCGGTGCTGCCGCGGCGCCTGCGCGAAGCCGAAGGAGTACCAGATGCCCGCATCCGGTGATGCCGTGCGGACCCCCGCCGGCAAGCCCGCGCCTGCCGAGGCGGGCCTGTTCAACCGGGTCAGCATCGGCCGGATCTCCGAGATCATCGTGGACCAGATCCGCTTGCTCATGCGCGAGGGGCAGCTCAAGCCGGGCGACCGGCTGCCGCCCGAGCGTGACCTGTGCGAGCGGTTCGGCGTCAGCCGGGTGACCGTCCGCGAGGCGCTGCGGATGCTGGAGTCCAGCGGCCTGGTCGAGATCCGGGTGGGCGCCCGCGGCGGCGCGTTCGTGACGGCGCCGTCCAGCGACCGGGTCGGCGAGGGCCTGGCCGACATGCTCACGCTGTCGGCGATCAGCGCGGCCGACGTCACCGAGGCCCGCATGGTGCTGGAGATCGGCATCGTCCCGCTGGTGTGCGAGCGCGCGACCGAGGAGGACCTGGCCGACCTGGCGGCGATCTGCGCCAAGTCGGACGAGGCCGTCGCGGCCGGGACCTACTCGATGGACATGTCGCTGGAGTTCCACATCCGGGTCGCCCAGGCGGCGCACAACGTCGCGGTGGAGATGCTGGTCGGGTCCTTCCGGGGGCCGATCCTCATGTCCCTGAAGGAGGCCAAGCAGGTCGCGCCGGAGATGGGCAACCTCGGCACCCAGGAGCACGCGCGGTTCGTGGCCGCGATCCGCCGCCGCGACCCGGCCGAGGCGTCGCGCATCATGCGCGAGCACCTCACGCGCACCGCGCACCGGGTCGAGCACTGAGCTCGCCTCCAGCCGGCACCGCCTTCAGCCGGCACCGCCTTCCAGCCAGCACCGCACTCCCCTGACCCGCGAAGGAGCGTCCTCGTGCCCGAACCGGCCACCCTGGCGCCCGAGAAGCTCATTGCCCTGGCGTGCCGGGTGCTCGCCTACCGGGGGCTGGCCGAGGACATCCTCGGCCACGTCAGCCTGCGCGACGGCGACGGCCTGTACGTCCGCAGCCGGGGGCCGGACGAGCGGGGGCTGCTGTTCACCGGGCCGGGCGACGTCCACCGCACCGGCCTGGACGACGACGCCGCGCTGCCTGGCGGCTACGCGGTGCCGAACGAGCTGCCGATCCACCGCGAGGTGCTGCGCGCCCGGCCGGACGTCCAGGCGGTGGTGCACGTGCACCCGCCCGCGGTCGTCGCGGCCGACCTCGCCGGGCTGACGCTGGCGCCGGTCGTCGGCGCGTACAACATCCCGGCGATGCGGATGGCGCACGAGGGCATCCCCGTCTACCCGCGCGGCGTCCTCATCAACCGGCCCGACCTGGGCCGGGCGGTGGCGGCCGCCCTCGGCGGCCGGCCGGCCTGCATCCTGCGGGGGCACGGCATCGTCACCTGCGGCGCGACCGTCGCCCAGGCAGTGGTCCGCGCGCTCAACGTCACTGCCCTGGCCCAGGTCATGCTGCTGGCGTCCACGGGGGGCGGCGGCGCGCCCGCGCCGCTGCCGGACGAGGACATCGCCGAGCTGCCCGACCTGGGGCCGGCGTTCTTCGACGAGACGGTCTGGCGCAGCCACGTCGCCCGGCTGGAGCACGAGGGCCTCGGGCTCTAGCCCCGGGCCGTCAGGGGAAGTGCGTCACCGGCCGGGCGAGCGGCTGGCCGTCGACGATGATGTCGACCTTCTCGTTGTAGAAGGCGACCAGCCCGGCGATCGGCAGCAGCTGCCGGGTCGGGAAGTCGTAGGTCCAGGCGATGTCCGGGTAGTCCGCGCCCTGCACCCGGGCGTTCCAGTAACCGCTGGTGGTTCCCTTGTAGGGGCACGCGGTGACGGTGGCGGCCGGGGTCAGGCAGCTGAAGTCGACCTCGGTCCGGTTGAGGTAGTAGCGGGTCGGCAGGCCGGTCTCGAACACCAGGACCGGGGACGCGGACTCCGCCAGGACGGTGCCGTCGAGCTCCACCCGCACCCGCCGGGCCGAGCGCAGGGCATCGACCCGGGTGTAGGGGTCGCGGGGGTGGACGAAGACCTGCTCGTCCTCCTCGTACCAGGCGTCGAGCGCGGCCCACTCGAAGCGCGCCCGGCCCGCCAGGCCGGGGAGCGCATCATCGCCGTAGGCCCGCAGTGCCGCCGGCCGCGTCACCTCCCCCGCCGCCAGCCCGTAGCGCCGGGCCAGGCCGCGGCTCAGGCGCTGCTCGTGCTGCTCGTCGACCAGCACGGCGGGGTCGATGTCGGCCAGCGGGATGTAGTACTGCGGGTAGTGCTCCCATTCCCAGACATACACCGCGGACGTGGTGTCCAGCACGACGTGCCCGTTCAGCACGGCCCGGATTCGCCGGGGAACCGGGGCGACCTGGTTCACCCGGGGCAGTGCGGGCGGGTAGTCAGTCATGGCGTGCTCCCTGGGTCGGGCGGCAGGCAGCGCAGGAGCGTCACCGGGCCGTCGATGCTGGTCTGCCCCGCGCCGTAGGGCACGAACACTGTCGTCCCGCGCGCGAGCGGCAGGCTGCCCTCCCCCGCCCGCAGCTGCCCGTGGCCGTCGAGCACGACGAGGACCGCGACCTGGGGATCGAGGCGGACGCCGCCGGGCCGGGCGGCGGCCTCGATCCGCTCCGCCCGGAAGAACGGGTCCGCGGCGGCGGGCAGCAGCCGGGTCACGCCCTGGTCGCCCGGTCCGGCCGCGCTCGTGCCGAACAGGCCCGCGAGCCGCTGGCCGCCCCAGGCGGAGCGGTCGAGGGCCTCCAGCGCCAGGCCGAAGCCGAGCCCGAGGTGCCCCTCGGCCGGGCCGTCGATGGCGAAGCCCGCCCACTCCAGCAGGATCGAGAAGTCGGTCGGCTCCTGGACCTCGGCCAGGGTGATGCCGGCCCCGATGGCGTGCGGGACGCCCGCCGGGACCAGGCAGGTGTCGCCCGGCCGGACCGGGACCTGGTTGAGCGCGCCGAGCAGGGCCGCCTTGTCCTGGGCCTCGACCCAGCCGCGGACCGCCTCCCGGCTGGCGTCCGCGCGGAACCCGAGGTAGACGTGGCCGCCGGTGGGGTCGGCCGGGTCCGGCGCCACGTCGGTGATGATCCACGCCTCGGTCTTGCCATGGCAGCTGTGCAGGTGCTCGCGGGCGAACGCGCGCCCGGGGTGGAAGTGGACCAGGAGCCGTTCCCCGGTGTCGAGCAGCTTCACCAGCAGCGCCAGGTCAGCGCCGAACCGGTCGGCGTGCCGCGGCCCGAGGTAGCCGCGCGGGTCGGCCGCGATGGCCTCGCGCAGCGTGCGGCCGTCGCCCAGGACGGTCAGGCCCCCGCCGCCGGCCAGCTCGGTCGTGGAGGCGACGAGGTCCTCGGGGGTGAACTCGCCCGTGGCGGCGGCTCCCCGCAGGCGGGCGATGCCGCGCCCGCCCCGGTAGAAGCGCGGCGGCTGGTTGGGTCCGAGCAAGAGGGGGGCAAGGGACATGGCAGGAGTTCCATTCACGCGGTGCGCACGGGGTCAGCGGGGGCTAAGGGACGGGCGGGGACGGGCGGGGACGGGCGGGGACGGGCGGCGGTCAGCCGCCGGGCGCCGCCGCCTCGATGAGCGTGACCGGCACGATCACGTCCTCGGGGGTGCCGCGGTCGCCGTCGATGCGGCGGAACAGTAGCTCGGCGCTGCGCCGGCCGAGCTCCTCGATGTCGTAGGCGACGGTGGCGACCGGGCCGGGGCCGCAGTGGCTGGACTCGATGTTGTCGAAGCCGGCCACGTCGACCTTGAGGCCGCGCTGCCAGACCTGGTTGATCACGCCCTGCGCGATCCGGTTGGTGCAGCAGAAGAACGCGGTCGGCGGGTCCGGGAGGCTCAGGAGCTCGTCGGCCGCGTGGCCGGCCTGCTCGGGGGTCAGCGGGCCGAACCGGACGAGGGCGTCGTCGAGGCCGGCCCCGGCCGCGGCGGCCGCCCGGGTGACGCCCGCCAGCCGCTGGGCCATCGCCTCCAGCCGGATGTCCTGGCCGATGACGGCGATGCGCTCGTGGCCGCGCTCGAACAGAGCCCGGGCGCCCATGAACGCGCCCTCGTCGTTGTCGATCATGACGGTGTCGGCCTCGATGCCGGCCGGGTGCCGGTCCAGGAACACCATCGGCAGCCCGCGCCGCATCTCCTCCGCGCAGAAGGAGTGGTCGGCGTAGGCCGGGACGACGATCAGGCCGTCGACCCGGCGCTCGCACAGCTCGGTGATGAGCTCCCGCTCGCGCTGGGGGTCCTCCTCGGAGCTGGCGATCAGCAGCAGGCTCCCGTTGCGCCGGGCGACCCGCTCGATGGAGCGCGCCAGCAGCGAGTAGAACGTGTTGCCGAGGTCGCCGATGACCAGCCCGACGATGGCCGTCTCGCTGTTGGAGCGCAGGTCGCGGGCAATGTTGTTGCGGACGAAGCCGAGCTTGTCGATCGCCTCGCGCACCCGCCGGGCGTAGTCCGGGTCGACGTTGGGGGCGCCGTTGACGACCCGCGAGACGGTCTTGAGGCTGACGCTGGCCTCGCGGGCCACGTCCACCATCGTCGGCCGGGCCCGCCGCCTGACCGGCCGGGGCGGGTCGAGCGGGTCCGGCTCCTCACTCACCGGGGCCGTCCCCGCCCGGCTCGCCGCCCAGCGTGGGCCGGCCCTGTGCTCGTCGCATCATCCGCTCCGCTACTCCGCCTCGCGCCATGCCAGGACGGCGACGCCGTCCGGGCCCGTTCGTCCGGTCCACCCCGGTCCCCCCGGGCCGCCGGTCACCTGCCACGTGCCGCCGCCCGCGAGGTCGGCCGCGGGGGCGGCCGGGCCGCGCCAGCCGTCGCCCGCGCGCACGGTCACGGCGGTGTCGGCGGCCCGGGTGAGGATGAACAGCAGCCGGTTCCCGCGGCCGTCGGTGCCGGTCCGCCAGTGCAGTTCCTCGCCGTCGGCCGGGTCGAGCCGGAACCGCGCCGCGATCCCCGCGCCGGCCAGCTCCCGCTCCAGCAACCGCTCCAGCGCGGCCGAGCGCTCGGGCCCGGCGGGCTGGCCGGGGAAGGTGCCGAAGGCGAGCACGGTGCCGTCGCCGGCCGCCGCCTTGACGATGGCCGGCTCCCCGTCGGCGTTCACCGCGAGCACGTCCCCGGTCGCGCTGGAGCCGCTCCAGGGTCGTCATCCAGCCGACGACGCTGGCCTGGGCCAGCTCGGAGGTGCCGTTCTGCGCCCAGTCGAGCTGGTAGGCGGGGCCGCTGAACAGCACCCCGACGGCGGGCGGGTCGCCCTGGTAGGCGCCGAGCATCTCGCGGTGGTCACGCAGCACGGTGGTCAGCCGGGTGAGCGCGTCGAACCGGGTCTGCGCCTTGCCGTCGCTGCCGGCGATCCGAAGCCGGCTGACTCGTAGCCAAACACCTCGTCGCGCCATGCCCAGAAGATAGCGCCTTTCATGCCCCGGCTGACCGCGGACCAGACCCACCGCGCCTGCCGGTCCCCGTCGACCGCCTCGTAGACCTCGAAGGCGCGGCTGATGCCGCCGCCTTGCAGCTCCGACACCCAGGCGTCGGCCCCGCCGGCGGCCGCCGCCCACCGCGCCGCCTCGAACCGGGTGGCCAGCTCGATGTCCGGGCCGGTCTGCCAGGCGGGCGTCATGCCGCCCCAGGCCGGGAACTGCGAGCAGCCGAACGCGGCGACGGAGGCGGCGAGCTCGAAGTCGTCGCCGCGGGCGAGCGACATCTCCTCGTCCAGGCTGCCGGCCAGGGTGGGCGGGAACGCGCTGTGGGCGCTGACGGGGTGCTGGCCGCCGTCGCGGCCGCGGATGATGCCCGCCCGGAACTCCAGGTGCCGGGCGGCCCGCCACTGCAAGAAGGCCTGGAACTCCAGGAGCCCGGTGAACGGCAGCCCCGGGAACTGGCCCGGCATGATGTCGGCGACATCGGCGTGGCGGCGCTTCCAGGCCGCGTTGATGCCGTCGAGGCTGCCGTGCCGCTCCAGCAGCCAGCCGCGGAACGATGGCGGCGCCGGGCAGCACCCGCGGCACCCAGAACGGGTGGATCTCAGGCCCCGGCCAGCCGGGTGCACAAGCCCGGCGTGACATCGCCGCCGGCAGGAAGGCCCACGCCAATGTCGTGCGCGGGTAGCAGGTCCTCAAAGTTCGTCAGCGCGGTTACCGTCCGCCCGCTCATCGCGGCGACCTCACGCCAGCTAACCTCCTCGAAGTCCTCCTGCTGCACCGGGTGCATCACCCGCGAAACGGCAGCAAAGCCCCCGGGGACCAAGTGCCCAATCCACCAGTCCCCGCTGTCCCGGTCGAAGCGACCAGCCTCAATCCAGCCGACATCCGCCTTTGACGGCAACCGCACCCACCGATCAGTCGATCATCCTGGCCCGGCACCAGTGGCCCCGAAGACAGCGGCCGCGGTGGTGCGCCTCCGCTAGGCAGCGCCTAGGCCCTGAGCCTGGAACTGGCTTGCCGGGAGCGGGGCGTCGTCGTCCCCGCTCCCGGCTGGTTCCCGCCGGGGGTTTAGGGGGGCGTCGTGGCCCCGGCCCTTACGGGCTGTCCGGGCCCCGTGGGCAGCGTGGCGGCCAGGGCCTGGATGTCCGGCCGCGCGTGCGATGCCGCCACGGACCGCGTGGCAGCCTGGGCCTCGTCCCCCGCGCCGATGAGCAGGCCGCGGACCTGGGCGTCGAAGCAGGTGTCGGCGTCGTACCGCTCGATGAGGTAGCCGCCCAGCTCCAGGGTGACCAGGCCGTGGACGGCGATCCACAGCTGGTGCGCGACGAGCTCGGCGTCGCCGGTGTCGAACCGTCCTGCCGCCATGCACCGCGCGACCGTCTTGACGAGGGCCTCCAGCGTGTACCGGCCGTGCTGGCGGTCCTCGTCGTTGAGGCGGAAGCCCGCCAGGCTGGAGTCCCCGAACATCACGCTGTACAGGTGCCGGTGCTCAATGGCGTTGTACCGGTACGCCAGGCCGAGGGCCGCCACGTCGGATGCCGGGTCCTCAGTCTCGGCGATCGCGCTCATCCGGTCGTCCAGCATCGTGAAGCCCTCATGCACCATCGCGCGGACGAGGTCGTCCATGCCGCCGAAGTAAGTGTACACGGCCATCGTCGACGTGCCGACCTCGGAGGCGACGCGACGGGTTGACAAGGCGCCCGGCCCCTCCTCGGCGAGCAGCCGGGCAGCCGCCTCGATGAGAGTCGCGGGAAGTTCCGGGTCTGCCGGGCGTGGACTCATGTTGACATGCTCCCACGAGGGTGCTTCACTTTCCATATCGACGTTATATAACACTGATATGGAACCATGTGATCATGGTACGCGCCGCCGGAGCGACCATCTCCGCGATGGCGGCGCCGCACACGGACCTGAGACGCATTCCGCCGCCGTGGTCGGCGCGCGGCCGCCATCCGGCGGCCACGCTGACGCGGCGGTCCGAAGCTAAGGAGAAGCGAGATCATGCCTCATATAAGCCTGGGCAACGACGCCCCCGGTATCGTGTCGTTGCTGATCTACCGGCCGGAGACGGCTGAGCCGCTGTGCGGCCTCGCCGAGATGCTGCTTCGCGGCCCCAGCTCGCTGACCCCAGGGGAACGGGAGCTGATCGCCGCGTACGTTTCCGAGCTCAACGAGTGCCGCTTCTGCAGCGACTCGCACGCGGCGTTCGCCGCCGCCCAGCTACCCGAGGGAATGCCGCTGGTCGATCGTGTCCGCGCCGATCCCCACGCCGCCCCGGTCTCGGCAAAGCTCGGCGCCCTGCTCCGGATCGCGGCCGCCGTGCAGCGGGGCGGGAAGAACGTGCACGCGGAGGAAGTCCAGGCGGCCCGCGAAGCCGGCGCCAGCGACCAGGAGATCCACGACGTGGTCCTCATCGCCGCCGCGTTCTGCATGTTCAACCGCTACGTGGACGGCCTCGCGACGACCCTGCCCGACGATCCGGGCGGGTACTCGGTGGCGGCGGAAGCGATCGTGAGCGCCGGATACGCCGCATTGGCCGGGAAGAGCAACTAGGCGCGGCCCGCGCCACTGCACGCGGCTAAACGCGGCCCGCGCGGCCGAGAAAGAGAGCAATCCGGAAGACGCGCCGCACGCTCGGCCCGGGTTAGCGGAAATGGTTATCGCGCGGCAGGCATGTCCCCTTCCGTCATGGCGACTAGCCGAGGCCCGAACAGGGAATTCCCCGTCGTTTTAACTGGAGGACAGGCGTGCATAGTACGATGACCACTCTCACCAGCTCCGATATGGCCGGCATGGGGCCGGCGCTAGGCGGCGTTCACGTCAGGGCATGTCATCGCGGGGCCTGTCGGTCAGTCGCCTGATTCTCCGCTGAAGCCGACCTCGGCCGGCTCCTCGTCCTTGTACAGCACGATGTAGCGCCCGGTCCCGCGCATCGTCACCTCGTCGATGAGGTCCATGTGCCCAGGCGCCCGGTAATCGCCGATGAGGGCCTCGAACTGCTCCCGGGACGGGCGGGCGGTCCCGAAGTAGCGCTCAGCGCGACCGGGCGCCAGCGGGCGCACGGTCCCCAAGTCCTCGCGCCACGTGTCCCACGACGCCGGCACCGACGTCTCGGCCACGCGGTCCACGTCCAGGATCGACAGCGTCCCGGACTGCCGCATCTCCTCGCTGGCCCAGATCCCCTCGATCGTCGCCGGCCGCGGCTCGTCTTCCTCGAATTCATCGTGCCAGCGGTATTCCCTGTCGCGGAACACCCGCTCCCGCAGCGCCCGCAGCGTCCCCGCCACGTCGCCCGCGAACGGCGCCACGTAATTCCACCCTGCCGCCCCCACGCCGTCAGCCCTCCCTCGGCGCCGCCGCGCCGAAAGCGGCCGCGTCGCGCGGGCTCAGCACGTAGGGGATCAGCTCGGCCGGCGGCTCCCACGGCGAGCGATTGCCAGCCCGGAACCCGCGACTTGGCATCCCCGGCAGCAGGACCGGGCGCAGCGTCTCGAACACGCGGTCCACGGCCGCCTGGTTCCCGGCGTACTCCTGCCAGCTCCCGGCCGCCTGCAGCCACGCCGTGCCCCCGGGCAGTTCCTCCACGACCGGGAACGCGCCGCTGGCCCGCAGCTGCCCCAGTCCCCCGAGCCGTTCGGCCAGCACCCGCGGCACCAGCGTGATCCACGAGTAGCCCCGTAGGCGCTGGCCCCTTTCCGGCACCGTCTGCTCTGTGTACCGATGCAAGGCACGCTCCAGCTGGGTCTCCCCGTCGATCTGGCCGACGATCGGGGAGGCGTGGCCGAACACCACGTCCTTCTCCCGTCGCGCGAAGTCTCGCATGAAGGCGACTGCGGGATGCCCGGCGGTAGCGTCCCCGTGCTCGTCCAGTGGCACGTTAACCAGGAGCCGGGCAACGCCGCTGTCCTCGCCCGCCCTGACCACCTTCAGGAAGCAGCCTCGCTCGGCGCCGCCGGACTCCTTGGTCAGTGAGACGGCCGCCGTGACCAGCGTCGGCGCTAGGGCGTGTCTAAATGGCGAGGGGTTGTAGCCACTCGCCCATGATGGCGATGTGGAGGGTGGCCTCGTATCGGACGGCGAGCTTGTCGTACCGGGTGGCGACTGCCCGGTTGCGCTTGAGCCGGCAGATTCCGTTCTCGACGGAGGCCCGCTTCTTGTAGTCCTCGGAGTCGAAGGCCGGGGGCCGGCCGCCGTGGCTGCCCCTGGCCTTTCGGTTCCTGGCCTGGTCAGAGCGCTCGGGAATGGTGCAGGTGATGCCCCGGCCGCGCAGGTGCCGGCGGTTGGCACGGGCGGAGTAGGCCTTGTCTGCCCGGACCCGGCAGGGCGTGGTCCGGGGCCTGCCGCCGGCGGGCCGGGGGACGCGGATGGCGCCCAGGACGGGGATGAACTGGGGGCTGTCGCCCCGCTGGCCTGCGGTGACGATGACGGCGAGGGGCTTTTGGCCTTCCTCGACGGCGAGGTGGGCCTTGGTGGTCCAGCCGCCGCGGGACCTGCCCAGCGCGTGATCCGGCGGCTCGGGCGCCCCGGTGCCGCCGGGCGGCTCCTTCTGCGCGGTGCCGTCCTTGCGAGCGCCGGCAGCATGCTGGTGCGCCCGCGCGATCGTCGAGTCGACGGAGACGTCCCAGGTCACGTGGCCGGCCGCGTCGGCCAGGGC
The DNA here is from genome assembly GCA_036276115.1 of Trebonia sp. Classification (GTDB taxonomy): domain Bacteria; phylum Actinomycetota; class Actinomycetes; order Streptosporangiales; family Streptosporangiaceae; genus Trebonia. The sequence goes on from DATBEM010000177.1 coordinate 27,544, forward strand.
CTGCAGCCCGGTCACGACCGCAGCCCACGCCCCGCTGCGCTGCCAGCGGCGGAACAGGTCATAGGCCGACTTCCAGGGGCCGTAGCAGGCGGGCACGTCCCGCCACGGGCAGCCGCACCGGACCCGCCACCGGATCGCGTCGACCAGGTCCCGCAGCGGCCACTTCCGCGGCCGGCCGGGCTTCTTCCCCCTCGGCAGGAGCGGCTCCAGCACCGCCCACTCCGCATCGGCCAGGTCATGCCGGCGGCAGGCGTCCTCGCGCGGCCCGCCAGGGCCGCCCGCAGGTAGGGTAGGCACGAGGCCTCCGATATGCACGTGTGTCTTCTTGGTCGTTGACACGCATACCGGAGGCCTTGCCACGTCGCGGGCCAGAACCCGCCAACGATGTCATCTCGTAACACCAGCCCCCGCAACCCACCTTTTACACACGCCCTAGGGCGAAGTCGGCCGGCTGGCGGCCTGAGGCGGCGATGTCAGCGGCGATCCATCCGGCGATGTGCTCGGCTTCGCGGTCGGCGCTGGTGTAGGTCCACAGGCTGGCCGGGACGTGGCCGGCTTCGGGCGCCGCCTTGGACACCGCCCGCGCTACGTCGGGGTCGAGGCGGCTGGCGATGATGTGCTGCAGCAGGACGAGATTGTCCGATGACCGGAAGTTCCAGGTCAGCTCGTACTTTGTGGCGGCGAAGGCGGCAGAATATCGGTTCAGAGCGTCGGGCAGGGCGCCGGCGAATCCCATGATGCGCTGCTTGCGGTCGCCGACGGCGGTGATGGTGGCGGTGCCGAAAGCGGTTTTCAGGAATGACAGCTGGGCGCGGGTGGTGTCCTCGAATTCATCGACGAACACGTAAGGGTAGGTG
>DATBEM010000178.1:0-14381 GCA_036276115.1 Trebonia sp.
TAGCCACCGCGGCGGGCGTCCACCCGGCGACCGCATCGCGCGCGCTCAGCCCCAGCACCCGGCTGCTGGTGAGCGAGGACACCGCCCAGCGGGTCCTGGACGCGGCCAGCCGGCTCGGCTACCGGCCCAACCCGGTGGCCCGCAGCCTGCGGACCCGGCGCTCCAACACGATCGGGGTGCTGATCCCCGACCTCAACAACCCGCTGTTCCCGCCGATGGTGCGCGGGGTGGAGGACATGCTCGCCGAGCGCGGGTACGTCGCGCTGATCGGCAACACCGACGCCGACGAGAAGCGCGAGCGGATGATCTTCGACCAGATGCGCGCCCGCCACGTGGACGGGTTCGCGCTGGCGACCGCCCTGCTGCGGCACCCGATCCTCGACGAGGCGGCCGAGGGTGACCTCCCGCTCGTGCTGATGAACCGCATCGCCCATGATTACCCGTTCTCGGCCGTCTCGGTGGACAACGAGCAGGGCGTCCGGGCGGCGGTGGCCCACCTGGCGGGCCTCGGGCACACCCGCATCGGCCACCTGGCGGGGCCGCAGGGCGTCTCCACCGGGGTCGCCCGGCTGCGCGGCTTCTGCGACGGGATGCGCGCCTGCGGCCTGGCGGCCGACGAGGACCAGGTCATCCGCGCGGGCGCCTACTCGATCGAGGAGGGCGTGGCCGGCTGCGCGGACCTGCTGGCCCGCCGGGGGGACCTGACCGCCGTCGTCGCCGCCAACGACATGCTCGCGATCGGCTGCTACAGCGCCCTGGAGAACCTCGGCCTGCGCTGCCCGGAGGACATCTCAGTGATCGGCTTCAACGACATGCCGTTCATCGACCGGCTGCGGCCGCCGCTGACGAGCGTCCGCTTCCCGCACTACCAGCTCGGCCTGGAGGCGGCCAAGCTGCTGCTCGAGCGGATCGACGGCGACGGCGGCACGGTGAAGATCCTCTACCTCGCCCCCGAGCTGGTGGTCCGCGGCTCGACCGCCCCGCCCGCCCGGCCGGCGGCGATGGTCTCCCTTCGCCCGGCCTGACGCCCGCGGAAGCGGCCGACGCCGCCATGATAACAGCAAGAGGCGGCCGCCAGCGGGCCGGCCGTCGGCGGCTGTGACCTGATAACAGCAAGAAGCAGCTCGCCGTGCATGCGCCAGCTCCGCGTGCGCCTGATAACAGCAAGAAGCGGCCTGCCGCCTCCGGGCCGGTAACCGGGGTGACCGGCGCGGGCCAGCGCACTACAGTTGGGGCGTGGCGGAGGAACCGGCGGTGGACCAGGAGCAGGCAGGCCAGCACGGGGCGGGCCGAGAGCCGGGCGGCCAAGGGCCAAGGACTACTGTCCCCGGGACCGGGACGGCGGCTGCGGCCGGGGAGGCGCCCGCGGATGCGGACGCAGCCGGGCAGGCGGAGCCGGCGGCGCCCGCGGTCCGGGTGCCCGACGGGCCGGCGGCCGGGCGGCTGGACAGCTGGATCTGGTCGGTGCGGCTGGCCAGGACGCGGTCGGCCGCCACGACCGCGATCAAGGGCGGGCACGTGCGCGTCAACGGGGTCCGGGTGAAGCCCGCCCACCTGGTCCGGCCCGGCGACGAGGTGCGGGTGCGGCAGGCCGACCGGGACCGCGTCGTGGTCGTGAGCCGGATCATCACCAAGCGCGTGGGGCCGCCGATCGCGGCCGCGTGCTACGTCGACAACAGCCCGCCTCCGCCGCCGCGCGAGATGACCGCGCCCGCGGGCACCCGCGAGCGCGGCGCGGGCCGCCCCACGAAGCGCGACCGCCGCAGCATCGAGAAGCTCATCGGCCGCAGCGGTTTCCAGGGGTAGCGCGGTTTCCAGGGGTAGAGCCCCATTCAGGGGTAGCGCGGGCTCCAGGGGGAGAGCCCGCCTGGCGGTGACTTGCGGGCGGCGTTAGCGTTACTCGCGTGAGTAGCCAGAGCGTTGAACCGGAGGAGTGCCTGCGGGCGCTGGCCGACGAGGCCGTGCGGCAGGCCGAGGGGGGCGCGCTGGTGCTGCACTGCACGCTCGGCGTGCGGGCGGCCGCGAACGCGTTCGTCGCCCTGGGGCTGATTCCCGAGCAGCTCGCGGACAAGGTCCTGTTCGACTACCAGGAGTCGCTGCAGTCCCGGTCGCTGGGCACCGCGTGGGGGCTGACGGAGGGCGAGCTGCCCGCCCGCTCCGGCGCGGCCGACGTCTGGGCCGCCCACGCCACCGGGCCGAGCCCGCTCGCGAGCGTCCCGACGGCGATGGCGCCCGCCGGGATCAGCTTCCCGGCGACGATCTCGGGCCTGCGAGCGGACCTGCGCTTTGAGTGGGTGAAGCTGGCCGAGGGGCAATGGCGCATCAGCTTCCGCGCGTCGGCCGACGACCCGGGCGGCCAGCCGGACCGGCCGAGCGTCGTCATGCGCGAGGCGCTGGGCCTGCTGCGCGTCACCGACGACACCGGGCACCGTTACCGGCCGCGGGTCGAGGGGGTCACCTGGGAGCGGGTCGGGACCGGGCGCCAGGAATGGCGCGGCGACCTCGTCGCCGACGCCCGCCCGGCCACCCCCGCCGGCGACGCGGACGCCGGGCCCGCGGCGCCGCCGGACTGGCTGGAGATCACCTCCCACGAGTCCGGCACCACCGAGCGGGTCACGCTGACGACGTCCGCCCGCCCGGGCCGCCCGCCCGCCGTGGCGACTGCCGTCACCCGCTGGGCGCACCCGGCCGAGGGGTACCTCGACCTGCTGGCGCGCGTCGGCATGGTGAAGGTCGGCTGGACCGAGATCGAGGCGGCCAAGACCGCGGAGATCGTCGCCATGGTGGCCGACTGCCTGCTCGCGGTGGGGGCGCTGCCCGTCGACAGCCCGGTGCTGCGGGAGCTGCCGCCGGCCAGCGCGGCCTGGCGGATCGCCCTCGCCGCCCGGTGGGCCCGCCGCGCTCATCTCGGGGCGACCTCCGGCGCCGGCCAGGGCGGGCACCAGATCCTGCTCACGAGCCTGCCCCTGGAGCACGCGACGGTGGTCATCGAGAGCGTCAGCGCGGCCGGCGGCCTCGTCGGGGTCGCCCTGCACGCCACCCCGTGGGTGGCCGAGACCCCGTGGCCGCTCATCGCCCCGTCCCTCGCCGTGCACGCGACCGACGCCGCCGGGGGCGCCTACGAGGGGATCCTGGAGGGCTTCGCCCCGGCCAGGGCCGGGGCCGAGGCCGCGGGCACCTTCTGGCTGTGGCCGCCGGTCCCCGATTCGGTCACCGCGATCGACGTCACCGTCGCCACCTTGTGGGAGGCGGCGACGGCCACGATCACGCTGCCCGCCCGCGAGCGTGACGGCGCCGAGACCAGCGGGCGCTAGCCTGCGGGAGGTGACCGACGTAACCCCGCCTGGTCGCGGCGCCGTCGCCGCGTGGGGCCTTTGGGACTGGGCGTTCTCGGCGTTCAACGCCGTGGCGACGACCTTCGTGTTCAGCACGTACCTGTCCGGCTCGAAGTTCGGCGATCCCGCCCGCGAGTCGGAGCTGCTGGGGGCGTTCATGGCCGTCGCCGGGGTCACCATCGCGGTCGTCGCGCCGGTCGCGGGGCAGCGGACTGACTCGGCCGGCCGCCGCAAGCTGTGGCTCGCGGTCAACTCCGCGATCGTCGCGCTGTGCCTGCTGGGCACGGTCTTCGTCCGCGACGAGCCGGGCTACCTGTGGCTCGGCCTGGCCTGCATCGCCGTCGGCACGGTCTTCTACGAGCTGGCAGGCGTGTTCTACAACTCGCTGCTGCCGTCCGTGTCGACGCCCGCGACGGTCGGCCGGGTCAGCGCGTTCGGCTGGAGCATGGGCTACTTCGGCGGCATCGCCCTGCTCGTCATCATCCTCGTGCTGTTCATCCTGGGCGGCACCGACCGCGCCTCCGGCTTGCTGCACGTCACCCACGCGGGCGGGCTGTACGTCCGGCTGGCGATGCTCGTCGCCACCGCCTGGGCGGTCGGCTTCAGCATCCCGGTGTTCCTCAAGGTCAGTGAGCCGGCCGTCCTGGCCCCGGCCGCCCCGGAGCCGGCCGGGCGGGCGGCCTTCCTCGCCAGCTACGGCGACCTGCTGCGCAACGTCCGCGCCATCTGGCGCGACAGCCCGAACACGATCTGGTTCCTGGTCGCCAGCGCCATCTTCCGCGACGGGCTCACCGGCGTCTTCGTCTTCGGTGGCGTGCTCGGGCACGTGGTCTTCGGGCTGACCACGACCCGGGTGCTGATCTTCGGCATCGCCGCCAACGTCGTCGCCGGCGTCACGACCGTCGCCTCTGGCCGCCTCGATGACCGGGCCGGCCCCAAGCCCGTGATCGTCGTCTCGCTCATCGCCATGAGCGCCTGCGGCCTCCTGCTGTTCGCGACGCGGGCACAGGGCGCGCTCGCGTTCTGGGCCTTCGGCCTGATCTTGTGCGCCTTCGTCGGGCCCGCGCAGTCGGCCAGCCGGACGTTCCTGTGCCGAGTCATCCCGCCCGGCCGCGAGGGGGAGGCCTTCGGCCTGTACGCGACGACCGGCCGGGCGGCGATCTGGATGTCGCCCGCGCTCTACTCGGCCGCGATCGCGCTCGCGCCGGCCGGGCCGGCGGCCGCGCGGACGTCGTGGGGCATCCTCGGCATCATCGTGGTCGTGCTCATCGGCCTCGGGGCGCTCCTGCCGGTCAAGCAGCCCGGCGAGGCCCTGCGCACGCCCCCCGGCCTCGAAGGCGCCAGCGTCCCGCAGTAGCCCCCGGCTCGCCCCGCCCGGGGTTTCCTACGCCGACGTCACCGTCACCAGCGTCCCGTAGGGCAGCAGCGGGTAGGCCTGCTCGGCCGCGTCGAAGGGCAGCTCGACGCAGCCCAGGCTCTGCCGCCAGCCGTAGGAGCCGCGCAGGAAGTAGTGCACCGCCGCGCCGCCGGAGAAGTAGGAGACCCACTTCACCGGGTCGGCGTAGTGCGAGCCGTCCGGGTTGGTGCCCGACATGACCTGGAACGGCAGCTTCTCGTAGACCGGGAACGTGCCGACCGGCGTCGGCGCCACCCCGATGCCGGTGTTGGCCGCGTTCTTGAACGCCAGCTTGCCGTTGTGCCAGATCGTCAGCGTCTCCGGCGAGTGCTGGTCGGCGACCGCGTAACTGTAGCCGTGGGTGTTGACCTGGCCTGCCGCCGCGGCCGTGAGGACCGCCGCCCACACGGCGGCGCTGGCGTGGCCGTCGGTCGCCAGCTTGTGGTCGGCCTCGAACCCGGTGATCGCCCCCCGGGTCAGCGTGTTCATGACGCCGGGCGTCCAGAGGGACGTGATCTGGCTCGGGTACCCGCTGGCCCAGGTGAACGAGCCCGACGGCGGCTCGTACGCCTGCGACAGCTCCTCGCGGGCGCCGAGCGGCGCGTTGAACGCCGCCGCTGATGCCTGGCCCGCCGGCGCCTGCGCGGCCGGAGCCTGGTCGGCCGGCGCGGGCGCCTGCTTGGCCGGGGCCGGCTGGGTCGGCATCGGCTCGCCCGGGACCGTCGGGCTGGGCTTGCCCGACGGGGACGGGACCGGCTGGGCCGGGTGCGACGCCGGGGGCGTGCTGGGCCCGGGGGTGGGGCCCTTGGGCTGGGACGGGATCACCGGGTCCTGCGGTCCGGACGCCTGGACCCAGGTCAGCGGCAGGTAGTGCAGCTCGGCGAGCACCTCCTGCAGCCGCAGGACGGAGTACTGCCCGGTCGTGAAGGTGAAGCTGGTTGTCGCCGTCGTGGTCGCCGCGTGGGCGGCGCCCGCCCCGGTCGCCGGCGAGCCGGGCGTCGCGGTCCCCGATGGCGTCGCGGTCCCCGATGGCGTCGCGGTCCCGGACGGCGACGCGCTGGGGGACGGCGTCGCGCTGGGGGACGCGGCGCTGGCGGGCTGGGCGCCGGCGGCGGCCTTGCCGGCCGGGAAGCTGATGGTCACCTTGGTCTTGGCCGGGTAGCCGGTCGCGGGCGTGAAGACCGCCGCGTGCCCGTCGCGCGCCCAGCTCCCGGCGATCGCGGGGGACAGCACCGGGAACGCGGTGCCGGCCAGGAGCGGCTGGTTATAGGTGACGACGATCGGCGCCGACCCGTTCGTCCCGGTGGCTCCCGCGCTGGGGCTGACGGACAGGACCGCCAGCGGCACCGCCTTGCGTCCCGTGCCCGCCGCCGCGTTGGGGTCCTTGGGGGAAGGGCTGGACGCGGTGCAGCCGGTACTCAGGAGGGCGGTGAGACACGCGAGGCTGATCGTGGCGATCAAGCCCGCCGGCATGCTCGTACGTGATACTTTACCCACAGCAGTCCCCCGTATACTCTGGGTTCATCATGAACTCAGTGTTATTATGCGTGCACTGATTGTGGTCAGTCATATACCCAACTGAGCCTGCTAACCGACATCGGCAGGTTCGGGGGTAAGTTTTCGGCCACAGTCCTACCGCGGGCGCACGGGCCCGATCGGGTTGGACGTAGCATGGTGGCCTGGCCTGGACGGGGGGTTTGGGGCTCAGCTGGACATGGAGAGGTGAACGCAAGTAATGACTGAGGCGGCTTCAGCCACCGGCCGCGTCCTGATCGTGATGCCGACGTACAACGAGCGGCAGAACCTCGAGATCATGGCAGGGCGGATCAGGGAATCGACGCCGGACGCGGACCTCCTGGTCGTCGATGACAACAGCCCTGACGGCACCGGAGACCTGGCCGAGAAGCTGGCTGAGACCGACCAGCACGTCCACGTCATGCACCGGACCGAGAAGGCTGGCCTCGGCAAGGCGTACATCGCTGGCTTCACCTGGGCGCTTGAGCACGGCTACGACGTGGTCGTGGAGATGGACGCCGACGGGTCGCACCGCCCGGAGGACCTGTCCCGGCTCCTGGCCGCGGTGGCGGCCGGCGCCGACGGCGTCATCGGCTCGCGCTGGGTGCCCGGCGGCAAGGTCGTCAACTGGCCGAAGAAGCGCGAGGTCCTGTCGCGTAGCGCCAACATCTACACCCGGCTGGCGATCGGCTTCGGCATCCGCGACGCGACCGGCGGCTACCGCGCCTACCGCGCGTCCACCCTGCGCAAGATCGACCTCAGCAACGTCGAGTCGGCTGGCTACTCATTCCAGGTCGACATCACCGTCCGGATCATCCGGGCTGGCCTGAAGATCGTCGAGGTGCCCATCACGTTCGTCGAGCGCGAGCGGGGAGTGTCCAAGATGGACGGCTCCATCATCCGCGAGGCGTTCTGGCGAGTATTCCAGTGGGGCGTCGAGAGCCGCCTGCGCCGGGGCAAGCCCCGGCGCTAGGCCAGCGACGGCGGTTAGGCGCTACGGCGGTGATGCTGCTGGGGGCGGGGAAGCGGGGTTGGGGCGGTGCCCTCAAGCAGCCGTCGCTCCCGGATGACCTCCAGGCGCTCGGCGAGGACAGCCTCAAGGTCCTCGACGGTACGGCGCTCCATGAGCATGTCCCAGTGGCTGCGCGGTGGCTTCACCTTCTTGGGGGAGGGCGATTCACCGGTAGCGGCCGAAGCGGTCGCGCCGCAGATCCGGCACTCCCAAGTCGGGGGTAGCTCGGCCTCGGCGGCGAAGGGCACGGTAAAGTGGTGCCCACCGGGGCAATCGAAGGGGACGTCCTGGCGGGGTGCCAGGTCCGTGTTACGGTCGTTCTCATAGCTCGTTGCCCCGAGCCGGGTTCCGCGAAGTGCGCGTTCGGCCATCAGTAGCTGCCTCCCAGGCGGTTGGCGATCTCTATCGGCAACACTGGATACCACGACAAGATTCCCTCGCCCGACAGCGCCCAACCCCATTTCGCGGGTGTTTCACCGGAGAATCCCGTTAGGAGCCTCCTCCTCGCGGGCGGTAGCGGGCTGGTCACTGCCGTCCCTGGCCAGTCGCGGGTTCCACTGACCGCGCTCGGCCAGGACGTCCCGGAGCAGGTCGACCTCGTCGGTCATGACGCCGTCGGCGCCGAGGTCGAGGGCGCGCTCGATGTCCGGCCGGTTGTTCAGCGTCCAGACGTGCACCTGCATGCCGAGCTCGTGGGCGTCCTCGATGAACCGCCGGGAAGCGAGCCACCTGGGCGCCCGGTCCAGGGTCGCATCGTGGAAGGCGACGAGCGCCCCGTCGGCGGTGGAGCGGGCGTCGGTCTCCAGGTAGGGGTAGCCGAGGCTGGCCGCGTACGCGAAGGCCCGCCAGGAGTTCTCCGGGCGATGCGCCGCGCCGCCCCGGTGGGCGAAGGCCATGGGGAGCGGGTGATCCAGGTACGGGACTGCCACAGTCGCGATTGTTCCTGCTGACCTGGGACGGACGGTTAACTGGGCGTGTCAGCCCGGGAGATGTCAGGCTACGACCCGCTTGACCCGCACGCCCGGGAGAGCGGGCCGGGACGCCGCGCTCAGGGGCCGCGCGTTTAAGGGGCAGGGTGCCATTCCCGGCGGCGGACCTCGGCCATCGCGATGCCGGCCGCCATCGCCACGTTGAGCGATCCGACCCGGCTGGGCTGGGGGATGTAGGCGACCGCGTCCACCGCCGCCAGCACGGCCGGGGCGCAGCCGTGGTCCTCGTTGCCGATGACCAGGCACACGTCGCCCGCCAGGGGCGCCTCGGCCAGGGGGAGCGCGCCGGAGGCCAGCTCCACCGCGACCACCCGGTAGCCCTCCTCGGCGGCGGCCTTGACCGCCAGGGGAGCGCTCGGCTCGCGGATGACCTCCAGGAACCGCTCGGTGCCGAGCGCGACCTTGCCGACTGACTGGTGGTCCAGCTCGGGGGTGTTGCCGCACAGCCACAGGGACTCGGCCCCGAACGCGGCCGCGGTGCGGACGATCGAGCCGACGTTGAACGGCTGGGCGACCGAGTCCAGGACCAGCGCGAGGCGGCCCTCGGTGCGCCGCTTCCAGTCCCGGTTGAGCCGCTTGACGTCGGTCGGGCGCAGTTGCCTCGGGGGGGCGCCCGGGGTCCCGGGGGTGATGGGGATGGCAGGAGTAGTCATGGTGGGAGCGCGTGCGGTTCCGTTCAGTCTCGGGGGTAGGAGTTGCCCGGGGTGACGAGCAGGAGGCGGTAGCCGCTGCGGGCGGCGAGCCGGGTGACCTGCCAGCCCTGGCCCGCCAGCCAGGCGTGCAGCGAGTCAGACCCCAGGTTACGGCCAACGACGAGGCACGCGTGGCCATCCGGGCGCAGCCGGGGCAGCCAGGTGCCGAGCATGTCGTGCAGGACGGCCTTGCCCACCCGAATCGGCGGGTTGGACCAGATCGCGGCCAGATCCCGGGGCAGCCCGGGGTCGCCCGGGCGCGCGGTCCGCACGTTGGCCAGGCCCGCCGCGGCCGCGTTGCGGGCGGCCAGGCCCAGGGCGCGCTCGTTCACGTCGACCGCCCAGACGGTGGCGGCGGGAGCGCGGGCGGCCAGCACGCACGCGACCGGGCCGTAGCCGCAGCCCAGGTCGAGCAGGTCGCCGCTCACGGGCGGGGGCGGGGCCTCCTCCAGCAGGAACCGGGTGCCGGGGTCCAGCCGCCCGGGGGAGAACACTCCCGAGTCGGTCTCCAGCTGCAGGTACACGTCCGGCAGCACCACCCGGACCAGGCCGGGCCGGTGGGCGGCGGCCGGCTCGGCCTCGAAGTACTGGCCTGACATCCCCTGCGCGCCCGCGCTAGGACTGGACGGGGGCCGGGGCGGCCGGGGCGGCCTGCCCCGGCGCCGCCAGGGCCGGGCCGATGTAGCGGCGGGTCATCCACCGCTCGACCACGAACGTCAGCACCGGGATCGTGCCCGCCAGCAGCAAGACGATCGTCTGCCAGGACAGCAGCCGCATCCGCAGCCGGACGGCGAGCAGGAAGGCCATGACCACGTAGACGATGTACAGGAAGCCGTGCACCTGGCCGACGTACTGCTCGAGCTGGGGGTGGCCCGTCACCTGCAGCGGGATCCCGACGGCGCACAGCACGATGATGAGCACCCCGGTCACGTACGCCATCACCCGGTAGGCCAGCACCTGCTGGCGCAGCGTCACTGCACGCATGCTCGGGGACCTCTCTCTCTTAGCTCTCGGCGGTTGGCTCTTGGCTCGCGGCACTGGCGGGGAGCCCCAGGGCGATCCCGGGCTTGCCCTTCTCCCGGGACTGCTCCTTCGCCTTGGCCTTCGCGTTCAGCGTGGCCAGGCGCATGTTGTACTCGGCCAGCTCCGGGTCGGCCGTCCACTGGGCGGCGGCCTGCACCATGTCCGCCCGCCAGGCGGCGGCCAGCACCGGCTCGGCGCCGTCGGCCCCGGTCCAGCGGGGGTCGCCCGGAGCGCCGCCCACGTAGGACCCGGCCTGCTCGGTCCCCAGCCCGGCGGGCAGCTGCACGCCCGGGTCGGTGCCCGCGATGGCCAGGTTCGGGTCCAGGCCCGCCCGGCGGATGCGGAACTCATCGCGGATGGTCTTGGCCCAGAACACCACCCCGAACACCGCGAACAGCGGCCACTCGAAGGTGTACGCCCAGCTCAGGCCGTTCCCGCCGACGGCCCGGTGGTACTGCCAGTCGCCCAGCCACAGCATCCCCCACACGCCGGCCGCCGCCGTGACGTGCCACAGCAGCCACTTGCGGGAGACGAGGAACGGCCAGATGACGGCCCGCTCGGGATCGGGGGCCGGCTGGGGCTCTGGGGGCAGCGGTGGATTCGCGATACTGCCAGGCTCCGGGACGGGCTCGGGGGCGGAGCTTTCCATACTACTGAGGGTAGTGCATGTCGCCGGCGTCCGGGGGCGGCGGCCGGGTTGGTATGTTTGGCGCGCGGCGCAGAAGGGGAGAGGCACGTGAACGCTGAGATCGTCATCTTCGGGGGCAGCGCGCATCCCGGCTTGAGCGATGAGATCTGCTCGCACCTGAACGTGGCGCGCAGCCCGGTGGAGATCAGCCGGTTCGCCAACGACTGCCTTCAGGGGCAGTTGCAGGCTAACTGCCGGGAACGTGACGTGTACCTCATCCAGCCCCTGGTCCGGCCGGTGCAGGAGAGCCTCGTCGAGCTGCTGCTGATGGCCGACGCCGCCCGGGGCGCGTCCGCTGCCCGGGTGACGGCCGTGATGCCGCACTACTCGTACGCCCGCTCGGACAAGAAGGACGCCCCGCGCATCTCGATCGGCGGACGCCTCGTGGCCGACCTGCTCGTCACCGCCGGGGTGAACCGGGTGCTGACGCTCACCTTGCACTCCCCTGAGGTCCACGGGTTCTTCTCCGTCCCGGTCGATCACCTGCACGCGCTGCGGGAGCTGACCGCCCACTTCCGGCAGCGGGACCTGAGCCGGGCGGTGGTGCTGTCGCCCGACCTCGGCTACGCCAAGGACGCCGCCGCGTTCGCCCGCCGCCTGGGGGTGCCGGTGGCGGCCGGGTCCAAGGAGCGGTTCAGCGACTCCCGGGTCGCGATCTCCTCGATCATCGGCGAGGTCGCCGACCGCGACGTGATCATCCTCGACGACGAGATCGCCCGCGGCACGACCGTCATCGAGCTGCTGTCGGTGCTGCGCCAGCAAGAGCCCCGGTCGATCAGCGTGGCCTGCACGCACGGCCTGTTCGCCGACGGGGCGCTGGAGAAGCTGGCCGCCCAGGAGGACGTGGCCGAGATCGTCTGCACCAACTCGGTCCCCGTCCCGGCCGAGCACCCCAAGCTCACCGTCTTGTCGGTGGCCCCGGCGCTGGCCGAGGCCATCCGCCGCACGCACGACGGCCAGTCCGTCAGCGCCCTGTTCGACCGCTAGGACCTGACCGCTAGGACCCTGATCCCTAGGACCCCCCTGTGCCGCACCCCCTGGACAACCCCGCCCTGTTCGCGCTGCAAGGCCCGCAGGCCAGCCTCGGCCAGCGCAAGGGGCGGGCCTGGCGCTACCACCCGGACGTGTGCCCGTTCTACGGGATGCCCGACGATCCCGGCGCCGCCGACTGGGCCGACGCCGCCGCCCTGGCCGGGCCGGGGAGCCGCCTGACGCTGGCGGCCACGTGGACCGCCTTCCCGGCCGGCTGGGAGGTGGTCTTCGCCGCCGAGGGCGTCCAGATGGTCGCGGGCGACGCCCTCGGCGCGCGGCCGCCCGATCCGGCCGGCGGGGTCACCGAGCTCGGGGCGGGCGACTACCCGGAGATGGCCGCCCTGGTCGAGCGGACCCGGCCCGGCCCGTTCTGCCCGCGCACGCCCGAGATGGGCGCGTACTTCGGCATCCGGCGGGAAGGGGCGCTGGTGGCGATGGCGGGGGAGCGGCTGCGCCCGCCCGGCCTGACCGAGATCAGCGCGGTGTGCACCGACGACGCGTGGCGCGGCCACGGCCTCGCGTCGATCTTGACGCACGCGGTCGCCGCCCGTATCCGGTCGCGCGGGGAGGTGCCCTTCCTGCACGCGCTGGCGGCCAACACCACCGCGATCGGGCTCTACGAGCACCTCGGCTTCACCCGCCGCCGCACCGTGATGTTCCGCTCGGCCATCGTCCCGGCCGCGTTACCGTGAGGACATGAACGAAGATCAATGGCACCAGCCGCTCGCCCACGTCAAGGCGGGCGACCTGAGCGGGGACACCACCCAGAGCGCGGGGATGACGCGGCTGGAGGCGATCTCGGGCAAGACCGTCGGGGCGCGGAAGCTGTGGATGGGGCGGACCCACGTCGCCGCCGGGGCCCGGTCGGCCGACCACCACCACGGTGACTCCGAGACCGCGATCTACGTCGTGTCCGGCACCCCGTCGTTCGTCTTCGCCGACGGCGAGCGGGAGGTCCGGCTGGACGCGGGGCCCGGCGACTACGTCTTCGTCCCGCCCTACGCGCCGCACCGCGAGGAGAACCCCGGCGCGCAGGAGGCGGTGGTGGTCATCGCCCGCAGCTCCCAGGAGGCCATCGTGGTCAACCTGCCCGGCCTCTGGCCCGGGCAGGGGTAAGGACCAGCGGGCCGTCCTAGGCGGCGGGCAGCACGAAGCGCTCGACCGCCGTGGCGAAGCCCTCCTCGGCGTTGGCGGCCGTGACCCGGCGGGCGGCCCGCTGCACGTCGGGGCTGGCGTTGCCCATGGCGATGGACAGCCCCGAGTGGGCGAACATCAGCACGTCGTTGGGCATGTCGCCGATGGTGGCGATGGCGTCGGCGGGGATGTCGTACCGCTTGGACAGCCACTGGGCGACCGCGCCCTTGTTCGCCAGCGGGTGGGTGACGTCGAGGTAGTACGGCTGGGAGCGCGAGGACGACACGTGGTCGCCGAACTGGTCGTGCACCGCCGTCGTGGCCCGCGCCACCGCGCCGGAGTCGTCGCTGACCCCCACGAGCTTGGCGACGCCGCTGGTGCGGGCGTCGATGCCGTCGCCCGCGAGGACCTTCGGCTCGAACCGCACGGTCGCGGTCTCGCGGGCCACGTGCGCTCCCTTGGGGTCGGGCACGTACCAGTCGGCGCCCACGTACGACCAGACGTCCAGGCCGAACGAGCGGATCAGCCGCGCGGCCGGCGCCACCAGGTTGCCGGGGATCTCCCGCTGCTCCAGCACCGACATGTCCGGGTTGACGAGCAGGCCGCCGTTGAACGCGGCGACCGGGGTGGTGATCTTCAGCGGCTCGATCAGCATCGACATGCCCAGCGGGGGGCGCCCGCTGGTCACGGCGAACATGATCCCCGCCTCGCCCAGCCGCCGGACGGCGGCGATCGCCCGCTCGGTGAGCTTCTTGTCCGGCGTTACCAGCGTCCCGTCAACGTCGGCCAGCAGCAGCTTGATCGCGGTCATGCCCCGGGGTCTCCCGTCCGTGTGCGGCGCCCCATCCCACGATGTCCGGGCCGGCCACGTCCGATGCTTTCACGGGCCGCTGGCCGCGCGGCGGCCGGGCAAGGTCAAGCCAGGCAAGGCCTTCATCACGGGGCCGGTCCCGGCGGCCACGGCCGCCGGGACCGGCCCGGACGGCGGATGGCTAGCGGACGGCGCACAGGACGCGGTCGCCGCCGCGCTGCCACAGCGTGCCGACCTCGGCGAAGCCGGCCGCGCGGAGGGCATCGGCGTGGCTGGCGAGCTGGCTGCCCTCCGGGCCGTGATGGTGGACCTGGCGGCGGTCGCGCTCGGCGTGCGGCCCGGCCAGGGCCGGGTCGGCCGCGATGGCGGCCCACCACTGCTCCCAGGTCTCGGGGTGCCCGCCCGCGGCGTGCCGCTGGTCCGCCTTCTCCTCCAGTGCCCGCTCCAGCCGGGCCAGGACCGGGCTGCCGGCCGCGGAGGCGCGCAGGTGGTCGCCGTCGAGGAACAGCCCGCCGGGCCGCAGCAGCCCGGCCAGCGCCGTGTACAGCGCCCCCAGCTCCGTCGCGGTCAGCCAGTGCAGGGCGGTGGTGGACACGACCGCGTCGACCAGGGCGCCGGGCGGCAGCCCCAGGCCGGCCGTCCAGCCCGGCGCGCGCAGGTCCAGGTCGAGGAACCGCAGGCCCGTGACGTCGCCGTAGACGGCCTGCCCGAGCGCCAGCGTGACCGGGTCGGCGTCGACCGCGATGACGGTCGC
>DATBEM010000179.1:0-10415 GCA_036276115.1 Trebonia sp.
GCCCCGTGGCTGGCGGCCCCGTGGTCAACGGCACGGTAGTGCCGGGCGGCCCGGTCCGGCCAGCCGCACCGGTCAGTCCGGCCGGCGCGAATGGCAGCGACCTCCCTAGCCGCACCTCCTCCTCGGGTAGCCGCAACTCCCCGGGCTGGAGCCTCGCTAGCAGGGAGCCGGCCAACGGGAGCGCCGGCCGGGGTAATGGGAGCCCGGCTTTCCCCGGCAACCAGCCTGGCGGCAGTGACCTCCCTGGCCGCGCCGGCCTGCCCAGCCGCAGCTCCCTCTCCGGCAGCCGCAACGCCCCCGGCAGGAACCCCGCCAACGGCGGCCCGGCCAACGGAACGGCCGACTTCGGGAACGCCCCCGGCCGCCGGGACGACCGGCCGGGCGACAGCGACCTTGGCAGCCGCATGGGCGCGGCGAGCGCCGGCCTGCCGGGCCGCAACGCCCCCGGCGGGAACCCCGCCAAGGGGGACGCGCCCGGCTACCCGGGCGACCGGCCGGACGGCACCGAGCTGCCGCGCCGCAACGCTCCCGGCGGGCGCCCCGCCAACGGCGTCCCAGCAGGCGGGAACGGAGCAGGCCAGCCGGGCAGCCAGCCCAGCGGCAGCGACCAGCCCAGCCGCCCGGGCCAGCCAGCCAGTAATGGCCTGACGGCCCGCAACGGCCTGCCCAGCCGGCCCGCCCTGCCCGGCGGAAACGTTCCCGGCAACGGAACCGGGCCCGGCGCCCCCGGCCGCACGAGCGACGCCGGCTACGTCAGCGGCCCTGGCTCGCGCGGCGGCGCTGGCTTCCCCGGCGACTCCGGCGACCGCTACCCGCCGGCGAACGGCAACGGGCGCCCGGGCGTGCCGTACCCCGGCCCCGCCCAGGGCGACGCCCTGACCGCAGGCGTGGCCGGTTACGACGACGCGCCTGGCGGCCCCGGCCTGCTCGCCCCGGGCGGCAGCCTGCCCGTTGGCCGTCCCCTCCCGCCGGGCGGGCGCGACGCCAGCGGGAGCGGGGACGGCGACTACCCGGCCGACGGCCAGCGTTCCCACCAGCAGCCTTCCCACCAGCAGCCTTCCGACCAGCAGCGGCCCGATGAGCAGCGGCGCGGCCGGGCGATCCCGATCACCGGCGGGCGCGCGACGCGGGACGAGTCCCCCGCTGTTGGCGGCGATTACCCCGGCGCCCAGTCGGCTGACTACCCGTCGCCGGCCGCCTACCCGGGGGACGCCTACCCGGGGGACGGCCACCAGTCCGGTAGCTACCCTCGCTCGGGCGGCCCGGCTGGGCCCCCCGCCGACCTGCCGCCGCTGGCCCAGCCGCCCGCTCCCGGGCTCGGCTCGCGCGCCCCGTTCGCCCCCCAGGGCGGCGGGTACCCGGTCGCCGACGTGCCGGTGGTGACCGGCGTGCCGGTGGTGACCGGCGTGCCGGTGTCACGGGACGCCGCTCCCCCGTTCGACGTGTTCGCCCCGGTCAGCCGGCCCGAGGCTCCGGCCGGTAGTCCCCCGGCCCGCGCGGCCGGACCGGAGTCAGGAAAGGGTTCCTATCAGGGGCCCGGATACGGGAACATTGAGGAGAACGGCGCAGGTAACGGGAGTGAGGGCACCCCTGGCGGCGATGGTAGCGGGCTGCCCCGCCGTGTCCGCCAGGCATCCCTCGCCCCGCAGCTGCGTAACTCCACTCTCGCCGGCCCGGGCAGCGACCCGGGAACCACTGAAGACCAGGAAGCAGGAGTCCCGAAGGCCAGCGCGGCCTCGCTCAATGACATGCGGAACACGCTGTCGGCGATGCAGCGCGGCTGGCAGCAAGGCCGTTCTCAACCAGTCCATCGGGACACGGAGGGCAACTGACAATGGGGCCTAACACCAATGATCCGCCGAACCAGCTTGACTGGCTCCTGGACGACCTCGTCATGCGCGTGCCGGACATCCAGCGCGCGGTCTACCTCTCCCAGGACGGGCTGGCGCTGGGCGCCTCGCGCGGCCTCGACCAGGCCGACGCCGAGCACCTGGCGGCCCTGGCGGCGGGGTTCCAGTCCCTCGCCCGCGGAGCCGGACGGCACTTCGGCGGGGGCGACGTCCGGCAGACCATCATCGAGATGAGCGCGGGCTTCCTGTTCGTCACGGCCGCCGGGCAGGGCACCTGCCTCGCGGTGCTGACCGGGCCGGACGCGGACGTCGGGCTCATCGCCTACGAGATGGCCATCCTGGTCCAGCGCACGGGTGACCGCCTGCAGGTCAGCATGCGGACCCCGTCCGCGATGTACGACCGGTAAGGCAGGAAAGGCAGTCCGATGGCGCCCGACAACGAGATGTGGCTTGACGCGCAGGCCGGTCCGGTGGTCCGGCCTTATACCCTTACTCGGGGCCGGACGCGGGTTACCGGCGAGGCATTCGACCTGGTGTCGACGGTCGCCGCGACCGGCGCCCGGGTCGCCGACCTGGCAGCCCTCGGGCCGGAGCACTTCTCGGTGCTGCAGCTGGCCCAGCGGCCGACGACCGTCGTTGACATCGCCTCGGACATCGACCTGGCGCTCGGCGTGGTCCGCATCCTGCTGGGTGACCTGCGGGAACTCGGGCTCGTGGCCATCAAGGCCCCCGTGCCGATGCAGGCACGGAAGGTAGACAAGAACACGCTCAGGGAGGTCCTGCATGGCCTACGGGGGCTCTGAGTTCGGCGGCACGGGGACACCGCGGGGGCACCGCGCGATCAAGATCCTCCTGGCCGGCGGATTCGGGGTAGGCAAGACGACACTGGTGGGCGCGGTCAGCGAGATCAGGCCGCTGCGCACTGAGGAGCCGCTCACCGAGAGCAGCAAGGGCGTCGACAGCACGGTCGGCATCGAGCGCAAGACGACGACGACCGTCGCGATGGACTTCGGCCGGATCACGCTGCGCAATGACCTGGTGCTGTACCTGTTCGGCACGCCGGGCCAGCAGCGGTTCTGGTTCATGTGGGACGAGCTGGCGATCGGCGCGCTCGGCGCGGTAGTCCTGGCCGACACCCGGCGGCTGGCGGACTGCTTTCCCGCCATCGACTACTTCGAGCGCCGCGAGATCCCGTTCATCGTGGCGCTCAACATCTTCGATGGCGCCCGCACGTACAGCGTCGAGGACGTGCGCGTCGCCCTCGACCTGGACCCGAGCCTGCCGATCATCTTCTGCGACGCCCGCAGCCGCGAGTCGGCCAAGGAAGTGCTGATCACCCTGGTCGAGCACGTTCTCACCCAAGCCGACGAGCCCGCGATCCCGTAACCACGCGCTACTTTCTTCTCACGGACCCGCCACCTCACGCAAACGAGAAGTGGCGGTCCGCCTCTCAGCTCGTTTGCAAGACCGCCCAGACGGCCTTGCCGTAGCCCTCGATGGGGGACCAGCCCCAGAGGTAGCTGAGCGCGCCGACGATCTGCAGGCCGCGGCCGCACTCCCAGGAGGAGTCGGGCGACTGGGGCGCGGGCGCGTCGGAGCAGGGGTCGGTGACGGCGAGCATGATCTCGCGATCGCGGCGCAGCAGGCACAACCGGACCGGCGGGCGGGCGGGCACGCCGGACGGCCCGACCGACGCGAGCCGGGCGGTGCGGGGCACGCCGTGCAGGACCGCGTTGACCACCAGCTCGGTGATGATCAGCTCCGCGTCGTCAATGAGGCTCAGCAGGTCCCAGCTCACCAGCAGGTCCCGGACGAAGGCGCGCGCGGTGCGGGCCTCCTCCGCGACCGGGACCAAGACCCGGCTGCGAACGGCCGGCGTCTCCCACCACGCGGCGGGTACCCTCAGCAACTGCGGAGGGGAGGCCGGTAGAGCCGGGAGATCGACGGCCTCACCATCGCCGTCCTCCGGCTCGTAAGCGACCCTCAAGTGTGCCAACGCAACCGCTTCCTGCACCTCGTAGGCCCGGGGGCCATGCCTGTCGCAGTATGTGTGGGTTAAGCCTCGCTTGCCATAGTGCCTCATCTATTGTGCAAATGCAAGACCAGATGCACGTTCATTTGTCCTGTGCACGGGGGGCCTAGGTGACATCATGGAACTCAGCCCCTCTAGCCCCACCCGCATCATCTCGCGATCGTGCCCCCTCCGCGATGCTTCACCTTGGAAGGAACCATGGCTGACAGCTATAACGGCATGCCGTCCACCGATCTCATCGACGTCGAATGGCGCAAGAGCGCGCACAGCAACCCGAACGGGGCGTGCGTGGAGGTAGCGGCGCTCGGCGACGGCGGGATCGCGTTCCGCAACTCCCGGTTCCCCGAGGGGCCGGCGCTGGTCTACACGCGGGCCGAGATCGAGGCGTTCCTGGCGGGAGCCAAGGACGGGGAGTTCGACCACGTCCTTAACTAGGCTAACTCTCGCGCCAAATGCATCATTAGCACCCAAACTGGCGGCCGTTCCCCTCTTCGGACGGTCGCCGGTAGCCGCGGTCGCTACATATATGTAATCAATCGTCAGGCGACCTCTTCCCCGCACCGGGTTGCCATGCGAAACTGGCCCATGCCCCACCTCGCACCAGGGGCCGCACGCTAGCTGAGGAGTGGCGATGCACTCGTCCAAGGATCCCGTGCCTGAGCCGCCACTCGAGGCTCCAGCGGCGATGTTCGCTGCCCGCGCGGCCGGCCCGTCCGTCCAGCGCCTCGTGCTCGGCGGGCACCTGCGGCGGCTGCGGGAGAAGGCCCGCCTTACCACCGAGCAGGCGGCGGACGCGATCCGCGCCTCGCACTCGAAGATCAGCCGCATCGAGCACGGGCGGGTGAGCTTCAAGGAGCGCGACATCACCGACCTGCTCACCTTGTACGGCGTCCACAGCCCGGCCGAGCGCCTCGCGGTGCTGACGCTGGCGAAGGAAGCCAACATGCCCGGCTGGTGGGCAGGCTACTCCGACATCCTCCCGCACTGGCTCGAGCCCTACTTCGGGCTGGAGGCGGCGGCCACGTTCATCCGGGCCTACGAGCTTCAGTTCGTGCCCGGGCTGCTGCAGACGCCCGACTACGCGCGGTCGGTCATCCAGCTCGGCAACGCGGTCAGCGAGGACGAGATCGCGCGACGGACCGAGGCGCGGATCGGCCGCCGGACGGTCCTGGACCGGCCCGACCCGCCCCGGAAGTGGGCCGTCGTGGACGAGGCGGCCCTGCGCCGCCCCATCGGCGGCCGGGCGGTGATGCGCGGGCAGCTCCGGCACCTGATCGAGATGGCGGACCACCCGGCGGTCACCCTGCAGGTCCTGCCGTTCGGGGCGGGCGGGCACCGAGCGCTGGGCGGGCCGTTCACGATCTTGCGGTTCGCCGAGCCCGACCTGCGCGACGTCGTCTACATCGAGCAGCTGACCAGCGCCCTCTACCTGGACAAGCCGACCGAGGTGGACAGCTACCTTGAGGTGATGGAGCAGCTGTGCCTGCAGGCCGAGCCGGTCGATAAGACCCCGGACATCCTCGCGGGCATTTTGCGGGAATACTGACTTTGCCGGGCCGCCGGCCTTTGCCGCCGGGCGACGAGCTGGCTTAGGAGCAAGCGCTAAAGTCTCAATGTGACTACCGGATGATCCCTCCGGTTATGGTCCCCCGCAGTTCAGGCCGCTGGCCGGCGGGTGGACAATGACTGCGTGAGCATTCTTGGCACCCGAGTCCAGCGGACCGAAGACCCCGGCTTCCTGAGCACGGGGGCGGTCTATACCGAGGACGTGCAAGACGAGCGGCTAGCTGGCGCCGTTCACGTGCACTTCGCCCGGTCCACCGTCGCGCACGCGCGAATCGCCGGCATTGACGTCGAGGCGGCACGGGCGGCCAACGGCGTCATCGCGGTCTACACCGGCGCCGACCTCGCCGCCGCGGGCGTGGCGCCGCTCAAGCCGATGGCGCCGAACATGAACCAGGCGATGGTCGAGTCGCTGCTGGCGGTCGACACCGTGCGGTTCGTGGGCGAGCCGGTCGCGGCGATCGTGACCGAGCACCCGTACCAGGGCGAGGACGCGATCGAGCTGGTCGACATCGACTATGACTTCCTCCCGGCCGTAGTCGAGCCGCGCGACGCGCTCAGCGGGGTGAAAGGCTTCCTGTTCCCCGAGGCGGAGACCAACGTGGTCGTCCGGTTCGGCGACGCCGCGACACTGAGCCCCGACCTGTTCGCCGGCTGCGAGGTCGTCGCCAGCGAGACGGTGATCAACCGCCGCGTCGCCCCCGCCCCGATGGAGACCCGCAGCGCCGCCGCCGTGTGGACCGGCGGCCGGCTGACCGCGTGGATCCCCAACCAGGGCGCGCAGGGCACCAAGGGCGCGATCTGCGGCATGCTGGGCTTGGAGCCGGAGAACGTGCGGATCATCACCCCGGACGTGGGCGGGGCGTTCGGCGCGAAGTTCGGCGCCGACGTCGAGCACGGCACCGTGTGCTGGATCGCGCGCGACCTCGGGCGCCCGGCCCGCTGGTCCGAGACCCGCAACGAGAACCTGCTGGCGATGGTGCACGGCCGCGCCCAGGAGCAGAAGCTCACGATCGGCGGTACGAAGGACGGCAAGGTCCTGGCCTACCGGATGGAGATCCTCCAGGACTCCGGCGCCTACCCGAAGTTCGGCGCGTTCCTGGCGAGCCTCACGATCTTGATGACCCCCGGCCCGTACCACATCCCCAATGCCGAGGCGATCGCCACCTCGGTGGTCACCAACACCACCCCGGTCGGCGCGTACCGGGGCGCGGGGCGGCCCGAGGCAGCCGCCGCCATCGACCGGGCGATGGACCTGTTCGCGAGCGCGGCCGGCATCGACCCGGCCGAGGTGCGGCGCAAGAACCTGCTGCCCAAGTTCACCGAGCCGCACACGACCGCGTTCGGCGCGAAGTACGACTCGGGCGACTACGCGGCCGCCCTGGAGAAGGCGCTGGAGGCGGCCGGCTACGCCGACCTGCGGGCCGAGCAGGCGCGCCGCCGCGCGGCGGGCGACCGGCTCCAGCTCGGCATCGGGCTGTCCAGCTACGTGGAGATCACCGGGCCCGGCGGCGAGGCCGGCGGCCCGAACGAGAACAGCACCGTCGAGGTCCACCCGGACGGGACGGCGACGATCCTCACCGGCACCTCCCCGCACGGCCAGGGCCACGTCACCGTGTGGGCAATGCTGGCCAGCGAGGAGCTCGGCATCCCGATCGAGAAGATCACGGTCAAGTGGGGCGACACCGACCTCGTCCCCCAGGGCGGCGGCACCGGCGGGTCGCGCAGCCTGCAGCTGGGCGGCGCGGCTGTCCAGCAGGCCTCCCGGGAGCTGCTCGACGTGGCCCGCGAGCGCGCCGCCGAGACCCTGGAGATCAGCCCGGGCGACCTGGAGTACGACGTGAGCCAGGCCGCGTTCGCGGTCCGGGGCGACCCCGACACCAGCGTCCCGCTGACCAGCCTGGCCGAGGGCGAGCGATTGCTCGTCCGCAGCGTGTTCACCGCCCCCGGCCCCACGTTCCCGTTCGGCACGCACGTAGCCGTCGCCGAGGTGGACACCGAGACCGGCAAGGCGTTCCTGCGCCGGGTAGTGACGGTGGACGACGCCGGCACGATCATCAACCCGCTGCTGGCCGAGGGCCAGCGGCACGGCGGCATCGCCCAGGGCGCGGCCCAGGCCCTGCTGGAAGAGGTCGTCTACGACCCGGACGGCAACCCGCTGACGGCGACGCTGGCGGACTACCCGTTCGTGTCCGCGACCGAGCTGCCCAGCTTCGAGCTCGTCGGCATGGAGACCCCGACCTCCTACAACCCGCTGGGCGCCAAGGGCATCGGCGAGGCCGGGACGATCGGCTCCACCCCGGCGGTGCAGAACGCGGTCATCGACGCGGTCGCCCACCTGGGGGTCACCCACATCGACATGCCCACCAGCCCGCAGCGGGTCTGGCGGGCCATCAGCGCCGCCCGCGCGGCCAAGACCGCCGAGCAGGAGGCGTGATGACGGAGATCAAGCTCACGGTGAATGGCGTTGAGCACGCCGCCGAGGTCGAGCCGCGGCTGCTGCTCGTGCACTACCTGCGCGAGACCCTGGGGCTGCGGGCCGCGAACGTCGGCTGCGACACCACGTCCTGCGGGGCCTGCACGGTGCTGCTGGACGGGGAGTCGGTCAAGTCCTGCACGGTGCTGGCCGTCCAGGCCCGCGACCGCGCGGTCGTCACCGCCGAGGGCGCCGTCAACCCGGACGGCACCCTCGGGGTCGTCCAGCAGGCGTTCCGCGAGGAGCACGGGCTGCAGTGCGGCTTTTGCACCCCGGGCATGGTCATGGCCGTGACCAGCCTGCTGCGCGAGAACCCGGACCCGACCGAGCAGCAGGTCCGCGAGGGCCTGGAGGGCAACTTCTGCCGCTGCACCGGTTACCACAACATCATCCGCGCCGCCCTGAACGCCGCGGGCAAGCTCAAGGACGTGTCCGCATGATCCCCGCCGCGTTCGACTACGAGGCCGCCGAGTCCCCCGCGCACGCCCTGGCGCTGCTGGCCGAGCACGGCGAGGACGCCAAGCTGCTGGCGGGCGGGCACTCGCTGCTGCCGATGATGAAGGTCCGGCTGGCCCAGCCGGCCGTGCTGGTCGACATCGCCCGGCTCACCGAGCTGTCCGGCATCCGGGTTGACGGCGGCGAGGTCGTCATCGGCGCCACCACCCGGCACGCCGACCTCGTGACCTCCCCCGTCCTGCTCGCGGAGGTACCGCTCCTGGCCTACGCGGCCGCCCAGGTGGGCGACCCGCAGATCCGGCACCGGGGCACGATCGGCGGCTCGGTGGCGCATGCCGACCCGTCAGCCGACCTGCCGATGACGCTGCTCGCGCTGGGCGCGACGATCGAGGTCACCGGGGCCGCCGGGGTTCGCACGGCCAGCATCGACGACTTCTTCGCCGGCCCGTTCGAGCCCGCCCTGGCGCCCGACGAGATCCTCACCGCGATTCGCGTCCCCCGCGGCGGGGACCGGGCCTGGGGCTACCAGAAGTTCACCCGCCGGGCCAACGACTGGGCGATCGTCGGGGTCGCCGCCTACGACGGCCGGGTGGCGCTGGCGAGCATGGGCGGCACCCCGCTGCGCGCCCGCGCGACCGAGGAGGCCCTGCGGTCGGGGGCCACCGCCGCCGAGGCGGCCGAGCTGGCGGCCGAGGGCACCTCACCCGGGGCCGACATGCACGCGGAGGCGGACTACCGCCAGCACCTGGCCCGGGTCCTCACCCGCCGGGCGCTGGAGGGGCAGGCGGACTAGCCCGGGCGGCGGGCCGGCGCCCGGGGCCGAGGCCGACCACCCTTGAATACTGGCGGTTATGAATAATGTCTAAGTGGCAACGGGGCGGGAGCGGCTAGAGCCGCCGGTGGTGCGGCTGGTCGCCTGGGCGTGCGCGATCGTCCTGGTCGACACGATCTTCTACGCCGCCATCACCCCCCTGCTGCCGCATTACGCGCGGGTGGCCGGGCTGTCGAAGGCGGACGCCGGGCTCCTCGTCGCCAGCTACCCGGCCGGGACGCTGATCGGGGCGCTGCCCGCTGGGCTGCTCGTCTCCCGGCTCGGGGCACGGCGGGTGGCGCTGGCGGGGCTGGCGGGCATGAGCGCGGCCACGCTGGCGTTCGGCTGGGCCTCGGCGGCGGCCCTGCTGGACGCCGCCCGGTTCATCCAGGGGCTGGCCGGGGCCTGCACGTGGGCGGCCGCCCTGGCGTGGCTGGCCGAGAGCGGCCCCGTGTCCCGGCGCGGTGAGCTGCTCGGCACGGCGCTGGCGGCGGCGGTCGTGGGGTCGCTGTGCGGGCCGGTCGTCGGGGCGGCGGCGACCGCCATCGGCCCCGGGCCCGCGTTCTCGGCCGCGACCGTCCTCGGCGTCGCGCTGATGGTGCTGGCGTCGTTCCTGCCCGCCCCGGCCGCGCGCGCGACCCCCGACCGGCTCCGGGACATCGGGCCGGCCCTCCACGACCGCAAGCTGCTGGCGGGCATGTGGCTGATGATGCTGGCGGGGATCGAGTTCGGGGTAATCGAGGTGCTCGCCCCGCTGCGGTTCGCCCGCCTCGGCGCGTCCGGCGCGGTCATCGCGGCCGCGTTCGCGGGCTCGGCCCTCCTTGAGTCGGCCGCCTCGCCGCTGGCCGGGCGGCTGTCGGACCGGGTCGGCCCGGCCCGGCCGGTCGCCGTCTGCCTCGCGGTCGGCGTGGCCTTCGGGATCGTGGCCTGGCAGCCCACCGCGGCCTGGGCACTGGTGGTGATCCTGGTGCTCGGCTACCCGTTCCTGGGCGCCGTCTACACCCCGGCGTCCGCCCTGACCAGCGAAGGCGCGAGCCGGGCAGGACTGAGCCAGGGCCTCGGCTTCGGCCTGTCCAACCTGACCTGGGCCGGCGGCCAGGCGGTCGCGGCGGCCGCCGCCGGGGCGATCGCCCAGGCGACCTCCGACGCGGTGCCCTACCTGCTGCTCTCGCTCGCCTGCCTGCTCAGCCTGGTGGTCACCGCCCTGGCCGCCCGGCGGCGGGCGCC
>DATBEM010000180.1:0-19573 GCA_036276115.1 Trebonia sp.
TGATCCCGCTCTCGCCCACCCGCGACCCGTTCAGCGTGACGTGGGAGATCACCGACGGGTTGTAGGTATGCGACAGCACCGAGCTGGCCCCGGAGACCGACCCGTGGTAGCCGACGAAGAAGACGGCATCGACCGCGTCGTCCATCCCCTCCATCATGTAGAGCGGCTTGTGCCGCCCGCCGACGTAGCTGGCCCGCGCGTGCAGCGCCGCCGGGTCGAGGTTGAACATCGCGCCGTGCGAGTCGTTGCAGACGATCTCGGTCGCCCCGCCCGCCACGGCCCCGTCGATCGCGGCGTTGACCTCCCCGAGCAGGAGCCGCCGCCCCTCCTCGTAGGGCTGGCCCGGCGGGCGGCACTGCGCCCAGTCGACGATGCCAGCTACGCCTTCCATGTCAAAGGAAATAAAGACCTTCATGGTCACAATTATTCTGGACGGCCCGTCCCCTGTCTCGCCAAGCTCGTCCCTTTCTCGCCAAGGAGGCCTCCGTTGCCAGTGCGACGCCTGAACCACGCGGTCCTGTACGTGAACGGACTGGACCGAACCGTCGACTTCTATACCAGCGTCCTGGGGATGGAGGTCCGAGCGCGCATTCCCGGCCGGGCCGCGTTCCTGCGCGCTCCCGGCTCGGCCAACGACCATGACCTGGGCGTGTTCGAGGTGGGGGCCGGGCGCGCGCCCGGCCGCCCCGCCGTCGGGCTCTACCACCTGGCCTGGGAGGTGGGCACCCTCGGGGACCTGGTGGAGACGCGCGCCAAGCTCGCCGACGCCGGCGCGCTGGTGGGGGAGAGCGACCACCGGGTCTCCAAGTCGCTCTACGGCCAGGACCCCAGCGGCATCGAGTTCGAAGTGCTGTGGCGCGTCCCGGTCGAGGACTGGGACAGCGAGCTCGCGGGCGGCGGGGCGGCGACGCTGCCGATCGACTGGGACCGGACCCTGGCGCGCTGGCCGGCCGACCAGGTGACCGGGGCGGCGGCCGGCTCCCCGACCTAGCCGGACCGGCCCAGCCCCTCTGGCGAGGGAATGCCTGGTCAGGGGCCATGGGTGATTGTTGTCACCCCCAGGCCGGCCGCGGATGCGGTGTGGCGGCGTGCCAAGGCGCCGCATTCAGGGGCAAATGCATCCGTGAACAAGGCGTGAAAGTGCTTCCTCCCGTGCATCAGAACGTGCATCCTGGGTGGGTAAGCCTCGGCTCGGCTTCGATGTCGACCGGGCCGGGGCCGACAGCTTCACCGCCACATCACCCGACGGCCAGGGAGGGTCATATGGAGCGGACGACGGCGCGAGCCACGCCAGCGCCCGGCACGCGGCGTGCTCGCGCGACCGAGATGCAGCCGGGCATGATGACCGATGCCGAGATCAACGCCGAGCTGAAGACCGCGTCCGGCGAGCGCCTCGCCGCCCTGCGGGCCGAGCGCGAGGAGCGCCGCGTCTACCGCGCCAGCATGCGCCCGTCCCGGTAGCCTTCCCCGGGCCCGGTCGCCCGCCCGGGGGCTTGCGGGCCGAGGGCAGTTCCGCGCGCCAGCCGGGTGCCATCGAGAGCGCCCGGCGCGGGTGGCGATGATGCGTAACGCCACTGCCATCCGGCCACTGTCGTTAATTGCCGCCGATTCGGGCCTGACCGGCCCTGGCCGGACCGGGCTAGGGCCTGTCCTGGCGACCTTCATGCTCGCCCCGCGGTCGCCGCCGCAGCCCCGCGCCGCCCGCACGCCATCGCCAGCACCACCCCACCCCACCCCACCCCCCACGCCACCAGGACCCCAGGCACCCCCCAGGCACCCCCCAGGCACCACCCCCGGCTAAGGACCCCGCCGGCGGTACGGCCGCGGTGACCGGCGGGGCGGCGATGCTCGTCCCCGCCAGCGGCTCCAGGCCCGCGGTGAACTGCGCCGCCACTCCGGCGGTCCACCTCCCGACTCCGGCCAGGAACGGGCCGAGCAGGGCGGGCCCGGGATAGGTGGCCTGCCAGGCGGGCCGCAGGCAGCCGAGTGCGTGCCGCACGTCGTCGCTGAGCGCCGTGAACGCCGCCTGCTCGCGTAGCGCCCCAACCGGGGCGGCGCTGTCGGGTGCGCTGCTGTCGGGTGCGCTGCTGTCGGGTGCGCTGCCGCCCGGGGTGGCAGCTTCCGGGGCCGTGCTGTCCGGGGTGGGGCCTTCCAGGGCCGTACCGCCCGGGGAGCCGCCGCTCGCGCGAGCCGGCCGGCAGGCCGGGGCCGCGAGCGCCCGCGACACGGCCTGGGCCGAGTCGGCCAGGCTGATGGCGGGCGCCCCGGGGACATCCCCGTAGGCGGCCCGGAACGCGGCCACGGCGATCGCGAACGCGGTCGCCTGGTACCCGGAGCCGCTCGCCCCCACGCTCACGTGCCCGCCCGCGCCCCCGGGCAGCAGTTCCACCGTCCCTCCGCCCGGGATCAGCACCGCCCGCGTCCCCGCCGAGGTGGCCGCCGCCACCGACTCCGTCCCCGTGATCAGTGCCGTCACGGGGTCAAGGGGCCGCGCCGGGGCCTGCGACCAGGCCGCCGGGTAATCGGCCTCGACGGCGTAGCCGCGATTGTTGGTCACGCGCAGGACAAGGTGGCCCCCGGCCTGCCCGGAGCACCACTCGACCGCCCCGCCGCCCGCACCCTCGCTGCTTGCCCCGCTGCTCGCGGTCGCGCCGGGCGCCCCGCGGCTGGCGGCGGGGGAGCCCGGGCATGCGGGCGGCGGCTGCCCGGCCGCGCCGAGGGCGCTGAGGATCTCGTCCTGGACCTGGTTGCGGGCCTGGCCGTCGTCAAGCTGGATCGCGGCCCACGCCGTCCCGGGCAGCTGACCCGGGCTGACCAGGGCCGAGACCGACCGGGCGCGCGGGTCGTAGGACGCGGCCGTCATGGTCCAGCGGCCGCCCGCGTACGCGCCGAGCAGGGCGGCGGGCGCGCCCCCGGGGTCGCCCGGGGCGGGCAGGGTGATCGTGGCTGGCCTGGTCAGGGGAGTGCCGGTCACCGCGAACGCGTACACCGCGCCCGCCTGGAGCAGCCCGGCCGGGATCGGCGCCGGGCGCGGGACCAGCGTGGCGGTGAGCCGCCCAGGGCGGGCGGCCGCCCCGGCCGGGACGCTGGCGCTCACTCCGCCCGGCAGCCGCACCACGCTCACGTCCGCGGGGGACACCGTGACCGAAGCCGACTGCGTGACCACGGCCGGCTCCCCGCCGCCGCACCCGGCCACCCCCGCCAGCACCGCTCCCGCGAGGACCAGAACTGCCCGCGGCATGACGGCACGGGCAAGCCCGGGTCTAGCGCGCACCGCCCCCATGCTTTCCCCCGCCCGCCCCGTAGGCTCGCTCCCGCGACTAGTCTCGCCCACCCGGCGGCCCACCGCAAAAGCCGCCGCCGTTCCCTGGCCAGGCGGGGGGGCGCCGGGCTGGACCAGCTCCGGGCGACCTTCAGCCCGGGCGGTTCCCGGCTCGGGCAGCCGTGCGCGCGACTGGTCCTCGCGCCCGGTCCGGCCGGGGAGGCCGGCCCTCTGCCGAGGGTCAGGAGCCTTCCGGATAATCCGGTCGCCAACTCGTCGGCTACGCTGATAACAGCAAGAAGCCGCCAGGCTGGGGGAATGGCCGCCGTGCGGGCCGGCCTGCCCTAAGGCGTGTCCTGGCTATCTTCGCCCTGGCCCTTGTCCCGGTCCGGCCGGGCAAGGCCGCAGCACCCGAGGGCCGCGAGCGCTGGCCATCCCGGCGCGTGCGTCCCTCGCGCCGCAGCTGTCGCCCTTTTTCCGGTAAGAAATTACGGTTGGGAAGGATTTCCCACGCTCTGGCGTGGGAAATCCTTCCTGATAATCCGGGACGCTGGCCGCCCCCGTGATCACCGGGACCGAGCCTAGAGCGTGGCGATCCACTCGTCGGTGGTGGTGACCTGGGCCTGGCGGGGGAAGACCTTCTCGGTCAGGACGCGGTGCACTTCCTCGTCCGTGTCGGCGCAGGCGTCGGCCAGGACGGTCAGGCCGTAGTCGAGGTCGGCCGCCTGGCGCAGGGTGGACAGGACCACGCCGCTGGTCGAGATGCCCGCCAGCACCAGCGCGTCGGCCCCGAGGCCGCGCAGCAGCACGTCCAGGTCGCTGCCGGTGAACGCGCTGACGCGGCGCTTGACGACGACCGGCTCCCCGGGCTGGGGCTCCAGCGCCGCGTGGACCTGGGTGGCCGGGTGGGCCTCGGTGTAGACGTCGCCGGCGCCGCCGGACAGCGCGCTGAACGACTTATTGGACGCCGCGATCTCCGGGTAGCCGGGGCGGAAGGCGACGCGGACGAAGATCACCGGGACCCGGGCGGCCCGGGCGGCCTTGACGGCGCGGTCGGCCGCGGCGACGACCGGCGCGCTCGGGAAGCGCTCGACGATGCCGTGCTGGAAGTCCATGACGAGCAGGACGGGGCGTGACATGGGAGGTCCTTTCGTTGGCGGCCGGGCCGGCGGCGGCGGAAAATAATAAAGGCAGATTTAACAGCCTGATATTGTCAGTCTACACTGAAGATATGGGCGCTCGGATGCCCGTCCGGAACGGGGCGCGCGGCTAGCGGTGGAAGTGCGGGCGGCGGCCGGGCTTGCCGTTCACCAGCGTCTTGGCGCCCTGCGGGGGCCGTGCCAGCAGCGGGCCGCGCAGCTTGGCGGTCGAGGCCAGCCGGGCGGCGAAGGTGATCAAGACGGCCAGCGGCAGCATCTGCGGCAGGTCGCTCGGCGGGGCGAGCGCGACGGCGGCGAACGCGGCCGCGACCCCGCCGAACGCGAGGGCCAGGGCCACCACGACCCGGCGGGTGCGCAGGGTGCGCCGGACGATGGGCCGCGCCTCCCGGGGCAGCCGCATGACCATGGCGGTGAAGCTCGCCACCGTCGCCAGCAGCAGCGCCCCGAAGCCGATCGCGTACGGGAACCGGGGCACGTGCACTAGCGTCGGCACCCAGATCAGGCATAGCGCGATCAGCACGAACAGGTAGATCATGCGGGAAATGCTGCGCAAGATGACCACGTCGATGTTCCGGCTGTAGATCTGCTCGCTTGGCGTCGTGCGGGCGGCGCTGATGAAGTGCCGGACCGCCCCCGTCGTGTCGTGCTTGCGCAGCCGGATGCGGCCGAGCTCGTTCATCGCGCCGCTGTGGGCCGGGTCGATCGCCAGCGCCCGCTCCTGGTGGTCGCGGGCGCCCGCCAGGTCGCCGCCGGCCAGGGCCACCTTGCCCGACAGGAAGTGCACGTCCGCCTCGTCCGGGGCCAGCCGCCGGGCCTCGCTGGCCGCGACCGAGGCCATCCGCACGTGCCCCGCCGCCAGGGCCGCCTGGGCGACGCACACGTGGGTCTGCCAGTAGGACGGGGCCAGGCGGCGGGCCTCCGACGCCGCCCGCAGGGCCTCGCGGTGCTGTCCCAGGTGCATGAGCGCGTTGCTGGCGAGCCGGTGCGGCCATTCCTCGCCCGGCTCGATCGTCACCGCCCGGTTCGCGGCCTCGACGGCCGGCTCGTAGCGCCCGGCCCCCAGGTGCGCCCGGGCGAACAGGCACCATGCCCGGGAGCTGCCGGGGTCGGCCGCGACTACCCGGGCGAGCAGGCTGGAGGCATCGTCGTACCGTCCCAGGTCGAGCATGGTCGTCGCCCGCGTCAGGTCCGGTATGGTCTCTGTCACTGCCAGTCCCGTGTCACCAGTCGCCCCGAGCCTCCGCGTCGCCCTGTCACCGCTGCCGTGAGCCGCTCAGATCAGCTTGCGCTTGCGCAGGTAGGCGGCTAGGTCGTCATAGGCGCCGCCCTCGTTGGCGAACAGCGCCACGTTGCGCGCGGTGTCGAACCACGTGCCGAGCGACGGCCGGACCTCGGTGATCGCCGCCTCCAGGTCGCCCTGGCCGATCAGCCGGGGCTCCCCCGTCCGGACCGAGTCCAGCAGTGCCCGCTCGGCCGCCGTCTCGCAGACGTGCGCGATGTCCGCCCCGGAGTAGCCGTCGGTGAGCTTGGCCAGCTTGCCCAGGTTCACTCCCGCCACCGGCCGGTCGCGCAGGTGGAAGCGGAACACGCCCTCCCGGGCCGGGCCGTCGGGCGGCAGCACGAGCAGCGTGCGGTCAAAGCGCCCGGGTCGCCGCAGGGCGCTGTCCACGTCCCAGGGATGATTCGTGGCGGCTAGCAGGAACACGCCCGTATTGTCGCTCGCCACGTCGTCCAGCTCAAGCAGCAACTGGTTGACCGCGCTGCGCATCGGCGTGTTGCGCAGCTGGGAGCGCTTCTGCCCGATCGCGTCGACCTCGTCGAGGAACAGCACGCACGGCGCGTGCTGCCGGGCTGACTCGAAGAGCTGGTGGATGTTTCGCTCGGACTGCCCCACGTAGCGGTCGATCAGGTCGGCGAACGACACGGTGATGAACTGCGCCCCGAGCTCGCCCGCCACCGCCCGGGCGACGAACGTCTTGCCGCACCCGGGCGGCCCGTACAGCAGCAGGCCGCCACGCAGCGACTTGTGGTAGAGCTTGCGCAGCTCCGGGTTGCGCATCGGGGCGAGGAACGCTGCCTCGAGCCGGGCCTTGACCTCGGCCATCCCGGCGACGTCGGCCAGCGTCAGGCCGGCCCGCTCGGGCGAGTAGGCGTGCGCCTCCTCGATCCCGGCCGACGACGAGCCGTCGGCGCCGTCGTCGACGAACATCTGCGGCAGCACGTCCCGCAGCTCGTCCTCGGCCTGCGACCAGTCGAAGTTACCGGCGTCGAAGCCGCCGGCCGGCGGGTCCCCGTCCCCGGCCGCTTCGCCCGCGCTGGCTGCCTCGGGCGCGTCCTCATTCAAGGGGACCGGCTTCTGCGGTGCCGCCATCGACGGTGCCCCCTCCTGGGGCTGGCCCTCGAGCTCTCCCGTCTCGAACGGCGCGGTGGGCTCCAGGCCACCCGGCCCGGGCGGGGACTGGTGACCAGGGCGCCCGGTCTGGTTCGGCGCGGGCCGGGGGATAGGGCGCTCGGCCGGGGCGGGCCGGACCGACGACGTCAGCAGGCCGAGGGCCGTCGCGTTCCCGGGATCCGCCTGGAGGACCGCCCCGAGGTGGCGAACGGCCTCGTCGCGCTGGTCGGCCTGCAGCAGGAGCGTCGCCAGGTGCAGGCGAAGCGGCACGTCAGCGGGCATGGCGGCGACGGCTGCGCGCAGGCTATCCAGTACGGAGGGTTCGGGTTCCATGCGACTCCGTCCGGTCCGGGTGCGGGTGGGACCACGGGGGTGGCCCCCCCGGAAGAACTGCACCTTCCACAGTACGAGGTCGTAGCGCCCTCCGGGTACGCCCCCGGCCCAACGTGACGTTCGCAACTAGCTAGCGGTGCCGGGCGGGCGCTACCCGCAGGCACTGTCGGCGGCGGCGGACGCCGAGTTGAGCGTGGACACCGCTGAGGCTGGGACCGATCCCTTCTTGACGTCGGCCTGAACGCTCGTGAGGTCGCTCTGCAGGCCCTGCAGCGCCGTCTTGACCGCGGTGCCGTGGGCCTGGTTCACCGCCGTCGTGAGCTGGGTGATCGCGGCCGACAAGTCGGTGGTCAAGGTCGCTTGCGACGCCTGGCCGTTCAGGTCGGTGATCGCCTTGTTGTAGGCCGGGAGCGCCGTGGAATGGTAGGTGGAGCAGCCCGGGTCGGTGCTCTTGAGGAGCTTCGGGATGGCCACGATCGCGCCGACCACGATCACCACGATGAGCACGCCCACCCCGATGAGCAGGGGAGTCCGGCGGCGCCGGCCCCGCTGCGCGGGCACGGCCGCCCCGGCGGGCTGGCCGCCGGCTAGCTGGCCCGGGCCGCCGCGCCCGTCGTACGCCCCCTGGCCGCCGGGACCATAGGACCCCTGGTCATAGCCGCCCTGGCGGTAGCCGGACTGGCCCTGGTCGTACTGCCCGGGGCGGCCCGGCCCGTTGCCGGCCTGGTAATTGCCGCCCGGGTAGCCGTCATCGCGGTAGCCGCTGCCCTGGTAGCCGCTGCCCTGGTAGCCGCCGTCACGGTAATCGGCGCCGCCCGGATAGCCAGCGCCGCCGGGGTAGCCGTCACCAGGCCGGCCCTCGCCCGGGCGGCCCTCGCCCGGCCCGGCCGGCACGTACCCGGGGAAGGCCCCGGTGCCCGGGTCGCGGAACGTCCACTCGCGGCCGGGCGGCACGACGAGCTGCATGCCAGTCTGGTAGACGGAGGAAAGCTCGTCCGCGGACGGGTTCCCGTCCTGGCCCGGGCCACCGCCGTCGGCGACGCCCCCGCGGGGAGCGCCGTTGCGCGGATCGTCATTACGGGCAGCGCCGTTGTGAGCAGCGCCATCGTGGACAGCGCCGTTGCCGTTGGGCCCGTAATGCCCGTTGACCCCGCTCAGCCCGCCGGCCGGCATCAGCCCCGGCGAGCTCGCGCCCGGGGCCTGGGCGCCCGCGGCCGGCGACTGATCGCGCGCCCCGCCGGCGACCCGGGGCTGGTCGAAGAGAGTGGGAGACGGGTCATCGAACGGCTGGTGGGCCGGGTAATCCGGTTCCGGCTGGTCGAGCCGCTGGGTGCGGGACGCCAAGGCGTCGTCCCCGAAGCCCCCCTGGGCCGGCCGGGCGGGCTCGAAGCCCGGCGGCGGCGACTGGGCCGGCCGCGGCGGCGGGGTCGGGCGGCCCCGCGTGGGCAGCCCGTTCTGGTCCGGCCGGTCCGGCGGGCTGAAGCCGGGCTCGCGGTAGTCCGGGTCCCGGTAATCGGCGCCCGGGTAGCCCGGCTGGTCGAGGCCAGGCCGCTCGGCCCGCTCGGTGCGATCGAGGCCGGGCTGGTCGAGGCCGGGCCGCTCGTAGTCGCGACCCGGCTGGGGGGCACCGTGGCGGCCGACCCGCCCGGCGCCCGGTTGCCCGTTGCGCGGTTCCTGTGAGCCGGCCTGGGGGAGGTCGGGGCGGGAGATGCTGGTGCGGGCGGTGCGGGGCTCCAGGGAGTCGGGCTGCCCGTAGTCCGGGCGCCCGCCGCCGGAGCGGTCGGGGTCGGGCTGGGCGAAGTCGGCCCGGATGGTCTGCGGTTCCTGTGAGCCGGCCTGGGGGAGGTCGGGGCGGGAGATGCTGGTGCGGGCCGTGCGGGGCTCCAGGGAATCGGCCCGCGCGTAGTCCGGCCACTGTCCGTCCGTCCGGTCAGCCTGCGGCTCGCGGGCATCGGCCCGGGCCGCGGAGTCCGCCCGGCCGCGCTCGTCCCACGCCGAGTCCGCCCGGCCTTGGCCCGCCCGGCCTTGATCGGCCCGGTGCGAACCGCGGCCGTCGCGGGCGGGCAGGTCCGGCTGCCCGGCTGGCTCCGGCGACGGCGGCTGGAACTGGCCGGGCTGGTGCTGCTCTGGCTGCCAGGACTGCTCGCCCTGGTAGGGAGCCGGGTCCTCACGGGCGTAATCGCCGGCGGCGGCGTCGCGCCCCCGGTCCCGGTCGACCCGGTAGTCCCGGTCGAAGCCTGGCTCCCGCTCACGCGGGGCAGCCGACGGCTTGCGGGCGGCGAACCAGGAGCGGTCGTCTCCCAGGGCCGCTGGATCGCCGCCGCCCGCCGCGCCTAGCAGCGACGACGACGACGCCGAGGTGGCCCCGGGCGTGCGCGTCGGGAGCTGCCCCGGGCGCCTGGTCGGCAGCGGCTCGCCGGCCGCTTGCGGCACGGGCGGCTGGCTCATGGGCTCGGGATCCGCGAACGGCCGCCGCGACGGCGGGTGGTTCTCGCGCTGCTGGTTCACGGCCTGCTGGTTCATGGGCTGCTGGCTAAGGGACGGCTGGCCAGCGGGGGGCTCAGCCGCTAGCGGCGACGGTGCCCTGCCGTCTAGTGCCCTGCCGTCCTGCGTCCTGCCGTCTAGTGCCCTGCCATCGTGGGAGATGCCGTCCGGGGAGGCGCCTTCGCGGGACCTGCCTGGCGGCATCGAGCCGGGCCCGGGCCCGGCCGGTGACTGTCCCGGTGCCTGCTGGCCGTGCGCTGGCGGCGTCCGGTTCGGCATGGGTGGCGCTCCCGCGGCCGGGCGAGCCTGCATGGTCGGCGAGTACTGCTCCGGGCCGCCGAACCCGGGACCGCCGCCGATCCCGCCCGCCGGCATGCTGCCGGACTGCTCCGGCCGTGCGGGCGGCAGCGATGGCTGCCCGGGACCAGGCGGGAGGGCGCCCGGCCGCCCGGGGGACGGCATGGGGCCGGGGGACGGCATGGGGCCGGGCTGGGCCGGGCCAGCCGACACGGCTCCCCGGGGAACGGCTCCGGGCGGCAGCGGCCGGTAGGGCGGGGGTGCTTGCCCGGTCCCCGGGGGCGTGGGCGGCAGCGCCCCGCCCGGCCCGGGGCCGCTGGTCACCGGGCTACCGGGCACCGCGCCGCGGGGGACAGGGCCGCCGGGCTGCGAGCCGGGCGGAGGGAACTGTCCCGGAGGCGGCCCGCTGAAGCCGCCGAAGTCACGCGGCCCGCCCGGCCCGCCCGGGCCAGGCGCCGGGTACGCCCCGCCGCCAGCCGGGCCACCGGTGCCAGCCGATGGCCCGCGGTACGAGCCGCCGCCGAAGCCGCCCTGGCCGCCTGAGCCCGGGTAGCCGCTAGGGCCGTTCGGGCCCATGTAACCAGCGGGCCCGCCTGTGCCATTGGGGCCTGCGTGCCCGTTGGTGCCGCCTTGGCCGTTCGGCCCAGCCTGGCCGTCGGCCGCCTGACCGCCCGGCCCGGCCTGAGGCTGCCCGGGCGCGCCGCCGAAGCGGGACACGCTGCCCGGCCGGCGCAGCGCCGGGAGGAGGTTGTCGCCATCGGAGCCAGCCGCGCTCGCCTGCGACGCGACCTCGTCATCCCCGGGGGCGCCATCGGCGGACGGGAGGGCTCCCATGGGCCGGCGCGCGGGGAGATCTGACGCTTGTGACATAACCGGTCCGTTCCACAGAAGCACGAGATGGCCGGCCCACGCCAAGCGCGTGCCGGCCGCCAGCCTACCCGCCGCTAGCGCGCCCGCGCGGGCTAGCGGTACTACGCCAGGTAACGGTCAGCGCCATCGCAGACCCCTGGTGCTACATGTAGCCGTTGAAGTCGTTGCGGCTCAGCGACGCCGGGTCGGGCTCGCCGCGCGGCAGGGAAACATCCCCCGTCACGTCGGCCGCGAGCCTGATCCGGTCCCCGTCGACGAGGCGGACCTCGCTGCCGGGCAGCACCCGGTCGCCGTTCACGAATGTCCCGTTGGTGGACCCCTCGTCGCGAATGGAGGCCCGGCCGCCGTCGTCCACCATGACGGTCGCGTGCCGCCGGGACACATTGTCGTACTGGCCGAAGGCCGCGGCCACCAGCGACTGGGCCGGGTCGCGGCCCAAGATCACCGAGGTGCCGGCCGGGACATCAACGTTGCCAGTAGGAAAGGCAATGCGCAGCACTACCTGGGATATCCGACGGCGTCCGGTCGGTCCCGGCAGTGGGTGGCGGCACTGAACGCAGACGACGTCAGCGGGATCTTGTACCTGCGCGCCGCAGTTCGGGCAATAGGGTGCCCTGCCCTCGCCAGGCCGGAGGTACTGCTGAGAGATCGTCGGCGTCGGAACGTCGTCGTCAGGGTACGGTGTGTGCGGCAGGTTAGCGCCACACCGGAAGCAGATCAGATCCTCCGGCTGCACCTTGACGCCGCAGTCTGGGCAGGTCAGGATAGCCAACTCCTCGTCACTTCAGGCAATGAGCCGTTGTCCCATACTTTACCGCGAGGCGGCGGGTCGGCTCTAGGGAACGACGGGACAGCCGTGCAGAGCGCCACGACCAGCGCCTTCCCGGCCAAATTCCCCTCCCCGGGCCGTTGCCCGCCTGGCTGAGGCCACCCGGGCCGGGCCCAGCGGGCCATCCGGGGGCCGGCGGCCGCCGGATGGGAGCGGCCCGCGAGCGATGCCCGGCGTACACCAAGTACGGGCGGTGCGCGTCTGACAGACGAGAGCTCCGGGGCGGGGGTGAGCTTTCGGGTCCTGTACTACCTCTGGGCCTGTATAGATTCATAGCGTTCGAGTGGTTCCCCGGGCAATGGAACCCCTGCGCGTCGCATGGTGGCAACGGGTTGCGGGACACCGCGCCCCTTGGTGTTTCGCCTGGGTCACTAATGCCAGATTCGTAGGTTTCCCGCCCTCGATGCCTGCTAGTCTCACTATCCGACCGATCGAGGAAGGTCGATACTGCGGCAGGCGTCAGGGGGCGGGCCGTAGGGCCGCCGCCTGCCTGGACCACCGACACCCACTGGCATCAGCCAGTGCCACCGAGACCGATGGAGACGGGGTCGTACCGCGAGCATGGAAGTTCGACGTACCGCGATCACGCGCGCTCCCCTCACTAGCGCGGCCAGACCTGGCCGGCCAGCGCGGGTCACCAGCACGGCCAGGGCATCAGTGCCTGCCCGGCCCCTACTACCAGCCGCGCGCACTGTGCCTGCCGCGCGCACTGTGCCTGCCTCAAGCACGGCGCCAGCTACAGGAGCGAGGCCGCCCGCCGGGCCCGCCCGCCCACCCCGCGCCGCCCAGGACCGGCCCGGCTGCAATCGCAGCCAGAATCCCAGGCCGGCTACCCCCCGACGGGGGCCTGCGCGCAGGCGAAAGTTCACGGTGATTCCGGCCGAATGC
Source organism: Trebonia sp. (assembly GCA_036276115.1). Lineage (GTDB taxonomy): Bacteria > Actinomycetota > Actinomycetes > Streptosporangiales > Streptosporangiaceae > Trebonia. Next base: position 12,516 of record DATBEM010000180.1, read on the forward strand.
TCAGTCGGGAGACGCCCGTTGATGATTATATGTCGTTACCCGTTTTGTGATGCCCTTGGAGCTGCGAGGTGTGAGCGCAGTGCGTAGACGACCGACAACTAGCGGAAACAGCGGTCAGCCGCCGTCTTCCGGCGTGCCGCTGAACGGGAGCGGCGGGCCGCTGAACGGAGGCTCGCTGGCCACCGGCCAGGGGCCCGCCGCTTCCGGTGGTTCCTTCGGCGGGACTGGCACCGGGAACTCCCTGCCCGTACCCGTCACGCAGGCGCGACGCGGCGGCGACCGCCCGGACGGCGCCGCTGGCGCGCCCGGCGGCGGCACGTCGACGTCGACGGCGCCCGCTCATGGCGGCGGCGCGCGCAAGCCGGGCCGGCTGGCGCTGAGCAACTGGCGAGTGCGCTGGCGGCTGTTCGCCATTATTGCCATTCCGACAGTTACCGCATTGGTCCTGGGCATCGTCCAGAACGTCAACGCCAATGCGAACTACAACAACTTCAGCCGCGTGCAGACCCTGTCGCAGCTCGGCGGGCTCGCGTCGACCGCCATCGGCCAGCTCGAGGACGAGCGTGACGTGACGGCCGGCTACGTGTCGGGCGGAAAGCAGGGCGGCTCGCAGGCCTTCTCGGCCATGAACGCCGACCGGAAGGCCTCGCTGGCCACGCTGAACGAGTTCAGCGCCAAGGCCGCGGCGGTGGAGGGCAACGGCGACTACCAGCCGCAGGTGCAGCTCGACCTGCAGAACGCGGTCCAGAGCATCAACGACCTCAAGAACATCCGGGCCGCAGTCGACACCACCCACTATGGCGCGGTCTCGACAGTCGACGTTTATGAACGCATCATCAATAAGTTCATCGTCTTCACCGGTGACGTGGCGACCGGCTCGGGCAACGTGACGCTGGAAAGCGAGGTCTCCGTCCTGACGACGGTCCTGCGCATCAGCGATGACCTGTCCCAGCAGCGGGCCTACCTGTACGAGGCGCTGGAGAAGACGAGCCCGGGCCTGACCCCGAGCGAGCTCACCCTGCTTAACGCCGCCGTCGGCCAGCAGGCCGCTGACCTGAACGTGTTCAACGCGCAGGCGACGGTCACCGAGGGCCAGGCGTACAGCAACACCGTCAGCGGCCAGCCGGTGGACGAGGCCGAGAGCGCCCTGCAGCGCGCGATCACCGCGACGACCAGCGGCTCTCCGCTCGTCATCGGCCAGCACCAGCAGCTCAGCACGTGCGCCGCCGGCCCGAACGGGAGCGTCGCGGACGCCGGGGGCTGCTGGAACACCATCAAGAGCGCGCAGATCACGGACGTGCGGCAGGTGATCGACGGGCCCAGCGGCCTCGTCACCCAGATCCAGTCGCAGGCGAGTAGCCTCGCGTCCTCGGCCGAGCGCTCCTTCATCCTCATCTCGATCGCCACGCTCATCCTGCTCGGCATCGTCTTGCTCATCACCATCCTGGTGGCGCGGTCGATGATCCGCCCGCTGCGACGGCTGCGGACCGACGCGCTGGAGATCGCCAACACCAAGCTCCCGGAGATGGTCCGCCGGCTGAGCGAGAGCGAGGGCGGCGACGAGAGCGTCGAGATCGAGCCGGTCGGGGTCACCTCGACCGACGAGATCGGCGAGGTGGCGCGGGCGTTCGACCAGGTTCACCGGGAAGCTGTCCGGCTGGCGGCCGACGAGGCCATGCTGCGCGGCAACCTGAACGCCATGTTCGTCAACCTGTCGCGCCGCAGCCAGTCGCTCATTGAGCGCCAGCTCACCCTGATCGACAACCTGGAGCAGACCGAGCAGGACGCCGACCGGCTCAGCAGCTTGTTCCGGCTGGACCACCTGGCGACCCGCATGCGCCGCAACTCGGAGAACCTCCTGGTGCTGGCGGGTCATGAAGGCGCCTCGCGGCGCTGGACCCAGCCCGTCCCGCTGGTGGACGTGCTCCGCGCGGCGATCTCGGAGATCGAGCAGTACGAGCGGGTCGTCCTCAACGTGCAGCCCGGCATCCAGGTCGTCGGCCAGGCGGTCAACGACATCGTCCACCTCGTAGCCGAGATCGTGGAGAACGCGACCACGTTCTCGCCCGAGGACACCCAGGTGTACGTCACCGGGCAGCCGCTCAACAGCGGCGGCGTCCTGCTGGACATCACCGACAACGGCGTGGGCATCTCCGAGCAGGAGATGGCGCACGCGAACTGGCGGCTGGACAACCCGCCGGTTGTGGACGTCGCCGTCTCCCGCCGCATGGGCCTGTTCGTGGTCGGCCGCCTCGCGGCCCGGCACGGTGTCCGGGTCCGGCTGCGGCACGCCCAGTCCGGCGGGCTCACCGCGCTGATCTGGCTCCCCGAGTCGGTCGCGGCCCCGGACAACTCGGTCCCCATGGGCGGCCGGATGCGCAAGTTCGAGGCCGAGGAGTTCGCCGCCCCGGCGGCACTCGGCAGCCCGTCCGGCGGCGGCCAGGCCGGCGGCTTCGGCGGTGGCGGCTTCGGCGGCCCGAGCCTCAGTGGAGCGGGCCTTGGCGGTGGCAGCCTGGGCGGGCCGAGCCTCGGCGGCGGCAGCAGCGGCTTCGGCGGCGGCAGCGGCTTCAGCAGTGGCGGCAGCGCCTTCAGCAGTGGCGGCAGCCCCGGGCCTGGCGGTCCTGGTAGCTTCGGCGGCCCGGGCGCTAGCGGCTCCGCTTCCGGCGGGCCGCCCCTCGGCGGCCCGGGGGCTGGCGATGCCGGGAGCGGCTTCGGCGGTGGCCAGGGTGGCCGCGGCGGCGCCAGTTCCGGGAGCGGCTTCGACAGCCCCGGCGCGGGCGGCATCGCCTCCAGCCCCGCGGCCGCGGCCGCGTCCCGCATCCCCCGCCTCGCCCCCGGCGGCGGCGGTAACAGCGGTGGCGGCAGCTTCGGCGGCGCCAGCAGCTTTGGCGGGGCCAGCTCGGCCGGCGCCCCCAGCTTCGGCGACGGCAACGGGTTCGGCGCCAGCAGCGGGAACGGCGGCGGCGGCAATGGCGGTCGCGGCAATGGCGGTCGCGGCGGCTTCGCCGACGACCTGCCGACGCGCAGCCCTGGGGCGGCGAACGGAAACGGGAACGGCGGCAGCTTCGGCGGCGGCGGTGGTTTCGGTGCCCAGGACGGCCCCGGCTCCACTAGCGGCTTGCCAACGCGCCAGCCCGGTGGCTCCATGCCCTCGCGGCCGGGCCTGGGCGCGGTCCCCAGCGGTCCCAACGCCTTCGGCGGCCCGGCCCCGGCCAGCCCCGGGGCCGGCGGGCCGGCCCCGGCCGGGCCGGCGTTCGGCGATGACGACTTCGGCCCGGCCACCAGCCGGATGCCGTCGTTCGGTGCGGCCCCAGCCGCGGGCATGAGTGGTGCCAGCGGCATCAGCGGGCCTGGCGGCACCGGCCCGGTTCCCACGATCGGCGGTCCGGGTAGCACCGGTCCGTTCCCCACCCTCGGCGGGTCCAGCACGTCTGGGCCGGCGCCGACGGCGGGGGCAAAAGGCGGCTCCGATGGCAGCCAGGTAACCATCCCGCCGTCCGTCAGCCCGGCTCAGGACCAGCGGCTGCCCATCTTCGATTCGCTAGAGTCGGACTGGTTCCGTCGCAGCGGTAAGGGCCTGAGCCAGACCCAGACTGCCGCCGTGGGCGCCACGACTGGCGCTCCCAGTGGCGGCTGGAACTCACCGGCTGACGAAGGCTGGCGCGCGGCCCAGGTGGTCGCCGCGCCCGCCGCGGATGAGACAACGACAGCCGGGCTGCCCAAGCGGGTGCCGCGGGCAAACCTCGTGCCCGGGTCTGTCGGAGGCGAGGGCAGCAGTCCCGAAGCCGCGCCGCCTGCCCGGTCGGCCGATGCCGTCCGCAGCCGGATGACGAGCTTCCAGCGTGGTGTGCGCGAGGCGCGTGCAGCCGCACCCCAGAACGAGGAGCCATAGACGGATGAGACCCACGGATAGCGAAACCAGAGCACGAGGAGCCTTCATGCCCGATACACTCGCCTCTTCTTCAGGGGTACGGGGGAACGTCCCCCCGGGTGGCGGAAGCATGAACGGGCGAGGAGAGGAGCGCGCGTGAGCACGCCAGGACGCCCGGTCCAGGACCTCAGCTGGCTTATCACGAACTTCGTGGAGCGGGTTCCGGACGTCGCGCACGCTGTTGTCGTGTCGTCCGACGGCCTCCCGCTCGCGTTCTCGGCGGGCTTCCCGCAGGAGCGCGCGGACCAGCTCGCAGCGGTCACGTCCGGGCTTACCAGCCTTACCCAGGGCGCGTCCCGGGTCTTCGAGGGTGGCGCGGTCGTCCAGACCGTCGTCGAGATGCAGCGCGGCGTGCTGGTCATCATGGCCATCAGCAACGGTTCGAGCCTCGCTGTTCTCGCCGCCTCCACCTGCGACCTGGGACTCGTCGCCTACGAGATGACTTTGCTGGTCGAGCGGGCAGGCCGGGTCCTTACCCCGGCGGCTCGCGGTGGTGTCATGCAAGGCGCGATCCCGGGAGACAGACGATGATGAGCGCTGGAAACAGCATCTCGAGGAGACATGGTGGCGGGCCCCGTCCGCGGTGACGACCGCGGCGGGCCTCCCGCCTGGCCGGGCCGGGGAGGTGGACCGTGGGATGACACGTCGCAGCGCAGCGGTGCCTTCCCGCAGCAGTTCCCCGTCGAGGAGGACTCGCCCGAGCCACGTCGCCTAGTACGGCCGTACACGGTCACCGGTGGCCGGACCAAGCCGAGGTACAAGCTCGCGCTTGAGGCGCTGGTCACCGCGACCGTGTACGAGCCTCGTGACCTCTCCGTGCTGGCGCCGGAGTGCCAGGCGATCTTGCAGTTCTGCCTGGACTGGCGGTCCGTCGCCGAGATCTCCGCGGTGCTGCGGATGCCGCTCGGCGTGGCCCGCATCCTTGTCGCTGATATGAGCGCTGATGGGCTTGTCCGCATCCACCAGCGCGACGACTCGGAAGGCCGCCCTGACCTTAACCTGCTTGAAAGGGTGCTTAGTGGACTCCGTAAGATCTAGCGTCGCCCGCCCGCAAGGGGGCGGGGACGCTTCGGCGATGACTTCGGTCAAGATCGTCGTCGCTGGCGGCTTCGGCGTCGGCAAGACGACCTTCGTCGGCTCGGTGTCGGAGATCCAGCCGCTGACCACCGAAGCCGTCATGACCGTGGCCTCCACCGACGTGGACGACCTGTCCCACGTCCCCGAGAAGAACACCACCACCGTCGCCATGGACTTCGGCCGCATCACGCTGGAAAAGGACCTGGTGCTCTACATGTTCGGCACGCCCGGACAGCACCGGTTCTGGTTCATGTGGGACGACCTGATCCAGGGCGCGATTGGCGCGATCGTCCTCGTCGACACTCGGCGGCTGGCCGACTCGTTCCCGGCCGTCGATTACTTCGAGGCGAGCGGCCTGCCCTTCGTGATCGGGATCAACGGCTTCCACGGTCAGTTCCCGCACCGTTCCAACGACGTCCGCGAGGCGCTCGCGATCCCGTCGAACGTCCCGGTCATCCCGTGCGACGCCCGCAACCGCGAGTCGACCAAGGCCATCTTGGTCACCCTGGTCGAGCACGCGATGTCGATGCAGACGGCGGGCCGCTACTAACTGGGCCCCCGCTCGGTGCCCCGCACCACCCTCGGTGCGGGGCGCGGAAACCCGCCACAGCCTAGATGCTCCGAGAAATGGTCCCGCTGCGCGAAGCCGGGTACAGGCCCGGAAACCCGTCCGGGACCGGGGTTCCGGTGCGGTAGCCTTACCCCCAAGCAGGGGGGCGGTAGCTCAGCTGGTCAGAGCAGCGGACTCATAATCTGCCGGTCGCGGGTTCGAGCCCCGCCCGCCCCACCCATCCTTACCTGGCCCTTCGTTCGAGGCCGGGTGCGCTTACCCGGCCGTTTGGCCCCGGATGCTAGCGAGCTGCTAGCGGCGTCGCTGGCACCGTCCGGCTTGGTCTGGCGCGGAACGATGCGGCTGGCAGCTTCCGCCGCCGCCCGAGCGACCTCAGGCAGGACCGACGTGTACGTGTCGGCCGTAATCCCGAGCGTCTTGTGTCTGAGCATCGCGGACACCACCTTCATCTCGACTCCGGCCGTCAGCGCAAGCGTTGCGGCTAGGTGCCTGAGGTCATGGAGCCGGATCGGGGGCAGGCACCCCGGGTGCGGGTAATCCCGCCAGGGAGCAGCGGGGAACAGCCTGTACCAGGTCTGGGCATCCACGATGCCGTTCTCGGTCAGGCCCTGGCCCCGCTGGAAGCGGTATACCGCCAGCCGCGTGGCCTTGTCGTAGCTGTCGCCTGCCTCGACTTCAAGCCGGGCCTGCACGTCCTTGACGGCTTGGCCTGTGCTGCCGAGCTTGAGCTGGTTGGCGTCGCGCACGAGCGCCGCGAAGTGGCGCGATACGTAGTCCGGGTGGACCGGCGAGCCGTCTTCGGTCGCGAACACGTAGCCGGTGTCATGCCAGGCTGTACCCCACTCGGCAGCTTCCGCGGCTTGGCGGTCGCCATGCTGGCGCAGAACCTCAACCGTAAGGGCGTCCAAGGCCACCAGGCCGTCGCTGCCTGACTTGGGAGTGCTGACCTCGGTCGCGTACCCCAGGGTGATGATCTGTTCAGTGATGTCCATGGTGGCGGCATCCAAGTCGAGGTTCGGCCAACGCAAGCCAATGCCCTCACCCCGGCGCGGACCGCGGAAGACCAGCAGGTGGTAGTAGGCGTACAGCCGGTCTTCGTGAATGGCGTCCAGGAAGAAGCCGGTCTGAACAGGCGTCCAGACTGCCACAGTCGGCCGCTCGCCCGTCTTCATCCAATGAAGGGTTCGTCCCCTCGTCCACACCACCGGCTTGGGCCGCTTGACGTGCTCCAGCTCGACCAGCAGCGCCGGGTTGTCGGTGATCCGGCCCGCTTTCTTCACTGCGTCGTTGAGGGACTTGCGCAAGGTGGCGTGGATGCGTTCAAGCGTCCCTGGCCCGACCGGGCGGATATGGGCTTGGCTGACTTCTACGATTTTGTCGTAGGCAGCTTCGATGTGGGCCTTGCGTAGGCGGCCCAAGGGCACCTCGCCGAGCTGGGGCTTGAGATGAAGCCGGATGTGACCCTCGTACCCGCGCCGG
>DATBEM010000181.1:0-46875 GCA_036276115.1 Trebonia sp.
AACCCGTGGACCGGCCGGAACATGCTGCCGCACTTCATCGAGCTGAACAACCGGGTCCTGGACCGGTTCAGCGCCCCGGAGCGGACCGTCATCGGGGTGCACACCTGCCCCGGCGGCGACCGGGACTCCGTCCATAGCGCCGACGTGCCCTATAGCGACCTGCTGCCGTCGCTGTTCCGCATCAACGCGGGCTACTTCCTCATCCAGCTCGCCAGCGAGCGCGACAAGGACCCGGTGTACAAGCTGATCGGGGACAACCTGCGCGACGACGCGGGCGGCGTGGCCCCGATGGCCTACATCGGGGTCATCAACCCGCTCAACCCGAGGGTCGAAAGCCCCGCGGAGGTCAGGGACGCCCTCGTGCGGGCGGCGAACTTCATCCCCCGCGAGCGGCTGGGGGCGACCGATGACTGCGGCTTCTCGCCGTTCAGCATCGATGAGAAGCCCAGCCACGGCTCGCCCGACTTCGCCCGCGAGACCGCCTGGCAGAAGATCGCCAGCCGGGTGGCGGGCACCCGGCTGGCGGCCGAGGCCCTCGGGATCAGCTGAGGCCAGTCAGCCTAGGTCAGGCGGCGTGCGCGCGCAGCAGGAGCTCGCCGAGCTCACGGGCACGCGCCGCCGCCTGCGCGTCCCCCTCGTGGGCGGCCATGATGGCGCCCTTCATCAGGATGTGCCACTGGCGCGCGAACGAGCCGGGGTCGCTGATCCCGGCGGCGGCCGCCAGCCCCTCGATGTACGCGCGGATGCCGGCCAGGTGCGCGACCGCTGCCTGGCGGACCGGGTGGTCCCGGTCGCTGACCTCGATCATCGTGGTCAGGAAGGAGCAGCCCTCGAAGTCCGGCTCGGCGAACCACTCGCCGAACACGTCGAATATCGCCAGTAGCTGCTCGCGGGGCGCGCTCGCGCGCCGCTGGCTCTCCGCCTGCAGCCAGTCCCGGGTCCACGCCTGCTCCCGCCGGCGCAGGAAGTCCAGGATCAGGTCGTCCTTGGTCGGGAAGTTCCGGTAGAGCGTCATCTTCGCCGTGCCGGCCCGCGCGATGACCGCGTCCACCCCGACCGCCCGGATGCCCTCGCGGCTGAACAACTCGTAGGCCGCCCGGCCGATGCGTTCTCGCCCGCTGTCGTGCCCGGCGTCGCCGGGCGGGCCGCCACCTTCGCGCTGGCTGGTCATCTCACCCACTCGCCCTTAAATCTCCTGGTCAGGATACCCGCCGGGCGGCTGCGGGCGCCCGTCAGGAGAACCGGCCCGCGACCGGGGAGTTGCGGCGCAGGTGGCGGTAGCTGGAGTAGCCGAGCAGGGCGGAGAACCGGTCGGCCTGGTCGTAGAGCCGCAGCCGGTTCATGGTCGCCAGGAGCGGGAGGAGCCCGTTCTGCTTCATCATGTCGTCGGGTGAGTGGCGCCGGTCGCTGCAGTAGGCGATGACCCGGTCCGCGAGCTGCGCGGCATAATCGTGCAGGCCCAGCCGGTCGAGCAGGCTCAGGAAGTCGGCGACCGCGTACGGGTCGTCCAGGGGCAGGATGCGGGACGCGACGCTCCCCCAGTCGGCGTACGGGATCGCGGGCGAGGCGTCCAGCCCCTGGCGCTCGCCCGGGAACGCCTCGTCCATGAGGTCCAGGACGGCCTCCAGCTCCGCGCAGCGCTGGTCGGCTCGCTCGGAGCGCGACCGGGCCAGGGCCAGGTCGCTGGTGAGCTCCTCGATCTCCTGGACCAGCCGCGCGTACCGCGCGTCGGCGCTGGCCCGCAGGCGGTTGCGGTCCTCGGTCAGCTCGTGGACGTCGCGGTTGCGCCCGGCCAGCTGCTCCTCCAGCGCGCGGGCGTAGCGCTCGGCTTCCAGCCTGCCCGTCAGGGCGACCTCCAGCTCGTCCTTGACCAGCCGGACCCGGTACTCGTGCGGGTGCGCCTCCTCCAGCGCCTGCATCTGCAGGCCGGTCAGGTGCTCGCGCACGGTGGGGGTGACCGGCCGCCCGTAGGCCTCCAGCGTGGCCAGCAGGGTGTCCAGGAAGTGCCGCTCGCCCGGGACCCGGTGGCCGCTGAGGTAACGGGAGACGGTGCCCTTGTCGAACGGGTGCAGCACCGCGAACTGGCCCATCGACAGCCCGGTCGCCTGCCAGACCTCCCGCAGCTCGTCCACCCACGCCCGGACCGCGGGCCGCAGGTCCCGGTCCAGCGGCTTCAGCACGGGGGCGGGCAGGCGGGATATCTCGGTCATGAGTCCATCATCGGCGCATCCCGGCCATCATGCGCCGCCGGCGCCGGAAAGTGTTGCCATCGCCTGCAACGGCCCGTTGCAGGCGCGCGCAACCCTCGGTAGCTGTGGCTTGCTAATGAGCAAGCGCCAGCCGGCCATGGCGGGTGACTCAAAGGAGATGAGATGCGGACATCATCTCGGGAATTCACTGTCGCGCCCCTGGGATCATCCGGCCGCGCCGCGTGGTGGACCCGCCACTTCCGGGGCAGCGCGCATCAGGTGCTTGAGGTCCGGCACTGGCTGGAGGACCTGCTGCCTGACTGCCCCGCCCGGGCGGACCTGCTCCTGCTCGCCAGCGAGCTGTGCACGAACGCCATCGTCCACAGCCGCAGCGGGGAGCCGGGCGGCCAGTTCAGCGTGGACATCGACTGGGCGCCCGCCCTGGCCCGGATCGTCGTCGGCGACCAGGGCGCGGCTACGTCGCCGGTGATGGCCGCCCCGGCCGCCGGGACGGTCACGCTCGGCGAGTCCGGGCGCGGGCTGCTGCTGGTCGATGACGTGGCCGATGACTGGGGGACGGCCAGCCACCCGAACCGGCGGTGGGTGTGGGCGGACGTGGCCTGGCAGGCGCGGGGCGGCCCGCTGCTGGCGGCTCCGGGCGGGCTGGACGCGGCCCTCGCCAGCCACGCGATGATCCGCCGGGCATTCCCCGGGACCTCGATCTGGTGGGGCACCCGGACCGGGGCCTGGTGGGCGGCCATCCCCGGGGCCGACAATACGCACGGCCTCGTCGCCGCGCCTACCCGCGAGGCCCTGATCCCTTCGCTGGTGCGCACCTACCCGCGCGCCGCGCCGCCCGACCGGGGCGACGCGCGGCCCGGCGCTCCCCGGGGGGCAGCGGTCGCTCTCGGGCTTAGCTAACCGCCGGGGCGCGGCCCGCGCTGAGCGCCGGCGGGCGTGGCGGCCGACGATCCTCAGGGCGCAACCGGGTACGATCACTTTAAGTAGTAGGTCGTGACGGAGAGGGATGGGGCATGCCGGGTGGTTACCTCGCCGCGACGACCGCCGCGGCCGTCGTTCCCGCGCGGGCGCAGATGGCGACGACGCTCGGCTTCCACATCATCCTCGCCTGCCTCGGCATCGCCCTGCCGACGATCGTCTTGCTGGCCGAGGGCATCGGGCTGCGGCGCAAGGACGAGACGGCGCTGCTGCTGGCGCGGCGCTGGTCGCAGGCGATGGCGGTGCTGGTCGCGGTCGGCGCGGTCACCGGCACGGTCTTGTCGTTCGAGCTGGGCCTGCTCTGGCCGGGGCTGATGCGCCAGTACGGGCCGGTGCTGGGCTTCCCGTTCGGGGTGGAGGGATTGTTCTTCTTCCTGGAGGCGATCTTCGCCGGGATCTACCTGTGGGGCTGGCGGCGGCTGCCGGGCTGGGCGCACTTCTGGTCCGGCGTCCCCATCGCCGCCAGCGGCATCCTCGGGGCGATGGCGGTCATCGCCGTCAACTCCTGGATGAACCAGCCGGGCGGGTTCACCCAGTCCGGCACCACGATCACGTCGGTCAGCCCGTGGGCGGTGTTCTTCAGCCGGGCCGCCGCCTACGAGATGCCGCACATGATCCTGGCCGCCTACATGGTCGCCGGGTTCACCGTGGCGGGCGTCTACGCGGCCGGCATCCTGCGCGGGCGCCGCGACCGCTACCACTACGCCGGGTTCAGCCTCGGGTTCGTCCCGGCCGCGATCCTCACCCCGGTCCAGCTGGTGGTGGGCGACACCGCCGCCCGGTCGATCGCGGCCGACCAGCCGGTGAAGTTCGCGTCGATGGAGTACGTGTCGGCCACGTCCCGGCAGGTCCCGGAGTGGCTGGCCGGGGTGTACGTGAACGGGAAGGTCTACGGCGGGATCAAGGTCCCCGACCTGGACTCCCTGCTCGTCGGCTTCGGGCCGGGGACGAAGGTGACCGGCTGGGACATCGCGCCGCCGGCCCAGCGCCCGCCCGCGGCCTGGCTGATCCACCTGTGCTTCGACGCCATGGTCGGCCTCGGATCGCTGCTGCTGCTCCTGGGCCTGTGGGCGCTGTGGGCCTGGTGGCGCCAGCGGCGGCTGCCAGCGCCGCGGCTGTTCTGGCTGTGCGGGGCGGTCAGCGGGCTGGCCGCGATCGCCGCGATGGAGTGCGGCTGGGTCGTGACCGAGGTCGGCCGCCAGCCCTGGGTCGTCTACGGCCTGCTGACCACCAGCGCGGCAGCGACCCGCAACGGCGGCGTGGTCGCCACCTTGACCCTCGTCATCATCATGTACCTGGTGCTCGGGGCGGCGACGATCGCGATCCTCCTGATGCTGTCGCGGCGCTGGCGGCGGGGCGAGTCCAGCGAGGCGGCCGTGCCCTACGGGCCGCCGGTGGACGAGCCGCCAGCGGCCGGGGCGGCCGGGCCCGGCCCGGGGCGGCCGTGATGGCGGCCGACACGGTCGGGGCGATCCTGCTCGCCGCCGTCACCCTGTACGCGGTGCTCGGCGGGGCCGACTTCGGCGGCGGCCTCTGGGACCTGCTGGCCGGCACCACCGCGGGCGGCCGGGAGCCGCGGGCGCTCATCGACGAGACGATCACCCCGGTGTGGGAGGCGAACCACGTCTGGCTCGTCTTCGACCTGGTGATCTTCTGGACCGCGTTCCCGCACGCGTTCGCCGCCGTCATGACGACCGCTGCCCTGCCGCTATGGCTGGCGCTGGCCGGGATCGTCGTGCGGGGGGCCGGGTTCGCGTTCCGCAAGGAGCTGACCACGCTGGCCGCCCAGCGCCTGGCCGGAGCGGCATTCGCGTTCTCGTCCCTGCTCACCCCGTTCTTCATGGGCACCGTGGTCGGCGCGATCGCGGCCGGGGCGATCCCGGCCGACTCGGACCGGGCCAGCACCGCCGCCTGGACCAGCGCCACCGCGATCTTGACCGGGCTGCTGTTCGTCGCCGCCTGCGCCTACCTCGCCGCCGTCTACCTGACCAGCGAGGCGAGCCGCCGGGGCAACGGCCCGCTCCGGGCCTACTTCGCCCGCCGGGCCATCGCCGCCGGCGTCGTGGCGGGGGCGCTGTCGCTGGCCGCCCTGGCGACCCTGCACGACGCCAGCCGGCTGTTCTACGACCGGCTGACCGGCCGGGCGGTGCCGCTGGTGATCGCGGCCGGGGCCTGCGGCCTGCTCGTGGTGGCGCTGCTGGCCGCCGCGCTGCTGCGCGGCCGCCGCCCGCGGGGGCTGCGGCTGGTCGCGGCGGCGGGCGTCGCCGCCGTCATCTGGGGCTGGGGGGTGGCCCAGTACCCGGTGCTGCTGCCGGGCACCGGCGTGACCTTGTCCAACGCGGGCGCCCCGCACCAGACCCTCGTCGCCGTGATCGTGATCTTCATCATCGCTGCCCTCGTCATCGGCCCGTCCTTCGCCCTGCTGTACCGGCTGCAGGGCCGGCGGCTCCTCGGCGAGGCCGGGCAGGGCCAGTGGCCGGCCGCCGGGCAGGGCGAGGAATAATGGCCTGATGGCGGACAAGCGCGAGGGCTCCTCCCCGGCGAGCCGGTGGAGCCCCTTGCAGTGGCCGGTCGTCCGGCAGGTGCGCTCGGGCGACCTGCTCGGCCGGGGGCCGGCGGTGACGTCCGCCCGCACCCGCGCCCTGGCCCCCCGCACCTCCACCGCCGACCGGGTGGTGCAGAGCGTCTGCCCGTACTGCGCCGTCGGCTGCGGCCAGCGGATCTACGTCTCCGGCGAGCGGGTTGTGCAGATCGAGGGCGACCCTGACTCCCCCGTCTCGCGCGGGCGGCTATGCCCGAAGGGGGCGGCCAGCGAGCAGCTCGTCAACTCCCCCGGCCGCCAGACGAAGGTGCTGTACCGCGCCCCGCACGCGACCGAGTGGCAGCGCCTGGAGCGGGATACCGCGATCGACATGATCGCCGACCGGTTCATCGAGGCGCGCCGCCGGGGCTGGCAGGACCGCGATGACGAGGGCCGCCGGCTGGGCCGCACGATGGGCATCGCCTCCCTGGGCGGGGCGACGCTCGACAACGAGGAGAACTACCTCATCAAGAAGCTGTTCACCGCGGCCGGGGCGGTGCAGATCGAGAACCAGGCGCGGATTTGACACTCCGCTACCGTTCCCGGTCTGGGAACCTCGTTCGGGCGTGGTGGCGCCACGCAGAGCCTGCAGGACATGGCGAACGCCGACTGCATCGTCATCCAGGGCTCCAACATGGCCGAGTGCCACCCGGTCGGCTTCCAGTGGGTCGAGGAGGCCAAGGCCCGCGGGGCGACGGTCATCCACGTGGACCCGAGGTTCACCCGCACCTCGGCCGTCGCGGACAAGCACATCCCGATCCGGGCCGGCTCGGACGTGGTGCTGCTGGGCGCGCTGATCAACCACGTGCTCACCGCTGAGCTGTTCTTCCGGGACTACGTCGTCGCCTACACCAACGCCGCCACGCTCATCAGCGAGGACTTCGCCGACACCGACGAGCTCGGCGGGCTGTTCTCCGGGTTCGACCCCGAGACCGGCAAGTACGACCCGGCGAGCTGGGCGTACGCCAATGGCGAGGACGCCCAGGCCCGCGGGGGGCACGAGCACGGCAGCGGCGGCCCGGTGCTCGGGCACGCCCGCGTGGAGCGGGACGAGACGCTCCAGGACCCGCGGACGGTGTTCCAGGTCCTCAAGCGGCACTACGCCCGCTACACCCCGGCGATGGTCCGCGACGCGTGCGGGATCAGCGAGGCGGACTTCGGCTACCTCGCCCGGGCGGTCACCGAGAACTCCGGCCGCGAGCGGACGACCTGCTTCGCCTACGCCGTCGGCTGGACCCAGCACACGCTGGGGGCGCAGTTCATCCGCGCCGCCGCGATCTTGCAGCTGCTGCTGGGCAACATGGGCCGCCCCGGCGGCGGCATCATGGCGCTGCGGGGGCACGCCAGCATCCAGGGCTCGACCGACATCCCGACGCTGTTCAACCTGCTGCCCGGGTACCTGGCGATGCCGGTGGCCGGCACGCACGACACGCTGGCCGACTACCTGGCGGTCGTCGGGCCCAAGGGGCAGAAGGGATTCTGGGCCAACGCCGACGCCTACACGGTCAGCCTGCTCAAGGCCTGGTGGGGCGACGCCGCCACGGCCGATAACGACTGGGCCTACGACTACCTGCCCCGGCTGACCGGGCCGGCCGGCACCTACCAGACCGTCACCGCCATGCTCGACGACGAGGTGGAGGGCTACTTCCTGCTGGGCCAGAACCCGGCCGTCGGGTCGGCCAACGGGCGCCAGCAGCGGCTGGCCATGGCCCACCTGAAGTGGCTGGTGGTGCGGGACCTGAACATGATCGAGTCGGCCACCTGGTGGAAGGACGGCCCCGAGATCGCCTCCGGGGAGCTGAAGACGGCCGACATCGCGACCGAGGTGTTCTTCCTGCCGGCCGCGAGCCACGCCGAGAAGGCGGGCACGTTCACCCAGACCCAGCGGATGCTGCAATGGCGGCACCAGGCCGTCGAGCCGCCGGGCGAGTGCCAGAGCGAGCTGGACTTCTTCTACCAGCTCGGCCAGCGGATCCGGGAGCGGCTCGCCGGCTCGCAGGATGAACGGGACCGGTCCCTGCTCGACCTGACCTGGAGCTATGGCACCGGGGACGGGGACGACGCCGATCCCGAGGCGGTCCTGGCGGAGATCAACGGCTACCAGTGGGCCGGGCCGGACGCGGGCCAGCCGGTCTCGACGTTCAACGAGCTGCGGGCCGACGGGTCCACCGCCGCCGGGTGCTGGATCTACTCCGGCGTGTACGCCGGCGGCGTCAACCAGGCGGCCCGCCGGGTGCCGGGCGGCGGGCCCGGCCGCAGCCAGGAGCAGTGGGGCTGGGCGTGGCCGGCCAACCGGCGCATCCTGTACAACCGGGCATCGGCCGACCCTGGGGGCAACCCGTGGAGCGAGCGCAAGCGGCTCGTGTGGTGGGACGCCGGGGCGGGCCGCTGGACCGGTGACGACGTGCCCGACTTCCCGCCCGACCGCGCCCCCGGCGCCCGCCCCGACCCGGGACTCGGCGGGCCGGCGGCACTGGGCGGGGACGACCCGTTCATCATGCAATCGGACGGGAAGGGCTGGCTCTTCGCGCCGAAGGGCATGCTCGACGGCCCGCTGCCGACGCATTACGAGCCGCAGGAATCCCCGGTCGCCAACCCGCTGTACCGGCAGCAGCAAAGCCCGGCCCGGGTCATCTTCGCGCGGGCGGACAACCTGTCGGCCCCGAGCGCCGGGACGCCCGGCGCCGACGTGTACCCGTACGTGTTCACCACCTACCGGCTGACCGAGCACCACACCGCGGGCGGGATGAGCCGCTGGCTGCCGTACCTGTCCGAGCTCCAGCCGGAGATGTTCTGCGAGGTGTCACGGCAGCTGGCGGCCGAGCGGGGCCTGGAGCCGTACGGGTGGGCCACGATCATCTCCCCCCGCGCGGCGATCGAGGCCCGGGTGCTGGTCACCGACCGGGTGAAGCCCCTGGTCATCAGCGGGCGGACCGTGCACCAGATCGGGCTGCCGTACCACTGGGGGGTGGGCGGCGCGGCGGTGGTGAGCGGGGATGCCGCCAACGACCTGCTCGGCGTTACGCTGGACCCGAACGTGCAGATCCAGGAGTCCAAGGCCGGGTCGTGCGACATCCGGCCGGGGCGGCGGCCGCGCGGCGCGGACCTGCAGCGCCTGGTCACCGAGTACCAGCAGCGGGCCGGGGCGACGACCGCGACCGACAACGAGCGGGTCACCGATCCCGCCCGCGAGGGCACCAAGGAGCCATAATGCCGCAGCTTGCCGGGCCCACCGACCCCGCCGCGGACGCCCGCTGGCCGGACGTCCAGGCGCGCAAGGGCTTCTTCACCGACACCTCGATCTGCATCGGCTGCAAGGCGTGCGAGGTGGCGTGCAAGGAGTGGAACGGCAACCCGCGCGACGGCAACCTGGAACTGCTCGGGTCCTCCTACGACAACACCGGCGCGCTCGGCGCCAGCACCTGGCGGCACGTCGCGTTCATCGAGCAGGGCCGCGAGCGCATCGAGGAGGCCCGCGCCTCCGGCCGCGCCCTGGTTGACCTGGGGATGCCGTCCGTGGGCGCTCCCGGGCAGGCAGGCCCGGCGGCGCCCGCGAGCGGGGCGGCCCCGGCCGACCCGGCTGAGGGGGCCCCGGTTGAGGGAGGACAGCATCCCGATACGCCTGAGTTCCGCTGGCTGATGGCGTCGGACGTCTGCAAGCACTGCACCCACGCCGGGTGCCTGGACGTGTGCCCGACCGGGGCGCTGTTCCGGACCGAGTTCGGGACCGTGGTCGTGCAGGCGGACGTGTGCAACGGGTGCGGCACGTGCGTGGCCGGCTGCCCGTTCGGGGTGGTCGAGCGCCGGACCGACGGCACCGCCGGCCCCAGGCATGACCGGGGCAAGCCTGGCCGGAGCGGGCACGGCGAGCGGAAGGGCGAGCAGCCCGAGGTGCCCAACCTCAACGTCGCCCAGAAGTGCACCCTGTGCTACGACCGGCTGCTGGATGACCAGGTCCCGGCCTGCGCGCAGACCTGCCCGACCACGTCGATCAAGTTCGGCGACCACGCGGACATGGTGGACCAGGCCCGGGAGCGGGTGGCCGAGCTGCACGCCCAGGGCCGGACCGAGGCGCGGCTGTACGGCGCGAACGACCTGGACGGGGTGGGCGGCACCGGGTCGGTGTTCCTGCTGCTGGACGAGCCGGAGGCGTACGGGCTGCCGCCGGACCCGCGGGTGGCGACGGCCGACCTGCCGCGCATGTACCAGCGGGCGGGCCTCGCGGCGGCGGGCATGGTGGCAGCAGCGGCGATCGCGTTCCTCGGGAGCCGCCGGTGACCGCCTCCGACTACGACAGCGTCCGGCCGCCGGACCCGCCCGGCGGCCGTCGCCGGGGCCGGGGCGGCAAGCCCCGCCGGGCCGGCTGGGGCGGCGGGGACGGCGCGCGGGAGATGCCGATGGTCCCCGACGCCGAGTTCACCTCCTACTACGGGCGCCCGGTGGTCAAGCCGGCCCCGTGGGGCCCGGAGATCGCGGCGTACCTGTTCCTCGGCGGCGTGGCGGGCGGCTCGGCCGTCCTCGCGGCCGGGGCGCAGCTCGCCGGCCTGGACGAGCTGCGCCGCAACGCCCGGCTGGCGGCGATCGGGGCCGTCAGCCTGGGGGCGGTCGCCCTGGTGCATGACCTCGGACGGCCCGAGCGGTTCCTCAACATGCTGCGGGTATTCAAGCCGACCTCCCCGATGAGCGTCGGCTCGTGGATCCTGAGCGCCTTCAGCGCCGGGGCCGGGGTAGCGGCCGCTGCCGAGGCCGACCGGCTGACGGGCGAGCGCCTGCCGCTCGGCCCGCTGCGCCCGCTGCTGCGGGCGGTCGAGGGCCCGGCCGGACTGTCGGCCGGGGCGTTCGGCCCGCTGCTGGCGGTCTACACGGCGGTCCTGCTGTCCGATACCGCCACCCCGACCTGGAACGCGGCCCAGGGCGAGCTGCCGTTCGTGTTCGTCAGCTCGGCCAGCCTGGCCTCGGCCGGCCTGGCGATGGTGACGACCCCGGTCGCGCAGGCGGGCCCGGCCCGCACCCTGGCGCTCCTCGGCGTGGCCGGCGACCTGGCGGCGACGCAGCTCATGACCCGCCGGATGGACCCGGTCGCGGCCGAGCCGCTGCACGAGGGCCGCCCGGGGACGATGCTGCGCCTCAGCGAGGCCCTGGCCGTCGCGGGCGGCCTCGGCACGCTGCTCGGCGGCCGCCGCCGCTGGGTCGCGGCGGCGTCGGGCGCGGCCCTGGTGGCGGCGTCGGCGCTGACCCGGTTCGGGGTGTTCGAGGCGGGCATCGCCTCGGCGAAGGACCCGCGCTACACGATCGAGCCGCAAAAGCGCAGGCTCGCCGCCCGCCGCGCGGCCGGGATCAAGGACGACTCGGTCACCACCGCCCGCTGAGTTCCCAGGACGGCGGACCCGCGAGCACATGAGCGCTTCTTGCTGTTATCAGATTCTGGCCGCCTCGCCCGGTGGGCTCGCAACCTGGGTGTGGTGCCAGGGTGGCGTTCGCGCCGGGCGGCACACCAGGGACTCCCAGTCCTGGCGAGCGACTTAGACTCAGGCATGGCTAACCGCGAGGCCGACGAGCTCGGGCGCACTGACCAGACCCCGGCTTGCACCCGTGATGAGCACGGTGAGTGCCCGCACATGCTTGGCGTCGGCGGCGGGTTCAACCCCGATCGGCTGCGCTTCGAATGGGGCGTGGGGCTGTGCGCGTGCGATTGCCACGCGTCCTGCCCGGTCACCAGTGACACGCGGCGTTCGGTTGGCCCGCAGGCCTGGCGCGATTCGTGTACCTGCCCCGGCGCGGAAGCGGAGCGCGCGCAGGCCCGGGAGCGCGCGCAGGCCCGGCGGGAGGCGTTCGACGCGGCCCAGGCCGGCGCCCCCGGCAAGAGCCGCCGGGAGGTCAGCGACCTGTACCTAGCCGAGCTGCGCGCACGCGGGCAGCGGGTTCCGCCGCCGGAGGTCCTCGACGCGAACGTGACCGCGCTCGCCGGCGAGCGCCCGTCCGCCATCCGCGTCATGAGCCAGCTCGTCGCGGGCGCGGTGAAGGGCCGCCGGCGGTAGCCGGCCGGGGCCGCCACGAGTCCGGTTGCCGGACCGCTCCCGCGCTTGCCAGTAAGGCAGCCGGGCGGGTCGTATCATCGCGTGACCGGCTTGTCGCGTTGGGGTGGCGGCCGGGCGGGGTCGGGGGCGGGTGATGGGCGCGATTCCAGGGACGCCAGATGGTTCTTCCGGCGCGGGCGCGGGGATGAGCCAGCACGTTGCGAGCGGCCGGGATTCCTACGTGGCGGGCCGGGACGTGATCGTCACCGGCGAGCGGCGGGTCGAGCTGGCGGCCGGGTCGGTCCCGCACCCGGCGGCGGTGAGCCTGGCCGGGCCGGTGACGGGGCTGCCGCGCCCGGCGGCGCGGGTGTTCGAGGGCCGGGACGAGGCACTCGAAGTCCTGGGGCGGGCGCTGGGGGCGCGCGGCGAGGTGATCGTGACCCAGGCGGTGTACGGGCCGGGCGGGTCGGCAAGTCGGAACTGGCCCTGCAGTACTACACGGCTCGCCGGGGCGACTACGGGCTGGTGTGGTGGATCACCGCCGCCGACAGCCCGCAGGTGGAGGCGAGGCTGGCCGGGCTGGCGGGACGGCTGTGCCCCGTGGTGGCGGTGGCGGGGACGACTGCTGATGCGGCGGGATGGGCGACCGGGTGGCTCCAGTCGCACGACGGCTGGCTGCGGCCCTGGGTGCGCGACCGGCGAGCCGGGCCGGGGACCGACATGCACAGCGTCACCTACTTCCTGCGCTCGCGCCGCCTGCGTCGCCAGGCCCAGGCGGCGGCCCGGGCCCAGGTTCCGAACCAGGCGCAGGCTCAGGGAGCGCTGAAGGGCGGCATCGCGTGACCGAGGCGCCGGCCGGCGTGAGCCGGCGGCCTACCCCCAGGAGCGCTCCGGGGGCAGCCCTGCTCCGGTCAGGCGCGGGCCGGCACCGCCCGGGCGGACGGGGCGACGGCCTTACCCCGCTGGAGAGCCGTGGGTGAGGCTGCTCCTCGGGGCGGCGCGGTGGGTGAGCCCACGCTGACGAAGGCGCGGCCGGAGTGCTGCCACCGGGTGGTGGCGTCCAGGCCGGCATCGGCGGCGGCGCGCAGCAGGGCGGCGGTGCCCAGGCGCGCCCAGGGGAAGGCCGGTCCCCGGCGGCCGTCGGGATGCTCCAGGAACGCGGTCAGCTGCTCGTCCGCCTCGTCGGGCTCGGCCTCGATCAGGAGCTGGCCGCCGGGCGCGAGCAACTGGGCGCAGCGGTGCAGCAGCGTGATGGGAGCGCCGCCGATGCCGATGTTGCCGTCCGCGAGCAGGATGGTCGCCCACCGGCCCTGGCCCGGGAGCGGGTCGAACACCGAGCGGCGCAGGGCCGCCGCCCCGCCCTGGCGGGCGCGGGCCACGGCGGCGCGGGAGATGTCGACGCCCAGCGCCGGGATGCCGCGCTCGGTCAGCGCGATCGTCAGCCGGCCCGGCCCGCAGCCCACGTCCAGGACCGGCCCCTGGCAGCGACGCAGGAGCTCCTCGTCGGCCGCGTCGGCGGGCGCGCACCAGCGCGCGACCGGGAAGGCCAGCGCCCGCCCGTCGGCGGTACGCAGGACTAGCGGCTCGACCGGACCGCGCCGTGCCCGCCTGGCTCCCGCCGATGAAGTTCCCTGGTGCTGCGGTTCCTGGTGCTGCGGTTCCTGGTGCAGGGCTTCCTCGTACAGGGCGATCGCGCCCTCCCTCATGCCCGCTCCCGGAGGGCGAGCTCCCTCGGGCCGCGGCCGGCCGGGCTATCGGTCGCGCTGAGCTCGCGCGCCCGGGCGGCGAACCTGGTCCACGGTGCCTGGCGGGCCACGGCGGCGGCGTCGGCGGCCGTGTCCACGTCGCGCAACTGCGGGAGCTCGGTGACGCGCAGCCCGGCCGCCACCAGCCGGGCGCGCTGGATGGCGCCCGTTTCGGGGGCGGACATGGGGACGCCGCGCAGCAGGGCGGGGTCGGGCGCGCGCAGGCCGAGCGCCCAGAACCCGCCGTCGGCGGCCGGGCCGAATACGGCGTCGGCGTCCTGCCAGTCCACGGCCAGCAGTTCGGGAGTGACCTGGGGGGTGTCCATCCCGATCAGCAGGGCGGGGCCATCGACGGCGGCGAAGGCGGCGGCGAGGCGCTCGTCCAGCGGGCCGCCGGATTGCGGCATGACCTCGAACCCGGGCGGCAGCCAGGGGCCGGGCTCGCCGTCGAGGACGAGGACCCGGCGCCGGGCCGGGGCCAACGCCACCGCGTGGAGGGTGTCGGCCAGCGCCGCCTCGGCCAGGGCGGCGGCCTGCTCGGGGGTATACGGGGGCACGAGGCGCGTCTTGACCCGGCCCGGGACCGGCTGCTTGGCGATGACGAGCAGGGTCGTGCCGGCCCCGACTGGCGCGCGGGTCATCGCGCGAGCACCTCGCTCATGTCCTTGACGGTCCGCACGCAGCCGCGCACGGTGCCCGTCACCTTGGACCGGCCGATGCGCGGGAGGTAGGCCACGTCGACCTCGGCTACCCGCCAGCCGGCCGCCGCCGCCTTCATGACCATCTCCAGCGGGTAGCCGAACCGGCGGTCGGCCAGGCCTAGCCCCAGCAGCGCCTCGCGGCCCGCCGCGCGCATCGGCCCCAGGTCGCGCAGGCCCAGCCCGGTCCGCTGGCGGACCCGCCGGGCCAGTTCCCAGTTGGCCAGCCGGGCCGGGGCCGGCCACGCGCCGCGCGGCTGCGGGCGGCGGCGGCCGAGGACCAGGTCGGCGTCGCCCGCCGCCACCGGCCCGGTCAGGAGCGAGAACTCGCCCGGGTCGAGGCTGCCGTCGCAGTCGCAGAAGCACACCACGTCGCTGGTCGCCGCGAGCAGGCCGGCGTGGGCGGCGGCCCCGAACCCCGGGACCGGCTCGGCCACCACCGTCGCCCCGAGCGACTTCGCCAGCTCGCCGGACCCGTCCGTGGAGCCGTTGTCGACGACAATCGGACGGAAGCCGGCGGGCATCTTGTCCAGAATCCAGGGCAATGCCGATGCCTCATTGAGGCACGGCAGGATCACGTCTACGGTCACGGCAGTGACGGTATTACGGCGAGCGGGCGCGCGGGCAGATACCACCCTTACAAAATGCAGAAGTTAAAGCTCACGGCGGCAAACGGCCACCCGCGCCCGCCGTTCATGATTACTTCTTACAATCCAGGGAAATATGCGGCGGAACCGCTCAATGAACCGGCATGCCGTTCATGGCGGGCCGGGGGCGTCGCCTACACTCAGCCTGTGGAAGCGCGCATCCTCGTGGTCGAGGACGACCTGACGGTGGCCGAGGTCGTCGTGGACTACCTGCGCCACGCCGGGCTGGAGCCGAGGCACGCACTCGACGGGCAGGCCGCGCTGGAGCTCGCCGCGACGTGGCGGCCCGACCTGGTGGTGCTCGACCTGATGCTGCCCGGGGCCAGCGGCCTTGACGTCTGCCGGCAGTTGCGCGAGGGGCGCGACCCGCAGGCCCCGCTGCCGGTGATCATGCTGACGGCGCTCGGCGAGGAGAGCGACCGCGTGCGCGGGCTGGAGGCCGGTGCCGACGACTACGTGACCAAGCCGTTCAGCCCGCGCGAGCTGACCCTGCGGGTGCAGGCCGTCTTGCGCCGCGCCCAGGCCGGCCACGCGGCCTCGGCCGTGGCCGCGCCCGTCCGCTCGGGACGGCTGGAGGTTGACCTGGCCGCCCGGCGCGTCTTCGCCGAGGGCCGGGAGCTTGACCTGACGGTGCGCGAGTTCGACCTGCTCGGCTTCCTCGTCTGCCACCCGGGCCGGGCGTTCACCCGGGCCGAGCTGCTGGAGCTGGTGTGGGGCTGGTCCTTCGGGGACCTGTCGATCGTCACCGTGTACGTGCGGCGCGTGCGGGACAAGGTGGAGCGCGATCCGTCGGCTCCGGTCCAGTTGCAGACCGTCTGGGGCGTCGGGTACCGGTGGGAGGCGGGGCCGCCGTGAACGACAAGCTCGCGATCGTCTTGATCGCGGCGGGCTGCACGGGCGCCGTGGGCCTGGCCGGGATGGGCATGATCGGGCTGCTGCGCCGGGCCTCGCTGCGGCTGTCCATCCAGGCGACCGTGATCGTCCCGGTCATCGCGATCGTGGCGGGCACGCTCGGCACCGCCGAGGCGATGTTCCTGTCGGGGCACGACCTGGGCGTCGTCACGATGGTGTGCGTCGTCGCCGGCATCGTGGCGTCCGCGTTCGGCTGGCTGCTGGGGCGCCGGATCGAGTCGGGCAGCCTGGCGCTGCGGCGGGCGGCGCGGTCGCTGGGCGATGAGGCGGGCCAGTTCCGGGCACCGGACCAGCCGCTCGCGGCCGAGTTCGCGGCCCTGTCCAGTGAGCTGGCGGAGACGAGCGTGAAGCTGGCGAGCTCCCGCGCGCGGGAGCGCACGCTGGAGCAGTCCCGGCGGCAGCTCGTCGCCTGGGTCTCGCATGACCTGCGGACCCCGCTGGCCGGGCTGCGGGCCATGGCCGAGGCCCTGGAGGACGGCCTGGCGACCGACCCGCCGCGCTACCACAAGCAGATCAGGGCCGAGGCCGAGCGGCTGACGATCATGGTGGACGACCTGTTCGAGCTGTCGCGCATCCACTCTGGCACGTTGCAGCTCTCGGTGGACCTGATCACCCTCGATGACCTGGTCAGCGACGTGCTCGCGAGCAACGAGGCGCTGGCGGGCAAGCGCGGCGTGCGGCTGGCCGGGGCGGCGACCGGGCGCATCGCGGTCCGGGCCGACCCGCGCGAGCTGTCCCGCGCCCTCACCAACCTGCTGACCAACGCGATCCGCTACACCCCGCCCGGCGGCTCGGTCCGCGTCGAGGCGACCCAGGACGGCGACGACGCCCTGCTGACGGTCGCCGACGGCTGCGGCGGCATTCCCGAGGACGACCTGCCCCGCGTCTTCGACCTGGCCTGGCGGGGCAGCGACGCCCGCAGCCCCGCGCCCGACGCCGGCGCCGGGCTGGGCCTGGCGATCGTCGCGGGCATCGTCGACGCCCACCGGGGCACCGTCGGGGTCGGGAACGCGGGCAACGGCTGCCGCTTCGAGCTGCGCCTCCCCGCCTGCCCTTCTTAGCCCGGGATCCCGGCCCCTCCCCGCCCCCGCCCGAAACCGAGCGCGGTGCGCTTCTTGCTGTTATCAGATCCCTGGCGGCTCAGCGGCCGGATCCGGGCCAGGACTGCCGTCGATTAGCCGCACTGGTGAGCCCAATCGACGGCAATCCCCGCGATGGCGGGGGCAGCGCGGGCCGCTTGTTGCTGTTATCAAACGCTGGCGGGCGCCCGGCCGGCCGGGGCGGCGGCGAACTCCGCGACGCCCTCGGCGAAGGGGACGGCCGCCCGCCAGCCGAGCTCGCGGGCGATCCGCTCGCTGGACGCGGTGACGTGGCGGACGTCGCCGAGGCGGTACTCGCCGGTGATGACCGGGGACGGGCCGCCGTAGGCGTCCGCGAGCGCCGCCGCGAGCTCGCCGACGGTGCGCGGCGTGCCGCTGCCGACGTTGTAGGCGCGCAGCGCGCCGGGTGCGGCCGGGCCGTCGGGGCCGCCGGCCGACTCGACCGCGGCGGCCGTGGCGGCGGCCACGTCGCGGACGTGGACGAAGTCCCGGCGCTGGGCCCCGTCCTCGAACACCCGGGGGGCGCTGCCGGCCGCGAGGGCCGACCGGAAGAACGACGCCACCCCGGCGTACGGCGTGTCGCGCGGCATTCCCGGGCCGTACACGTTGTGGTAGCGCAGCGCCACCGCCCGGCCCTCGGTGACCCGCGCCCACGCCGCCGCCAGGTGCTCTTGCGCGAGCTTGGTGGCGGCGTACACGTTGCGGGGGTCAGCCGGCGCTTCCTCCGGCACCAGTTCCGGCGCCAGCGGCTCGCCGCAGTGCTCGCAGCGCGGCTCGAAGTTGCCCGCGTCGAGGTCGGCCGCCTGGCGCGGCGGCGGGGCGGCGGCGCGGCCGTGCCGGGCGCACGAGTAGGCCCCCTCGCCGTAGATGACCATCGAGGAGGCGAGCACCAGCCGGGCATGGCCCGCGCGGGCCATCGCGGCGAGCAGGACCGCGGTCCCGAGGTCATTGCAGCCGGCGTACAGCGGCGCGTCGTCGAAGTCGAGGCCGAGGCCGACCATGGCGGCCAGGTGGCACACGACGTCCACGCCGCGCAGCGCGGCCGCGACCGCCCGCGTGTCGCGGACATCGCCCCGGATGAACTCAAAGCCCGGGTCACCGGAGAACGGGGGGACGCCGCCGGGATGGACGAACGGCAGCAGGGCGTCCAGTACCCGCACCTCATGGCCGGCGCCCGCCAGCGCCCGGGCCACGTGGGACCCGATGAAGCCGGCTCCGCCGGTCAGCAGTACTCGCATGCCACCAGGCTACGCACGGTCACGGCCAGGAACCTCGCGATCCCGCAGGGACTCACCAGTTTGTAAGGCGCCAGGTCCTTGCCGCGCCGCCGGGCGTGTGGCTGTAATACTCACCGTGACCATTAGCAGTAGCCGAGGCCGGACGGCTGGCATCAGGGAGGCCGGCGCCCCGGCCAGAACCAGGCCGGTCCCGGCCGGCCGCGCCCTGCTCGCGCGCGTCCCCTCGGCCGTCCGGCTGGCGACGGCGCTGGCCGGGCTCGCCGCGACCGGCGTCTACCTGTTCATCGCGCTGAGCCGGATCGGCTACCCGTTCCCGGTCGAGTGGCTCGAGGGCAACTCCCTGGTCGAGGTGCACCGGCTGCTCGCGGGCCAGTCGCTGTACCCGGCGCCGTCGGCCGTGTACGTCCCCGACGGGTACCCGCCGCTGTACTTCGCCGTGTGCGCCGTGGTGGCGCGCGTGGCCGGGGTGTCGTACCTGTCGCTGCGGCTGGTCTCGGTGGCCTCGTCCCTGGCCTGCTTCGCGGTGCTGGCCCGCCTGGTCCAGCGGGAGACCGGCAGCCTGACGGCCGGGATCGGCGCCGGGGGCCTGTTCGCCGCGACGTACCTGGCGACCGACACGTGGTTCGACGTCGGCCGGGTGGACTCGCTGTTCCTCGCCCTCAGCCTGGCCGGCCTTTACGCCGCCCGGTGGATGCGCGGCCCGCGCGGCGCCATCGCCGCCGGGGTGCTGCTCGCAGCGGCGGCCCTCACCAAGCAGACCGGGATCGGCGAGGGGGCCCTGGTGCTCGCGGTGCTGCTCGCCGGGCGGCCGGGCCGGCGGCTCGGCGCCCTGGCGGCGCTGTCGTGGGCCCTGGCCCTGGGCGTGAGCACGCTCGTGCTCGGGCTCACCAGCGGCGGGTGGTACGTCTTCTACGTCTTCAAGCTCCTGGGCGAGCACTCGCTCGACACTGGTAACGCCACCTGGTTCCTGAAGGTCCTGCTGCCGGCGATGGGCCTGGCGGCCGGGGCGGCCGTCATCGCCGCCCGGCGGGTGCCCTGGGTGCTGGTCGCCGGCTGCGCCGCGCTGGCGGTCGAGGGCTTCGCCGCCCTCGTGCACAGCGGCGGCGGCCTCAACGACGTGCTGCCCTGTTACCTGGCCATCGCCTTGCTCGCGGGCCTCGCCCTCGGCCGGGGCGCTACCGCCAGGACAGCCGGGGACGGGCGGCGCATCCCGGCCGGCAGGATCGATGGTGGCATAAGAATGCCGGGCCCGCGCGGGGCATCCCCCGGGCGGGCGGGACGTGAAGAAGGCGGGCCGGCGGCCAGCCCTCGCGAACGTCAGGCGGCCGGCCTCATCCCGCGCCCGGTCGCTGCCCGGTGGCGGCGCCTGGCCGCTGGGCGCTGGGTCAGATGGGGGCGATGGGTCAAGGGCCGGCCAGGCTGGTGGGAGCAGGGCGCCCGGGTGGCAGCCGGGCTGCTCGTCGTCACGCAGATGGCCCTGCTGCTGAGCGGGCCGCACCCCTCGCCGGTGGTCCCGTCGGCGGCCGACCGGGCGGCCGGGGAGCGGTTCACGGCCGGGCTGCGGGCGCTCGGGGGGACGGTCGCGGTCCCGGCTGACCCGGGGCTCACCCTGCTGGCGGGAATGCCGACCGTCGCGCACGACGACGCGGTGTACGACGTGGTGCGGGCCACCAGCCAGGCCGCGATCGCGAGCTTCCGCGGCAGCGTGGCCACGGCGATCGCGGGCCACCAGTTCAGCGCGATCATCACCGACGGGCCCGGGCCGCCGCGCGGGTACCCGGCCACGCTCGGCCGGTACTACCGCAAGTGCCCCCAGCCGCTGCTGTCGGCCGTCCCCGCCGGGCTGTTCCGGCCGGTCGCGGGGGTGGGCTCCCGGCCGTTCGCGGTATGGCTCCCGCCGGGCGGCCGGTCGTGCGCGACGGTCGCCCGCCTGCTGGACGGCGCGGGCACGGGGGGAAGCCAGTGAAGGCCCCGCCGCCGCCCAAGGCCGGTCCCCCGCTGAGCGCCCGGCTCAAGGAGCGCCTCGCCGCGCCGCCGCCGGGGCCGTTCCGGCGGGAGTTCTGGCGCAGCCCCATCCGCGGGCCCTGGCTGACCTCGATGCTCGGCGCCGGGCTGCTGGCGTCCATCCCGGTGATGTTCGCGACCGGGCTGCTGTCGTACGCCGCCTACAACCCGGACCTCAGCCCGGTGAACGACGAGACCCCGGGCAAGGGGTGGCTCGGCTTCTACCTGTTCTCCTGGCCCACGCACCCGGCGTGGCTCTACCGGCTCAACCAGGGCGTCCACGTCACGCTGGGGCTGATGCTGGTGCCCATCGTGCTGTTCAAGCTGTGGTCGGTGCTGCCCAGGCTGTTCGAGTGGCCGCCGCTGCGCTCGCCGGCGCACGCGCTGGAGCGGATCTCGCTGTTCCTGCTGGTCGGCGGGGTGGTGTTCGAGTTCGCGACCGGGATCCTGGACATCCAGACGTGGTACAAGTTCCCCGGGAACTTCTACCCGCTGCACCTCTACGGCGCCTGGGTCTTCATCGCCGGCTTCGTCGTCCACGTGGCGGTCAAGCTGCCGACCATGATCAGGGCGCTGCGCGGCCGCGGCCTGGCCCGCGAGCTGCGCACGGGGCGGGCGGCAACGCGGCCCGAGCCGCCGGACGCGAGCGACCTGGTCGCCCTGGCGCCGGCCGAGCCGACCATCTCCCGGCGCGGCCTGCTCGCGTTCGCCGCCGCCGGGGCGGGCGTCGTCGGGCTACTGTCGGTCGGCCAGTCCCTGGGCGGCTCGCTGCGGCGGACGGCGCTGCTGGCCCCGCACGGCCAGGAGGCGAGCGGCGGCGACGGCAACGGCGACTTCCAGGTGAACCAGACCTTCGCCAGCGCGAAGATCAGCCCGGCGCAGACGGGCGCCGCCTGGCGGCTGGCCCTGCGGGCCGACGGCCAGCCCGGCCGCGCCCCGGTGGTCCTGGACCGGGCGGACCTGCTGCGCCTGCCCCAGCACGACGCGAGCCTGCCGATCGCGTGCGTCGAGGGCTGGTCCACCGACGATCAGGCCTGGACGGGCGTCCGGCTGCGCGACCTCGCCCGGCTGGCCGGCGTCGCCGCCCCGTCCAGCGTCCTGGTGCAGTCGCTGGAGCGGGGCGGGGCGTTCGGCCAGGCCGTCTTGTCAGCCGGGCAGGTCATGAACGGCGACTCGCTGCTCGCGCTGCGGGTCAACGGCGCCGACCTGACGCCGGACCACGGCTACCCGGCCCGGGTGATCGTGCCCGCTAACCCTGGCGTCCACAACACCAAGTGGGTCGCCAGCCTGACCTTCCGGAGCTGACATGCGACGGCTAACGCGCTGGTACGGGGCAGGCCCGCTGCACCTGCTGACCCTGGTCGGCTGCCTGGCGCTGGGCGGGTACGCGGCGGCGAGGCTGCTGCCCGGCAACCCGGTGGGCATCGTCATCTGGCTGGCCGGCGCCGTCATCGGGCACGACCTGCTGCTGTTCCCCCTGTACACGCTGGCCGACCGGTCAGTGCTGGCGGTCGTGCGGCACCGGGGGCCGCGCCAGCCAATAGCCGGGCCGTGGATCAACTACGTGCGCGTCCCGGTGGTCCTGGCGGGAATCTTGCTGCTGATCTGGTTCCCGCTGATCTTCCGGCTGCCGGCCCGCTTCCCCCACACCACCACCCTGCCGCTCGGCCCGTACTTCTGGCACTGGCTGGCCGTGACGGGAGCGCTGTTCCTGCTCTCGGCGGCCGCGCTCGCCGTGCGGCTGCGGCTGGGACCCAGCCGGGCCGCAGCCGCTGAGGCCGCGGCCGGAGCCGACCAGGACGCCGCGAGCACGGGAGCGGCCGGCGGGCCGGGCGAGTGCGGGCAGGATGACCTAGCGAGCGCGGACGAGGCCAGTCACGGCGCCCCCGGGCTGGTAAGACATCCCGGCGCGCAGACGCCTACCGAACGGCAGGGGCTGCCCTCGGCGCCTGCCGTCCCGGTACCGGCTAGCGACAGGAGCCACGACATGAGCGGCCCGTTCACCATCGCCGAGCGCGTCCAGCAGATGCACGCCACCACAGCAGGGCAGCCCCCCAGCGAGGCGGCAGGCGCCTTCGCTCGCGAGCGGGCCGAGCTTGCGGCCAGCGGTCCGGCCGGCATCGCCCCGGCCGGAACCCTCGTGCCCGACGCTCCCCTGCTGGCCGCCGACGGCACGCCCGCCACCCTGTACGCCACGGCCGGCGACGGCCTGGCGGTCCTGGTCTTCTACCGGGGCGCCTGGTGCCCGTACTGCAACATCGCCCTGTCCGCCTACCAGGAGCAGTTGCTGCCCGAGCTCACCCGGCGCGGCATCGCGCTCATCGCGATCTCCCCGCAGCAGCCCGACGGGTCGCTGACCATGCGGGAGAAGCACCAGCTGGCGTTCCCCGTCGTCTCCGACCCGGGCAACGCGATCGCGGGCCACCTGGGCATCGTGACCCAGCCCGCCCCGGCCGCGCGGGCCGCCCAGCTCCGGCTCGGCCTCGACCTGGCCAGCGTGAACATCGACGGCACGCCGGGCCTGCCGCTGCCGGCGACCGTCATCCTCGACGCCGGCCGGACCGTCCGGTGGATCGACGTTCACCCCGACTACAGCACGCGCACCGAGCCAGCCGAGGTCATCGACGCCCTCGACCGGCTCTCTTAGTGCGCGAGGACGAGGTAGGCGAACCCGAGGACGCCCCGGTACACGTCGAGGTACTGCCGCTCGCGAGCATCGAGCCAGTCCCGCAGCTCGCCCGCGCGTGGATCGTCTGGGTGCGCGACCAGCCATTCCTGGCGGCCGGCCCGGAACGTGGACTCGAAGTCATCCCATTCCCGCTGGCCGGCGACGCTGAGGTGGATGACGCGCCAGCCAGTGGACCGGCAGGCTTCCAGCAGGGCCGCCAGCGTCCGCACCTCGTCGCCGAACATCTCCACCGCCTGCGCCGACGGCGGCCCTTCCCAGAAGCCGTCCCCGAACAGCAGCCGCCCGCCCGCCGGGACGACCTGCGCGAGCCGGGCCAGGGCCGGCGTGGTGCCGCCGAAAGCGTGGGACGCGCCCGCGTGCAGCACCCGGTCGGCGGACCCGGTCCAGGCCCCGACATCGCCCTCGGTGAACCGGACCTGCCGGTCAAGCTGCCGCTCAGCGGCCAGCCGCCGACCGCGCGCGAGCGCCCTGGCGTCGGTGTCCACCCCGGTCCCGGTGACGCCGCCCGCGCGGGCGACCGCTTGCAGCAGCAGCTCGCCCCACCCGCAGCCCAGGTCGGCGACCCGGGCACCGGGCCGCAGGTCGAGCCGGTCCAGCAGCAGGCCAGCATGCTCGACTGAGAGCGGGACATTCCACCGCGTCCGCGCGTAGAGCGCTTCTTCCAGGTCTTCGCCATCCAGCACGGTCAAGGACTATCACGGCCCGCAACCCGATTACGGCGCCTGCCGGCCGGGCACAGCTATCGCGACCTCGGGCGAGAGGCTGACGCGCTGCCGCGGGAGGAGCGGGCCAGGCGCATCAGCCAGTCGCAGCCGAGGGCGGGTGCATCCTGATGACCCGTTAGTCCCAGCACAGGCAGAAGGGCTTGCCGGCCGGGTCGGCGTAGACGCGCCAGTTCTCGCCGCTGACCGACAGGGACGTGGCGCCGATCGCCAGGGCTGCTGCCTCGGCCGCGTCCACGTCGTCCACGGTGACGTCGAGGTGGAACTGCTGGGGGTAGGCGGGGTCGGGCCAGCGGGGGGCGCGGTAGTCGGTGACCTGCTGGAACAGGACCGGCTGGGCGCCGTCGGAGCCGATCATGGCGACGCCGTCGCCCTCGTAGGTCACCGGCTTGCCCAGGAGCTCGGCGTAGAACTCGCTCAGCGCCTTGGCGTCGGGGCAGTCGAGCATCACCCCCATCAGCGAGGGCTCGGCCCTGGCCGGGAACAGGCACAGGTCGAACGGGTGCCCGGCCGGGTCGGCCAGGGTGTGCCAGTTCTCGTTCTCCCGCAGCGGGGCGGCGCCGAGCTCCGCCGCCCGGGCTGACCCGGCCGCCAGCTCGGGCACCCGCAGGTCGAGGTGCGCCTGCTGCGGGTAGGCCGGGTCGGGCCAGCGGGGCGGCACGTGATCGGGGGCGAGCTGGATGGCGACCCGCCAGCCGTCGCCGGCGTCGAGGGCGACCCAGTCGTCGTCGGCGTACCGCTCGCTCCACCCGCCGAGGGCCAGGTAGAAGTCCGCGAGCCGCCGGGGGCCGGGGGCGTCGAGCACCACCGCGCGCAACGTGCCGATCATCGGGCGCTCCTTGTCGTTGTCACCGCCGGCCGGCGTGCGCCGGCACTGGCAGGCAGTCTGCCAGACCCGGGAACGCGGGCGCCGAGAGTCAGGTTACCGGGCGGCTGTTCCCTCGCCGGGCTGGCCGAACGCGCGGACGAGCAGGGCGGCGCCCGCGACCCGGCCGATGGCGGCCAGGTAGGAGCCGGCGACCAGGTGGTAGGGGCTTTGCCGCATGTGCTGGTACCCATCGGCGGCGGGGAACGACTGGGCCGCGCGGGCCAGGGCCTCGCCGAGCATCTCCGCCGCCTGCTCCAGGAGCGGAACGGCGCCCCAGAAGCCGCCGTCGACCTGCCAGTCATCGGGGCTGCGGTAGCTGAGCGCCCAGTCCGGCAGCGACGGCGCCCCGGCTGCCGCCTCGGCCGCCAGCTCCGGCAGGCGGGCCAGGGCCTCGTCCCACACCTGCTGGCCGGACGCGCCGAGCATGCCCATCGCCTGGTCAGCGGCCAGCCAGGGACGGCCGTGGCTGGCCTGGGCCAGCTCGGCCGCGCGGGCGGAGATCAGCGCGACCAGGCTGCCCGCGGCCGCCAGGTCGGCCGCGCGGGTCGCGGCGGGCACCGGGGCCTGCGCCACCAGGGGGGCCCGGGGGGCGCGGGGCACGTCGCGGCGGGCGGCGAGCTGCCAGTCGACCGCGTTCAGGAGCATCGTCGCGGCCGGGCCGACGTCGTCCATGACCAGCCCGGACCCGAACTCGGGGTGCGACCCGAACAGGACCACCCGGCCGTCGCGGTACTCGTCGGCGACGATGTTGGCCACCCCGGCCGCGATGCCGTCGTCAATGAGGAGCCGATCGGTGTCGCCGCCGAGGAACCGCTCGGCCGGGGTGAACTTCTCGGTCGCGGCGGCCACGGTGGCCAGGGCCGCCCCGCCGGTACCCGGATCGCCGGTACCCGGATCACTGGTGAACAAGGGCCCGTTGTAGTGGGTGATCCGGAACTCCTCGGGCATGCCCGCCATCACCGGGTGGCCGGGGGCGGCGTTGCGCGCCACCAGCTCCCCGATGCCGGGCGACTGGATGACCCCGAGGGCCGAGGCGCCGTCGTTCCACACCGTCGCGCCGGTCAGCCGCAGCTCGGCCTGGGCGGGCACCAGGTCGAGGAAGGCCTGGGGCACGGTGGCGGCGTCGTAGCTGCCGGCGCACGAGCCGATGTACATCCCGCCGGCCCCGACGAACTCGGCGATCGCCCGGCAGCCGCCCGCGCCGAGCGGGTCCAGCTGGCCCTGCATCGAGTTGTAGCCGCCGCCGGGCATGACGAACGCGTCGAACGACGCCAGCGCCCCGGCCCGGATGTCGGCGGCGAAGACGAAGCTGACCTCGTGCCCGGCGGCCGCGAGGATGGCCGCGTGGTTATACGGGCCACCCCCGTGTCCGTAGATCGCCACTGCCGCCATCGGGAGGTTCCTTTCTGGTAATGGGCAAAAAAGGGCGAGCAGGCTCAGACCGCCTCCGCGTCCTCGCGGTAGAAGACCGGCTCGAACGGGGCCGACGGGTCGGCCGGGGGGACGGCGCTCAGGAGCGCCTTGGTGTACGGGTGCCGGGGATCGCTGAATACCTGCCCGGCCGTCCCGGTCTCCAGCAGCCGGCCGCGCCGCATGACCGCCACCCGGTCGCTGACCTGGTGGACGACGGACAGGTCGTGGGAGATGAACAGCACGCCGAGCGAGCTGGCCTGGCGCACCTCATCGAACAGGTCCAGGATCTGCGCCTGGACCGACACGTCGAGGGCCGAGACCGGCTCGTCCGCGACGATCAGGCGCGGCTCCACGACCAGGGCGGTCGCGATGCAGACGCGCTGGCGCAGGCCGCCGCTGAGCTGGTGGGGGAAGAAGCGCGCCATCCGGCCCGGCAGCGCGACCCGCTTCATCACCTCCCGCACCCGGTCGGCCCGCTCGGCCGGGGTGCCGATGCGGTGGATGTCCAGCGGCTCGCGGATGGTGTCCTCGATCCGCTGGCGCGGGTCGAGCGAGGCGTACGGGTCCTGGAACACCACCTGGATGTCGCGGGTGAGCGCCCGGCGCTGGGCCTGCGTCCGGCGGGTGATGTCGCGCCCGTCGAACGTGATCGACCCGGCGGTGGGCGCGGTGAGGCCGAGGATCATCCGGCCGATCGTGCTCTTGCCCGACCCGGACTCGCCCACCAGCCCCAGGGTCTCCCCGGCCGCGATCGCGAGCGACACGTCGTCCACGGCGGCGAATCGGTCCCGCCGCCGGCGGAACCGGCCCTGCTCGACGTGCTCGTACTCCTTGCGCAGGCTGTCGGCCACGAGCAGCGGGGCCGCGCCGGTGGTCGCCTCGGTCATGCCGTCACCTCGTTTCCCGGGGGACGACCCCCGTACCCTCGCGGGTTCTGGGTCTCGCGGCCGCGCGGGCCGGGCCGGGCACCCCGGCCGGCACTGGCGGGCCGCCGCTCGGGCAGGGAGTCGAGCAGGTGCCGGGTGTAGGGGTCGCGGGGGGCGGCGAAGATCTCGCCGACGGCGCCCGCCTCCACGATCCGCCCGCCGTTCATGACGATGACCCGCGAGCACATCTGGGCGACGACGCCGAGGTCGTGGGTGATCAGCACCATCGAGCTGCCGCTGCCAGATATCAGGCGCCGCAGCAGGGTCAGGACGGCGGCCTGGACGGTCACGTCGAGGGCCGAGGTCGGCTCGTCGGCGATGACCAGGCGGGGCGACAGCGCCAGCGCCATCGCGATGACGACGCGCTGGTTCATGCCCCCGCTGAGCTGGTGGGGGTAGGCCCGCAGGCTTCGCTCGGGGTCGGTGAAGCCCACCTTCTCCAGCCATTGCACCGCGCTGGCGTGGGCCTCGGCCTTACCGCGGGTGCCGTGCCGCCGCAGCAGGGCGGTGAGCTGGCTGCCGACCGAGAACGCGGGGTTGAGCGCGGTGGCCGGGTTCTGCACGATGGTCGACAGGCTCCGCCCGCGCAGCGGGCGCAGGACGGACTCCTTCGCCCCCACGACCTCGGTGCCGTCGAAGCGGATGCTGCCGGCCGCGGTCGCGCCGGCCGGCAGCAGCCCGAGGGTCGCCAGGCCGACGGTGGTCTTGCCCGATCCCGACTCCCCCACCACGCCGACGACCTCGGACGCGCCCAGGCTGAAGCTGACGTCGCTGACGGAGTCGCGGTCCGAGCCGGCGTAGCGCACGCGCAGCCCGTCAACGGCCAGCAGGTCACTGCTCATCGCCCGATCGCCGCCTTCTGGGGGTCAAGCCAGGACTGGAGGCCGTCGCCGATCAGGGTGAAGCCGAGCACCGCCAGGCAGATCGCCACCGCCGGGTCGGCCACCACCCACGGCGAGGTCGCCATGTAGTCCCGGCCGGAGGCCAGCAGCAGGCCGAGCGACGGCGTCGGGGGCTGCACCCCGAGGCCGACGAAGCTCAGCCCGGCCTCCAGGATGATGCCCAGCCCGACCAGGATCGAGGACTGCACGATGAGCGGCCCGAGGCTGTTGGGCGCGATGTGCAGGAACAAGATCCGCAGCCGGCCCGCGCCGCGCGCCCGGGCCGACTCGACGTAGGCCTGCTGCGCGGTCTGCAGGGCAGCCCCCCGCATGACCCGGGCGATGATCGGCACGTAGACGACGCCGATGGCGAACAGCAGCACGACCACGCCCGGCCCGAGCAGGGCGACCATCACGATCGCCAGCAGCAGCGCGGGGAAGGACATGATCACGTCGAGCACGCGCATGATGAAGCCGTCGAGCGCGCGGGGTGAGGTCGCGGCGATGAGGCCGAGCACCCCGCCGACGAGGACGGCGAACACGACCGCGCCGAGCGAGATCGACAGCGAGATGCGGAAGCCGACCGCCACCCGGGCGAGGAGGTCGCGGCCGAGCTGGTCGGTGCCGAGCAGGCCGCCCGCCCCGGGGGCGGCCAGCCCGCCCGCCGGGTTGATCTTGGTGTCGGCGCCTGGCTCGGCCAGCGGCACGATCACGGCGATGAGCACGACGATCGCGACCAGCACCCCGCCGGCGACGATCTCGCCCCGGCGGGCCAGGCCCCGGTGCCAGCGCCGGGCGGGCCCGGCGGTGCCGGGCACCTCCTGGCTGATCTCGTGCAAGTTGACGGTTTGGTCAGTCATGCGGCAGCTTTCCGGAGCCGGGGGTTCAAGACGGTGTAGATGATGTCGGTGATCAGGCTGGCCACGATGAACGCGACCACGAAGATCAGGACGCAGGCCTGGACGACCGGGTAGTCGCGGTTCAGCATCGCCTGGACGATGAGCTGGCCGACGCCGCCCAGGCTGAATAGCTGCTCCACGACCACGGTGCCGCCGAGCAGGTAGCCCAGCTGCAGGCCGATGACGGTGACGATCGGCACGGCCGCGTTACGCAGCGCGTAGCGGAAGGTCACGGTCAGCCCGCCGAACCCGCTGGCGCGGGCGAAGCGCACGTAGTCGGCGTCGAGCACGTCGAGCATGGCCGAGCGGGTGGTGCGGACGAGCACGCCGCCCAGGCCCAGCGCGAGCGCGATGGCGGGCAGCGCGATCGACTGGATGTTCTCCCCCAGGCCGCCCTCCGGTACGGAGATGAAGCCCGAGGTCGGGGCGAGCGACAGCTTCAGGGCGAAGACCAGCACCCCGATCATGCCGAAGACGAAGTCCGGCAGCGCGATCGTGAGCACCGCGACGCCGCGGGCGAACCGGTCGAGCCAGCCGTCGCGCCGGACCGCCGAGATGACGCCGAGCGGCACCGCCACGACCAGGGCGAGCACGAAGGACACGGCCGCCAGCTCGGCCGTGATCGGCAGCCGGGCGCCGATCTCGGTCGTGATCGACTCGCTGGTCACGTAGTCCTGGCCGAAGTCGCCGTGCAGCGCGCCGCCCAGCCAGTGGAAGAACTGCGTGGTCACCGGCTGGTCGAGGCCAAGCTGGTGGCGCAGCGCGACGATCGCGGCCGGGGACGCGTTCGACCCGAGGATGGCGGCGGCCGGGTCGCCCGGCACTAGCCGGATGATCCCGAAGACGATGATGGCCGAGACGAACAGGATCGGGATCGCGATGAGCAGGCGGCGGCCGATCACGGGGCCGCCCCCGAGTCGGCGTGCCCCCGGGGCCCGGCGGGCAGCGTCATCCCGGCGTCCGGTGTCACTTCGGCTTCCACGGCGTTACTTCGACTTCCACAAGGCGGCGACGTTGACGTCCAGGTTCGGCAGCGGGGCGGCGCCGTGCAGCTTCGGCGACGTCCAGTACTGCTGGTACTGGTTGGCCAGGAAGATGAACGGCGACTGCTCCTGGAACAGCTTCACCAGGGTCGGGTAGTAGGCCTTGCGCGATGCCTGGTCGCCGTTGAGGGTGAACGTGTCCAGCGCCTGGTCGAGCACCTTGCTCTTGAGGCCGCTGAAGTTGAAGCCCGAGGTGGAGTAGCCCAGCAGGCGGTAGCTGAGGGCCGGGTCCATCGAGGCGCTGAAGTAGGTCATCGCCAGGTCGTACTTCTGCGTCGCCATCCGGGTGAAGTAGTCGGCCGAGGACGCCGTGCTGATGGTGGCCTTGAGGCCGATCTGCGCCAGGTTGGACTGCAGCACCTGGGCGATCAGGGTGTAAGCCTGGTCCTCGGCCTCGACCAGGATCTCGATGGTGGTCCGCGACGGCTTGGCCTGCGCCATCAGCGCCTTCGCCTTGGCGATGTTGGGGCCGCCGGCGTAGAAGTTGACGCCGGAGAAGAAGGGGTTCACCTTCGAGATCGCCTCGGTGGCCTCGTCCGCGTTGCCGGAGAAGGCGAGCTTGACGATCGCGGAGCGGTCGATCGCCCAGTTGACCGCCTGCCGCACCCGGACGTCGCTGAACGGCTCGGCGGTGCAGTTCACCTCGGCCAGGTACGGCAGGTACGCCTTCGCCGGGGTGTGCTGGATCGACGAGCTCGTCAGCAGCGAGGTGGCCTGCTGCTGGGGCACCGTCTGGATCCAGTCGAACTGCCCCGACTGCAGGCCCGACAGCCGGACGCTGTCGTCGGAGACCGACTGGAACGTGACCGTGTCGAGGTAGGGCTGGGTCTTGCCGTAGTACTTGTCCCAGCGCTTCAGCGCCACGTGGCTGCCCTGGACCCAGCTGGTCATCTGGTACGGGCCGGAGCCGACCGGGTGCAGCTTGGGGTCCTGGGTGGTGACGGCCTTCTTGCTGACCACGCCGACGAAGCTGGCGAGCGTCGCCTCCATCGGGCCGTACGGCTTGGACAGGTGGATCTTGAAGTTGTGGGGGTCGATGACCTCGACCGAGTCGAAGAACGACACGAACGCGCTCAGCGCGTGCGTCTTCATGCGCGTCACCGAGTAGGCCACGTCGGTCGCGGTGACCGGGTCGCCGTTGGAGAAGAACGCGTTGTCGGCGATCGTGAACGACCACGTCTGGGCGTCGTCCTGGTTCCACTTGGTCGCCAGGTCGCCGACGAACGTGAAGTCGGGGGTGACCGCGAGCAGCTTGCTGAAGATGTTGTCGTAGACCTGGATCGAGGCGTAGATCTGGCCGTCGGCCGGGTCCATGTTGACCGGGTCGTCCTGGATGGCGAGCACCGCGCTGCCGCCCTTGACCGGGGCGCCGGACGGTGCCGCGGCAGCCCCCGACGACGACGTGCTGGACTTGGGGACGCCGCAGGCGGACAGGGCGGCGGCGCCGCCGATCAGGGGAGCGGCCCGCAAGAGGGTGCGGCGGTTGACTTCTATGGACATCGGATTCCTCCGGACTGAAAAACGGGACGACGGGGCAAAGGGGCCGCGATGCGGCCGCTGGAGGTTATTGCCGTGGCGCCAGGGGCTCTACGACGAGCCGAGGGCCGCCGGCCCGACTGGCTGCGGCGACAGCCGGTCCTCGCCATCTGCGGTGGTGCGCGAGGAGAACAGGGGGTAGTGATAGCCGCGCTTGACCGACTCCAGGACGATGTCGGTCTCGACGCTGCGGATGCCCGGCAGCGAGCCGAGCCTCTCGGTCAGGAAGGCGTACGCCTCGGCCGTGTCGCGCAGCACGGCGAGGGCGACGAGGTCGGCGTCGCCGGTGGTGGCGGCGACGTAGCGGGCCTCGGGCATGGCCGCCACGGCGCGGGCCGTGGCGTCCAGGTTGCCGAGCTGGGTGCGGATGTGGAGCATGGCCTCGACTTCGAAGCCGAGCGTGGCCGGGGCGATCATGGCCACGAAGCTGAGCCGCTTGCCGGCCACCAGGGCCTGGACGCGGCGGCCGACGACGGCCTCCCCCACCCCGACCTCGGCCGCCACCTCAGAGTGGGGGCGCCGGCCGTCGGCCACGAGGGCCGCCAGGATGGCCCGGTCGAGGGCGTCCAGCGGGGGGGCGTCGGCCGGGTCGTCGCTGAGGTTCTCGTCGTAGGCGGAGAAGTCGGTGACGCCGTCCAGCAGCCCGCGGCTCCACTGGTCCTGCGTCTTGAAGCGCTTGAGCACGATCGCGGTGGCGCTGCTCTCGAACAGGCCCGAGCGCGGTAGCTGGTTCATCACCACGTCGGCCAGGTACTCGTGGCTGGGCGAGATCAGCTCGCACATCACGTCGTGCCGCCCGGTGACCAGCGAGACGTACTGCACGTCGGGGCGGGAGGCCAGCTGCGCGGCGAGCGTCTGCTTCTTGTCCGGGGCGGCGCTGAAGTACAGCAGCACCGGCTTGCCGAACCCGCACCGCAGGGGGTCGCCCTGGCCGGTCACGATCACGTCGCCCTGGGCGCGCATGCGGTGCAGGCGGCGCAGCGCCGTGGTCTCGCTGGTGCCCACGAGCTCGCCGACCTTCGACCAGGAGGCGCGCGGGTCCAGCTGCAGGGCAGCAAGGATCTTGCGGTCCAGGTCATCGATCGCCGGGCGCCGGGGGGCTGACTTCATGCCGGGTATCATCGCATGACTCCTGCAAAATGTAAATGGAAGGATGCAGAGTCCTGCAAAAGGGTCTAGCCTGGAGAATGTTTCCTTCGCATTACGATTCCAGGAGCCTCCGTGACCTTCGCCCGGGAAGCCGCCGCCCTCGCCCCCGACCTCATCACCTTGCGCCGCGCGCTGCACCGCGATCCCGAGATCGGCCTCGCGCTGCCCCGCACGCGCCAGCGCGTGCTCGACGCCCTGGCCGGGCTGCCGGCCGAGATCACCACCAGCGACGCCAACGGCAGCGTCGTCGCCGTCATCACCGGGACGGCGCCGGCCCGGCAGCGGCACGCGGTCTTCCTGCGCGGGGACATGGACGCCCTGCCGGTGCGCGAGGAGACCGGGCTGGACTACACCGCCAGCGGCGATGCCATGCACGCCTGTGGCCATGACCTGCACACCGCGATGCTGGCGGGCGCGGCCCGGCTGCTGGCGGCCCGCCGCGACGAGCTCGCGGGCGACGTGGTCCTGCTGTTCCAGCCGGGCGAGGAGGGCTACGAGGGCGCGGCCGCGATGATCGAGGCGGGCGCCCTGGAGGCCTCCCCGGCTCCCGCCGTCGCCGCCTACGCGCTGCACGTGACCTCGGCCCGGTTCGGCCACGGGGCGTTCGCCACCCGGCCGGGGCCGCTGATGGCCGCCTCGGACATCCTGCGGGTGACGGTCCGCGGGCGCGGCGGGCACGCCTCGGCCCCGCACGAGGCCCTCGACCCGATCCCGGTGGCGGCCGAGATGGTCACCGCGCTGCAGACCATCGTCACCCGCGCGATCGACACGTTCGAGCCGGTGGTGATCACGGTGGGCATGTTCCGGGGCGGCATCCGGGAGAACGTGATCTCCGACGACGCCGAGTTCAGCGCGGCGGTCCGCACGTTCGGCGCCGCCACCCGCAGCGTGCTGATCGCCCGGGTCACCGCCCTGTGCGAGGGGATCGCGGCCGCGCACGGCCTGGCGGCCGAGGTCACCTGGGAGCAGCTGTACCCGGTGACCGTCAACGACCCGGCCGAGGCGCAGTTCCTCCTCGACACCGCGGCGGCCCTGTTCGGGCCGGACGCGGCCCAGGTGATGGCGACCCCGATGACCGGCTCGGAGGACTTCTCCCGGATCCTGCAGCGGATCCCCGGCGCCCTGGCGTTCCTGGGCGCCACCCCCGAGGGCACCGACCCGCGGGCGGCCGACTTCAACCACTCCGCCCACGCCGTCTTCGACGACGACGTGCTCCCCCGGGGCGCGGCGCTGCTGGCCGAGCTCGCCCGCGCCCGCCTGGCGGCCGCCGCCCAGGGCTGAGGGCGCCATGCTCGCGCTCATGAGTCCTCCTCGCTAGCGCTCGTCGGCCGCATTCGCGGACGCACTGTGCTCGCTGGTTCGCTCGCGAGCTCGCTCATGTTTCCGCGAGCGCGAGCATGGCCGCCAGGAGCACGTTCGCGCCGTTCTCGATGTCGGGCCAGGCGGTCAGCTCGGCGCTGGAGTGGCTGCGCCCGCCGACGCTGGGGATGAAGACCATCCCGGCCGGGGCCAGCCGGGCCATGTTCTGGGAGTCGTGCCCGGCCCCGGACGGCATCGCCATGGACGACAGGCCTGCCCGCCCGGCCGCCGCCGCCACCGCCGCCTGGACGCCGTCGTCCATCGGCGCGGGCGCGACGACCTCGTGCGGCTCCCACGTCACGGCCACGCCGCGGCTGTCGCTGACGGCCAGGGCCAGCGCCCCGATCTCCCGCTCCAGCACCTGGATGCGCGCCAGCGACAGGTCCCGGAAGTCCAGCGACACCTCGGCCGAGCCCGCCACGACGTTGGCCGCGCCCGGCGTCGCGTGCACGAAGCCGCACGTGGCCACCGCCCGGGGGCCGGCCGCGCGGGCGGCCTCGGGCACCCGGGCGATGAACTCCCCGGCCGCCGCCAGCGCGTCGGCCCGCTCGCTCATCGGCGTGGTGCCGGCGTGGTCGGTGCGGCCGGTGAAGCGCATCCGGCCGCCGCCGATGCCGGCGATCGCGGTCACCACCCCGGCCTGGGTCCCGGCCGCCTCCAGGAACGGGCCCTGCTCGATGTGCAGTTCCACGAACGCGTGCAGGGCGCCGGGCTCCAGCCGGGTCGCGGCCGGGTCGCCCTCGGCGTGCGGCCAGGCGGCGAGCGCGTCGGCCAGCCGGTCGCCGTCGCGGCCGGTCATGGCGTCCAGCTCCGCCCGTGACCAGCCGCGGGCCAGGCCGGTCGAGCCGAGCAGGCTGCCGTAGTTGCCCTCCTCGTCGGAGAACACCAGCGCCCGCAGCGGGCGGGCGGGGGCCAGGCCCAGCTCCTTCACCCGCCGCAGGGCCTCCAGGGCGGCGACCGCCCCGACGGCGCCGTCGAAGGCGCCGCCGCGCGGCACCGTGTCCAGGTGCGACCCGCTCCACACGCCCGGCCGCCGCTGGTCGGCGCCGGGGTCGAAGGCGAACGTGTTGCCGAGGCCGTCGCGCGTCAGGTCCAGCCCGGCCGCGCGGGCGCGGGCGGCGTACCAGTCCCGGGCCTGCCCGTCGGCGGCGGAGAAGCCCGTGCGGGTGATGCCGCCGCCGGACGGGTCGGCGCCCAGCCGGGCCAGGGCCGTCAGGTCGGCCCGCAGCCGGGCGCCGTCGACCCGGGGAGCGCCGCCCGTCACGTCGCCGGCCCGCCGCTGGCGAACGCGTGCGCCGGCCCGCCCCGCTCGGCCGCCAGCACGCCCGCGCGGTAGACCTGGCGGGGGGCGGCGACGGCGGTGATGTCGGCCACCGGGTCGGCGTCGAGGACGACGAAGTCGGCCCGGGATCCGGGGCGCAGGACGCCCGCGGCCGGGTCGCCGACGAGCTCCCCGCCGCCCCGGGTCAGCGCCAGCAGCGCCTCGGTGGCGCTCCAGCCGTGCTCGGCCACCCACTGGGCCTCGAAGCCGATGTAGCCGTGCATCGAGTCGGTGCCGAGCGCGATCCGGATGCCCGCCTCGCGGACCCGGTGGATGCCCGCGCTGACGGTGGCCCGGGCCTCCTTGACCTTGGCGATGATGGTCTCGTCGGCAGCGTCGCCGCGCTCGATGCCGTCGGGGTGGAACAAGATCGACTGGGTCAGCGTCAGCCACGTGCCCGCCGCCGCCATCTCGGCGACGTTCTCGTCGCTCAGCAGGGCGCCGTGCTCGATCGAGTGGATCCCGTTCTGGACCGCCCAGGTGACGCCGGGGCCGCCGTGGGCGTGGGCGGAGACCACCCGCCCGAGGCTGCGGGCCTCGCTGACGATCGCGTCGATCTCCTCGGCGCTGTAGTTGGACTCCATGAGGGAGGTGCCGGAAGAGGAGACGCCGCCGGTGGTGAAGATCTTGATGTGGTCGGCCCCGGCGGCCACCCGCTCGCGGACCCCCTCCCGCAGCGGGCCGGCCCCGGCGACGCCGCCGCCGGCGCTGCCGTGCCCGCCGGGCGGGCTCATGCCCCGCCCGGCCACCAGCAGGCGCGGGCCGGCGATCTCGCCCCGGGCGATCGCGTCCCGGAACTCGAAGTCGACCCCGTGCTCCTCGGTCATGATCCGGGCGGTGGTGACGCCCGAGCGCAGCATCCGCTCGACGTTCGCGACCCCGCGGATCGCCGACCAGGCGGGCGGCTGCACCAGCTGCCAGTGCTGGTTGCCCTCCCCCGGGCGGATGGTGACGTGGGTGTGGGCGTCGACGAAGCCCGGCAGGACGTAGCCGTCCACGCCGGCCACCCGGGCGCCGTCCGGCGCGACCTCCCGCTCGGGGCCGACGGCCTCCACGGCGGCGCCGCGCACGACGAGGACGGCGCCGCGGTCGAGCTCGCCGCTGACGCCGTCGAACACTCCCCGTGGCCGGTAGACAATCGGTTCATCACTCACGAAAGGTCACTCTTGCAGGATTACCGCCTCAAGGCAATACTTGCTGAAGCAATGCCACACTCAGCCGCATCGAGATGCAGAATGCTGCACTCGCCTCGGCCGCGACGATGCGGCGCACCGCGACCGGCAACCGACGAAGGGTGATCATCCACGTGAGCACAGACGACGCGCAGGAGTTCAGCGTCCCGTTCCGACCGACCGTCTACGACGGCTACCGCTCGTTCTCGTACCTGAAGGCCGGCGCCGACTACGAGGAATTCGAGCTGGACAAGGAGTTCGGGCGCGCG
Organism: Trebonia sp.; assembly: GCA_036276115.1. Taxonomy (GTDB): domain Bacteria; phylum Actinomycetota; class Actinomycetes; order Streptosporangiales; family Streptosporangiaceae; genus Trebonia. The sequence goes on from DATBEM010000181.1 coordinate 36,378, forward strand.
CCCCTGTACGACCTCGGGCTGACCGAGGAGCAGGACGAGCGCACCCGGCGGCTGATCGACGACAACATCATCATCAGCCTCCACGACCACCCGTCGATCTTCCCCAAGGACGTCTTGAAGGACGTGCGCGACTACATCCGCACCGGCCGCGAGCACACCAGCTACGCGGGCCTGGCCCGGTCGGGCATGACGGCCGTGTTCGACAACATGATGGACGGCACCGCCTGCGTGACCAGCAAGTTCGGCTGGAAGTGGGACGACATCATCTACGACCTGGGCATGCGCCTGTCCGACGCCGCCCACCAGAAGTACGCGCGGATCGCCTACACCACCGACGACATCCGCAGCGCCAAGGCAGGCGGCCAGATCGCGATCGTGCTGTCCCTGGAGGCGGCGACCCCGATCGAGAACGAGGTCGACCGGATCGACGTCCTGTACGGGCTCGGCATCCGCCAGATGGGCATCGCCTACTCCGAGTCCAACTCCCTCGGGACCGGCCTCAAGGAGTCGCGCGACGGCGGCCTCACCCTGTTCGGCAAGCGGGCGGTGGAGCGCATGAACGCGCTCGGGATCGCCGTTGACGTGTCGCACTCCAGCGACCTGACCTGCCTGGACGCGTTCGAGGTGTCGTCCCAGCCGGTGCTCATCACCCACGCCGGCGCCCGCTCGGTGTGGGAGACCTCGCGGATGAAGCCCGACAGCGTCCTGACGGGCTGCGCCGAGACCGGCGGCGTCATCGGCATCGAGGCGGCCCCGCACACCTCGCTGTCGCACGAGCACCCGCTCCACTCGCTGGAGTCGGTCATGGACCACTTCCTGTACTGCGCGGACCTGATGGGCATCGACCACGTCGCGTTCGGGCCCGACACCCTCTACGGCGACCACGTGGCCCTGCACAAGGCCTTCTCCGCCAACCTGGGCCTGGCCCAGGCCCACCAGGGGCCGAAGTTCGAGATGGTCGAGTACGTCGCCGGGATCGACAACCCGACCGAGAACTTCTACAACATCGTCGGCTGGCTGGTGAAGCGCGGCTTCAGCGACGAGGACATCGTCAAGGTCACCGGCGGCAACATCATGCGGGTGCTCGACCAGGTCTGGTTCGGGTGACCAGCCCCGCGAGGCTGGCGAGCGTGCGCAGCCTCGCCGTCTCCGGCGCGACGGTCTCGTACCGCGCGTCGGGGGCGAGTGCTGACGGCGCGCCCGCGCTGGTCCTCATCCACGGCTGGGGCTGCTCCGCCGCCGACTGGGACGGCCTGACCGGGCACCTGCCGCCCGGCCGCCGGGTCATCGCGGTGGACCTGCCCGGGCACGGCGCCTCGACGACGACGGCTCCCGCGGTCTCCATCGGCGACTACGCCGGCCAGGTGGCGGCCGTGCTGGACGCCGAGGGCCTCGCCGCCGCGGTCGCGGTCGGGCACTCCCTGGGCGGGGCGGTGGCGCTGGAGCTGGCCGGGCGGCGCCCGGAGCTGGTCTCCCGCGTCGTCGGGATGGACACCTACCACTACCTGCAGGTGTACCCGGCCCAGGCGGAGGCGGCGATCGAGGAGCTCATGGGCGGGTTCCGGGCCGACCTCGACGCCGGGGTGGACGCGCTGATCGCGCTCAGCTCCATCCCGTCCACCCCGCCCGCGGTGCAGGAGCACGTGAAGCGGAGCACCCTGTCGGCCCAGTACCCGCTGGTGCTCACCGCCCTGGAGTCGGGCCTGCGCTGGGACCTGGACGCGGCCCTGGCCGCCGCCCGCGCCCCGGTGTCGGCGATCATCGCCGCCGAACTGGCGGACCCGGTCGCGCTGGAGCGCTACCGGGACCGGATCGCCTTCCACCCGGTGCCCGGCGTGAGCCACTACCTGCTGCTGGAAGACCCGGAGGCGACGGCGGCCGCGCTGGCCGCGGTCCTCGCGGGCTAAGCCGGCCACCGGCGGCGGGGGCCCCGCTCCCCCGCTCGCGGTGGCGTGCCCGGCCGACGGCGCCCGGGCACGCCGCTCGCCGGCTCAGGCGGGAACGGGGCGCAGCGCGTCCGGCCGCAGGTCCGCCAGCGCCGGGTAGCCGTCCACCGCCATGATCAGGTCGGCCTCGGCGAGCAGGGCCCGCAGCACGTGGACGACGCCGTCGGCCCCGCCCAGGGCCAGCCCCCAGGCGTAGGGGCGGCCGACGCCGACCGCGCTCGCGCCGAGCGCCAGCGCCTTCACCAGGTCGGCGCCGCTGCGGACGCCGGAGTCGAACAGCACCGGCAGGCCGCCGGCCGCCTCGACGACCCCCGGCAGGCAGTCCAGCGCGGGCAGCCCGCCGTTGGCCTGGCGGCCGCCGTGGTTGGAGCAGTAGAGGGCGTCGATCCCGCCGTCGCGGGCCCGGCGGGCGTCGTCGGGGTGGCAGATGCCCTTCAAGATCAGCGGCAGCGTCGTCAGCGACCGCAGCCACGGCAGGTCATCCCAGGTGAGCGGGTTGCCGAAGATCCGCGCCCACAGCCCCACGGTCGCCAGCGGGTCCTGCTCGGGCGGCTGGCCGAGCAGGGCGCGGAACACCGGGTCGCTGGTGTAGTTGGCCAGGCAGTGCCCCCGCAGCTGGGGGAAGTTGGCTCCGGCCAGGTCCCGCGGCCGCCAGCCGGTCACCCAGGTGTCGAGGGTGACGACGATCCCGGCGAACCCCGCCCGCTCGGCCCGCTGGACCAGGCTGGCGGCCAGGTCGCGGTCGGTCGGGGTGTAGAGCTGGAAGTACCCGGGCGTCTCCCCGAGCGCGGCGGCGACGTCCTCCAGCGGGTCGGCCGACAAGGTGGAGGCGACCATCGGCACGCCCGTGCGGGCCGCCGCCCGGGCGGTGGCCAGGTCCCCGTGCCCGTCCTGGGCGCACAGCCCGATGACCCCGACCGGGGCGAGGAACGCAGGGCTCGGCAGCCGCCGCCCGAACAGCTCGACCGACAGGTCGCGCTGCCGGGCCCCCACGAGCATCCGCGGGACCAGCCCCCACCGGCCGAACGCGGCGACGTTGGCCCGCTGGGTCGCCTCGTCCCCCGCCCCGCCAGCGACGTAGGACAGCACCGACGGCGGCAGCGCCGCGGCGGCCCGGGCTTCCAGGTCCGCGTAGGCCATCGGCAGCGCCGGGACGACGCCGCGCAGCCCGTTCAGGTAGATCTCGTTCTGGAAATCGCCGTACGCGGGCGGCTGGGGACCGGTCATGGTGACGCTCCGAAGGTAGGCGGGGCACGCGCGCAAGATCGTACAGCCGGCTGCCCCCGGCCGGAACGGTTCCCTTTCACGGGCCCGGGCGCCTCGCTTCCCGCCGGCGCGCGGCCCAGGCGCTACGCCAGGCCAGGGAGCCGATGGCCGCTGACAGGCGCTTGCGGGCCGCTTCTTGCTGTTATCAGGCAGCGGCGGGCAAGGGAGCCGATGGCTTGCTCATGGAGTTGCCGGCCGTGCCCGCGCGGCCCTAGAGTCCCAGCGTGACTAAGGTGTCGGGCGCCGCCGCCGACGCGCGGCTCGCGCAGCTGTGGGACGCGGTCTTCCAGGCCGGGCCGGACGGCCAGCAGATCATCCACGTGCTCACCTGGCCCGCCGCCGACCCGGCCTGGCTGGCGGGGTTCGCGCCGTTCCAGGCGTGGCAGCGGTCCGGCGAGGTGGCCGGCGAGGCCACCTGGCAGTCCTTCGCCCAGGCGGCGGCCGGGTGGCCCTACATCCGCGACGCCCGCCGGGCGGCCGCCCTCGCCATCCCCAACACCCGCATCTTCGTGCACACCCGCGCCCAGTGGCGGGAGCCGCCGCCGTGGCTGCGGTTCCTGGCCCAGGTGCACCTGCCGGCGATCGCGGCGATGGCGGGCGAGACGCTGTACCGGGTGTGGCGCGAGGACTGCGCGGGCTCCGGCCTGCCGCCCCGGGAGCATGACGCCAACATCTGGGGGGCCGGCGGGGTCATGCTGGCCGGCTACGGGGACGACGGCGACGTGGCCTGGCGCGAGTTCCTGGCCGACGACGACGATCCGGCCCGCTCCGGCCCCGAGCGCGCGTTCGTGCTGGCCATGCGCGACTACGCCGCCGCCCAGGGCGAGCGGGTCACGCTGCCGTCGGGCCCGCTACTGCTGAAGTACTGACAGGATGTTGCCCGCGGGGTCCTTGAACCACGCGATCCGCGGCCCGGCGTCGGCGATCCCGCGCTCGTCTTGCCCGGCGCCGTCGTACCGCTCGAACTGGACGCCGCGCCCGGCCAGCTCGTCGACGGCCGCCGCGATGTCGTCGACGGGGAAGTTCAGGATGGTGAACGTGGCGGGCACGTGCGCCGTGCCCTTGGGGTAGACGAGGGTGTCCCGGTCACCGGCCAGGTGCAGCGTCAGCAGGCCGTTCGCCTGTGAGGTGCGCAGGCCGAGCGTCTCGCCGTAGAACTTCGCCGCCGCCTCCACGTCGTCCACCGAGAACCCGCTGAATGCTTTCGTGCCAGCGAACATGCCGCCGTCCTTTCTGCCGGAACTGTACTCCTTAGACTACGGCCCGCGGCCGGCGATGCCGCCGGGCCCGCCGGCTCGCGCAGAGGCGGGGCAGAGGAAAGGTGCAGGGACTGCTCAGGGCCATGGGTTACCGTCGGTGACATGGACGAGCACAAGGCCCGCCGGGTGGCGGATTCCCTGCGCGACCGGGGCGTCAACGCGCACCTGCTGCGGGGGGCCGGGCAGTACGGGGTGTCGGTCACGCTGCCGGGCGGGCGGCAGGCTGAGTGGGACACCGACGGCACCGCCGGGCTGGAGGCCCAGGTGATGCGGGACGGCATGCTGGTCGGGTTCGTGCCCCTGATCGAGGGGTCGGAAGACTTCGACGAGCAGCAGGTCGTGGACGCCATCGCCCGGACCGACTACGACCAGCCGATCGCGCGCCAGCGCGCCGGCCCGGCCCCGTCGCGCCCGGCCCTGACCCGCGAGGGCGGGGTGTTCCGGCGCTTCCTGGACGGGTTCCGCTACCGGTAGCCGTCCTCTCCTGCTCCTGCCTGGCCAGGGCGCCCCTGGCCAGCGCGGGCCGCCATGCCGACGGCAAGCAGTAGTAGGTTCCCGGCTGATGGCAATGGGATACTGCCTCCGTATTGCCGATCGGGGAGGGGGCGCCATGGCGGGGCCGGCGGGCGCGGGCGGGCAGTCGCGGGGGCTGGTGCTGACCGCGATGATCTTCGCGGTGGCGATGACGTTCATCGACCAGACGATCGTGTCGATCGCGGCGCCGACGGTGCAGCATGACCTCGGGCTGACCAGCAGCGGGATGCAGTGGGGGATCAACGCCTACTTGCTGGCCCTGGCGGCGCTGTTCGCGCTGGGCGGGCGGCTCGGCGACACCGTCGGGCACAAGAAGATGGTCATCATCGGCGTGATCGTGTTCGCCGCGTCCTCGGCGCTGTGCGGGCTGACCCCGCGCGGCGGGGCGGCGGAGGCGTGGCTCATCGCGTTCCGGGCGGTGCAGGGCGCGGGCGGGGCGCTCATGTTCCCGGCCGCGATCGCGATCGTGGTGGCGACGTTCGACCTGCGGGCGCGGGGCCGGGCGCTGGCGCTGTTCTTCGGCGTGGCCGGCGGCCTGACCGCGATCGGCCCGATCGCCGGCGGCTACCTGATCCAGTGGACCTGGCGGTCGATCTTCTGGATCAACGTCCCCGTCGCGCTCGTCGCGCTGGTCCTCATCATCATCGCCCGGCCGGTCACCGAGCACCGGCCCGCGCCGGTCGACTACCGGGGGGTGGCGCTGATCACCGTCGGGGTGGGCTTGAGCGTATTCGGCTTCCAGCAGTCGCAGCTGTGGGGCTGGGGCAACCCGGCCATCGGGGCCTGCATCGCGGCCGGGGTGGCCGTGCTGGTGGTGTTCTGCCTGGCCGAGCGGCGCACGCGGGCGCCGCTGATCAACGTGAGCATCTTCGGCAACCAGGCCTTCGCCGTCCAGAACGTCGTCCTGGCCGTCGCGATGATGACGTTCATCCCGGTCTTCTTCTTCGCCAGCGTCTACGGGCAGGTGGCGCTGGGCGAGCAGCCGACGACCGCGAGCCTGCTCATCTTGTGGTTCTTCCTCGGCTTCGTGACGTTCGCGCAGCTCGGCGGGCGGATGCTGGACCGGGCGGGGGCCAAGCGGCCGGTGGTGGCCGGCTGCGCGCTGGCGGCGGCGGGCTACTTCCTGTGGGCCGCCCACGTGAGCGACCTGCACGCGGGCTCGCAGGTGGCCTGGATCGTCATGGCCGGGGCGGGCATGGGCCTCATGCTCGGGCAGGCCAACACCGACGCGATCAACCGGGCGTCGCGGTTCTCCTACGGGGAGGCGACCGGGATCACCCAGACGGTGCGCAACTACGGCGCCAGCCTCGGCTTCGCCATCCTCGGGGCGATCGCGACGGCCGGCTTCCGGTCCGCCATCGCCGGCTCGCTCACCGCCCGGGGCCTGCCCGGCCCGGCCGCCGCCCGCCAGGCGGCCAGCATCGCCCAGCTCCAGGGCGGCAGCGGCAGCGTGGCCTCGATCCCGGCGTTCATCCGGGCCGACTACGCCAACGCGACGCGGGACGTGCTCATCGGCATGGGCATCATCATGGCGGTCGCGGCCGTGGTCGCGCTGGCCGGCCTGCGCGGCGGCGTCCAGCCGGCCGCGGCGCCCGAGCCCGCTCCGGCCGGCGCCGCCCGGGACCAGGCCCGCTAGCCTTCGGCATACTGGTCAGTCATGATGATCGGCGTTGGGCTAGACGCCCGCCTTGGCCTTCCCCTGGACACCCTGCGAGCCGCCGCGAAGGGGGCGGAGCGGCTCGGGTTCGACAGCCTGTGGACCCCGGCCGGCGGGATCCCCGACGCGTTCCACACCTGCTCGGCCTGGATGGCCGACACCTCGCTGCGGACCGGGATCTCGGTCGTCCCGGCCGCCCGCATGTGGACCCCGCTGGCCCTGGCGGCGCAGGCCGCCACGCTGGCCCAGCAGTACGGCGACCGGTTCACCCTCGGCCTCGGCACCGGCGGCTACGGGCCGGGGTTCTGGGAGTCGGTGGGCCTGCCGGACCGCCCGATCGCGGTCATGCGCGCGTACGTCACGCAGGTCCGGGCGCTGCTGGCGGGCGAGCGGGCGGCCGCCGAGGGCCTCGGGGCCGGCTCGCCGGGCTGGCCCCGCGGCGCCGGGCTGGCGGCCGCGGACGTGCCCCCGGCCCCGGTCTACCTGGCCGCGCTCGGCCCGCAGATGCTGCGGCTGGCGGGCGAGACGGCCGACGGGGTGCTGCTCAACTGGGCCTCGCCGCAGCGCATCGCCGCCAGCCGGGCGCAGGTCGACGCGGGCGCCGCCCGGGCGGGCCGGGCGGCGGGCAGCGTGCCGCTGACGATGTACATCCGGGTCTGCGTGGACAGCGACACCGACGCCGCCCGGCTGGCGCTGGCCGGGCAGGTGCTGGGCTACGCGCTCGGCCAGCCCGGCGTCCCGGACACGGCCGGCTATCGCGGGCTGTTCGCGGCGATGGGCTTCGGCGCCGGGCTCACCGAGCTGGAGGCCCGCCGGGACGCGGGGGCGACGATGGCCGACCTGGCCGCCGCGATGCCAGAGGAGATGCTGACGGCGGTCGGCTACTACGGGGCGCCGGAGGGGGCGCCGGCCGCGTTCGCGCGGCTGGCGGCCGGGCTGGACGAGGCCGTGGTCCGGGTCATCACCACCGCGCCGGGCGGCCTCGACCCGGTCGTCGCGGCAATGGAGGCCCTCACCCCGGCCCTGATCCGGGCAGAGGGCGACGCCGGGTAGCGCGGCCAGCTAGTCCACGATGACGGCTAGTCCACGATGACGACGGTGGCGACCTGGTCCAGGCCCGACACCCGCAGCAGGACCTCGCTGACGGCGCCCGCCTTGCGGATGCGGATCGCGAGGCGGGAGCGCCGGGCGGCGGCGAACAGGGCCCGGATGGCGGCGCTGTCGCAGTAGGTGACCTCGGTCATGTCGGCGGTGACGGCGCCGGCGGCCGCCCGGTCACGGATCGCCTGGTCGAGGGCGTCCTGGAACTGGCCGACGTTCCTCAGGTCGATGTCGCCGGCCGCCCGGACGAGGGCGGGCTCGCCGTCGCGGGCGGGCTCGTACCCGAACGCGGCGAGGGGCGGGGGGGCGTCGTCAGTCATGGGTCAGGTCCTTGGTCAAGGTCACGGTCGTCCCGTGCGGGGACGGGCTGATCGTCACGTCATCCATGAGGGCGTGCATGAAGATGAGGCCGTGGCCCCGGGTCCCGGGGGCGGGCTCACGCTCGGCGGGCGGGTCGCGCCAGGTGCCGGTGTCGGTGATCGTCAGCGCGATCCCGGCCGCGGACGCGCTGGCGGTGAGGGTGACCCGGACGGGGGCGGCGCCGCCGGGGCGGCCCTCCGGAGCGTGCTCGACCGCGTTCCCGGTCGCCTCCCCGGCCGCGATCATGATGTCGTTGGCCAGCGGGCCGTCGACGCCGGCGGCCGACAGCCAGGCCCGCAGCCGGGCCCGCAGCAGCTGCAGGCAGGACTGGTCATCGGCCCGGACCTGGACCTCCAGCGGGGCGGGCGGGTGCCGGTAGACCAGCACGGCGACGTCGTCGTCGTAGCCGGCGGCCGGCGTCATGACGTCCATGACGTGGTCGGCCACGCTGTCGGGGTGCGCCTCGCTGCGCTCGGCCATCGCGACGGCGGCGGCGTCGATCCCCTTGTCCAGCGGCTGGTTGCGCCGCTCGACGAGGCCGTCGGTGTAGAGCATCAAGGTCGCGCCCGGCCCCATCTGGGCGGTCGCCTGGCTGCGCTGCCAGCCCGGCGGCAGCACCCCCAGCGGCAGCGACTGCGCCTGGTCGAGCAGGTGGTGCTCGCCGCGGGCGGTGACGAGGATGGGCGGCGGGTGCCCGGCGCAGCTGTAGGTCACCGTGCCGGCCGCGGCATCGACGATCGCGCAGAACATGGTGGCGCAGTCCGCTCCCGGGATCCGGCTGGCGAACGTGTCCAGGTCCCGCAGCGCCTCGGCCGGGCCGGGGGCGCGCAGCAAGACGGCCTGGCTGGCCGAGCGGAGCTGGCCCATGACCGCGGCGGCGGGCAGGCCCCGCCCCACGCAGTCGCCGACGACGACGCCGGTCAGGTCGCCCGGCAGCGGGACCACGTCGTACCAGTCGCCCCCGACCTCCAGCGGCGGGACCGCCGGGGTGTAGCGGGCCGCGAACCCGTGCGGCAGCTCGGTCGGGGCGAGGATGGCGTGCTGGAGGGTGAGGGCGACGGCACGGGCCTGCTCGTAGTCCCGGGCCTTGGCCAGCACCTGGGCCAGGTGGCTGGTCAGCAGGGCGAACAGCTCCCGGGCCTCGGGGGTCACGCTCACCCCGGCCGGGAACTGGGCCATCATGGCCGATGAGCCGGTCCCGTCGAGGGGGGCGGCGAGCAGGCTGGCGCCCGCGTCGCCGGGCAGCACGGCGACGGTGGCGGCCGGCTCGCGGCGGATGTCATCCAGGGCGGTGGCCACCGTGCGGGCGGGAACCTCGCCGGGGGCGGGCCGCGGCCAGCCGGTGACGGCGAGGTGGCCGTCGCCGGACCACAGGGCGGCCTGCACCCGGGCCGCCCGGACCGCGGCGGCGATCTCGCGGGACGCGGTGGTGAGCATCTCGGAGATCTCCCCGCTCGCCGCCAGGGCGGCGGCGAAGCTGGCCAGGGTGGCCTCGCGCTGCCCGGCGAGCCGGTCGGCGGTCACGTCGCGGGCGGTGCCGGCGAACAGCCGCCCCTGCCCGTCCGGGCTCGGCAAGCTGGCCGAGCTGCACGCCAGCCAGACGGTGTTCCCGTCGCGGTGCCGGGCCGGGACCGTGTAGCGGCCGCCGCCCGCGCGCTTGTAGTCGGTGAACGCCCGGGTCATGGCGGCCAGCCCGTCCGGGTCGGCGGCGGCGTCGGGCAGCCAGGGATGCGGCCAGCGGTACGGCAGCCCCTCGGGCCCGTAGCCCACCAGGGACAGGAACGCCTGGTTGGCCTCCAGGATGGTGCCCTCCCCGTCGGTGACGAAGAAGCCTTCCTGCATGGCGTCGATCAGCGTGCGGCGGAACTGCGCCTCGCGGTTGCGGAACCGCGCCATCCCCAGGTTGGAGCGGACCCGGGCCAGCAGCTCGACGGCGGAGAACGGCTTGACCAGGTAGTCGTCGGCGCCCGCCTGCAGGCCCTCGACCGAGGCCTCCTGCCCGGCCCGGGCCGATAGCAGCAGGACCGGGACGGCGGCGGTGCGGGCGTCGGCCCGCAGCGCGGTCACCAGTTCCAGGCCCCCTAGCCGGGGCATCATCACGTCGCTGATCACGATGTCCGGCGGTCCGGCCTGGACGGCGCTGAGGGCGGCCTGCCCGTCAGCGACGGCGATGACCTGGTAGCCGTCCCCGCTCAGGAGCCGGGCCAGGTACTCGCGCATGTCGGCGTTGTCGTCGGCGACCAGCACCCGGGCAGTCGGCGGGGGGGCCGCGCGGCCGGGCCCGGCCGCCACGACCGGCCGGGTGCCCAGGCCGTCGTCGGCGTCCAGGGCGGTGCCGGGCAGCCAGCGCAGCGCCTCCTGCACGAACGGCTCGG